>JAEWCE010000241.1 GCA_023390785.1 Pseudomonadota bacterium
CTGAAGCGCTGGGGTTACGATTTTCTCGGCATGGACGAGGTCTGCCGGCGCGCAGTGACGTTGCCGGAGCCGCGGCGCTTCGTGGCGCTCACCTTCGACGGCGCGCCGAAGGATCTCATCGAATTCGCCTACCCGGTGCTGGCACATCACGCGGTGCCCTTCACGGTCTACGTGCCGACCGCGTTTCCCGACGGCGTCGGACAGGCCTGGTGGCTCGGGCTCGAACAGGTGATCGCGCGCGAGAGCCGCATCAGCCTGATGATGGGCGAGAAGGAGCAGCGCTTCGTCGTCACCGATCTCGCCGAGAAGCAGGCGCTGTTCTCGCATCTCGAGGGCTGGTTGCGCTCGCTGCCGCCGGCGGACCTGGCGGCGGCGGCCGCCGATCTCTGCACGCGCTACGGGATCGATCTTGCCGCACTCTCGCGCGAGGCCTCGATGGATTGGGAGGATCTGGCGAAGCTCGGTGCCGATCCGCTCGTCACGATCGGCAGCGCGACCGTGAACTATCCCGTTCTCGCCAACATGAAGGACAGCGCGGCGCTGCGGGAGATGACGATGGGCAAGGCCGTTGGGGAAGCGGCCTTCGGCCGCGAGATCGGGCATTTCGCCTTTCCGTTCGGCGATCGCGCCTCATTCCGGCGCAGTCATGTCATCATGGCGGAGGAGGCCGGCTTCGTCAGCGCGGTGTCGACCGTCCCGGGCATCGTGGATGCGGAGGGCCGGACCAATTTGCGCGCGCTGCCGCGGATCGCCTGGGACGGCCGTGTGCGCTCGCTGCGGATATTGCGGGTCTTGGTGTCGGGCGCTGCCTTTGCGCCGGTGAAACCGACCGGCAGCACTACCGGCCAGACTTGACGCGGTCGGGACGCTGCATCCAGCTCACGATCGGCATCGCCGGCAGCACCCAGCCGATCCCGACCACCACGTAGTAGATCGCCTGCCGCCAGCCGGACTCGGCGATCCACGGCATCTGCGCCGCGGCCATGCCGAGCAGGGCCCAGACCGTAGCCAGCACCAGGAGCAGGATGGCGCCGAGGAACTTGCGGGTGCGGATCGTCATGACGTGAGCTTGCCGTTGTCGCGTAACTTGCGCTGCGGGAGCGGGGGACTATAAGGGGCACGCAGTCCGGTTCAAGCCCTGGTTTCAACCTCTGACATGACGACGAATCCCGTTCCAGACAATCCGCATCGCGCCGTGCGCTGGTGGCTGATCTCCGTCGCCGCGCTGATCGCGTTGATGGTGCTGGTGGGCGGTGCGACGCGGCTGACGGAATCCGGCCTTTCGATCGTCGAGTGGAAGCCGGTCACGGGCAGCGTGCCGCCGCTGTCGGAGGCGCAGTGGACCGAGGCGTTCGAGGCCTACAAGAAGATCCCGCAATATCGCGAGCTCAATGCCGGCATGAGCCTGTCCGAGTTCAAGGAGATATTCTGGTGGGAGTGGAGCCACCGCTTGCTCGGCCGCTTCATCGGCGTCGCCTATCTGTTGCCGTTCCTGTTCCTCCTGTGGCGCGGCGGTCTGTCCGGTGAGTTGAAGCGCCGGCTGTGGCTGCTGTTCGCGCTCGGCGGGCTCCAGGGCGCGGTGGGCTGGTGGATGGTCGCCTCGGGCCTGGCGGGCCGCACCGAGGTGTCGCAATATCGGCTGGCGACACATCTGCTGCTCGCGCTGCTGATCTTCGCAGGCATCGTCTGGACGGTGCGGCGGCTCGAGGAGCGGCCGCAGATCGCAGCACCGGCGCGGCTGCGGTTCACGAGCGTGCTGCTGCTGGCCGTGACCTTGGTGCAGATCTATTTCGGGGCGCTGGTCGCAGGCTTGCGCGCCGGGCGCGCCTACAACACCTGGCCGCAGATCGACGGCGCGTTCATTCCCTCGGCCGAGCGGCTGTGGTTCGAGACGCCGTGGTGGCGCAATATGTTCGACAATGTCCTGACGGTGCAGTTCGAGCACCGCATGACCGCCTACGTGCTGATCGTGCTGGCGTTGCTGCACGCGATCGACGCCGTGCGCTCGCGCGCAGGGGCGGCCGCGGGCGGTGCGCTGTGGCTGCTCGCCGTGGTGAGCGTGCAGGCGGTGCTCGGCATCCTCACGCTGCTCAACCAGGTGCCGATCGACCTTGCGCTGTCGCACCAGGCGGTCGCGATCGCAGTGCTCGCTCTTGCGGTGATGCAGGTGGAACGGCTCGCCTCGCGCCAGCAGAGCCACGCGCAGCCGCGCGCGGTTCCGCTCGGTCAGGCCGGCTGATCACATCGGCCGGCTGATCAGCAATAGCCGTACACGCCGCACGCATAGGGCAGGCGCCAGAAATAGTCGACCTGCTTCCCGCCATAATACGCGCCCTGATAGTCGTAGCTCCAGGGACGGCCGTAATAGCCGGGCAGCGTGTGGGAGCCGGGCAGGAGTGGGGTGCCCGGCAGGTTGCGGATGTAGCTGCCGATGCCATAGGCCGGCGAGATCAATGCATCCGGATCGGTCTCGACATAGACCTGCGGCGGCGGAGCGGCGGCCCTCCGTTTCGGCGTCGCCGGCAAGTCGGCGGCAAGCGCGCCTGAAACCGTCAGCATCGCCGCAAGGGCAGGTACCATCCAGCGCAGCATCGTCGGCTCCGAATCAAAGGGCGATCCAAAGGCGATATATGCGGCAGATATGGTTAACGACTGTTAACTGACGGTCGCCAAAGCGAACGTCATTCCGGGGCGCGCGATTCGCGCGCCCCGGAACGCCAGCGACTACGCCCCCAGTGCCTGCTCCAGATCCGCGATCAGGTCTTCCTTGTCCTCGATACCGACCGAGAGCCGCACCACGTCGGGGCCGGCGCCGGACTTGGTCTTGGCGGCGTCGTCGAGCTGGCTGTGCGTGGTCGAGGCGGGGTGGATCACCAGCGAGCGGGTGTCGCCGACATTGGCGAGGTGCGAGAACAGTTGCAGCTTCGACACCAGGTTGACGCCGGCGTCATAGCCGCCCTTCAGGCTGAAGGTGAACACGGCGCCCGCGCCTTTCGGCGCATATTTGCGCGCGAGCTGGTGGTACTTGTCGCTCGGCAGGCCGGCATAATTGACTGAGGCCACCGCCGGATGTCCGGCGAGGAATTCGGCGACCGCTTTCGCATTGTCGCAGTGCTTCTGCATGCGCAGCGGCAAAGTCTCGATGCCGGTCAGGATCATGAAGGCGTTGAAGGGCGAGAGCGCTGGGCCGAGATCGCGCAGGCCGAGCACGCGGCAGGCGATCGCGAAAGCGAAATTGCCGAAGGTCTCCTGCAGGCGGATGCCGTGATATTCGGGCCGCGGTTCCGACAGCATCGGATATTTGCCCCGCGTCGACCAGTCGAAGGTGCCGGCGTCGACGATGATGCCGCCGAGCGAATTGCCGTGACCGCCCAGGAATTTGGTCAGCGAGTGCACGACGATGTCGGCGCCGTGGTCGATCGGGCGGATCAGGTAGGGTGAAGCCAGCGTGTTGTCGACGATCAGCGGCACGCCCGCCTTGCGCGCCACCGTCGAGATCGCTTCGATGTCGGTGATGCTGCCGGCGGGATTGGCAATGGATTCGATGAAGATCGCCTTGGTGCGCGGCGTCACTGCGCGCTCGAAGCTTTCGATGTCGTCGGGATCGGCCCACACCACGTTCCAGCCGAAGCTCTTGAAGGCGTGCGTGAACTGGTTGATCGAGCCGCCGTAGAGCTTTCTCGCGGCGATGAACTCGTCGCCGGGCTGGAGCAATTGCAGCAATACCACGACCTGCGCGGCATGGCCCGAGGCCACCGCAAGCGCGGCGGTGCCGCCTTCGAGCGCGGCCACGCGCTCTTCCAGTACCGCATTGGTCGGGTTGCCGATGCGGGTATAGATGTTGCCGAATGCCTGCAGACCGAACAGCGAGGCGGCGTGGGCGGCGTCGTTGAAGACGAACGAGGTGGTTTGATAAATCGGAGGCGCGCGCGCGCCGGTGGTGGGGGGTCGGGCTGTGCACCGGCATGCACGGCGAGGGTTGAAAATCCCGGAAGGCGAGCGCTCATTGAGGGCGTCCTGTTCTTGTGGCCTGAAATCGCGCGGCATGCTGATGGGCGCCGCGCTCGCCGTCAAGGCGCCACGTCAGTTCGGAATGATCTTGCTACGCAT
>JAEWCE010000311.1 GCA_023390785.1 Pseudomonadota bacterium
CCTCGTCGCTGGCGCGGGAGATCTCGAAGCCGGAGCCGCCGGAGGAAGTCCAGGTCCAGACATCGCTCTCGCCGGCGCGGCGGCTGATCACGACGATCTTCTCGGCGCCCATGAAGGCGGAATAGAAGCCGACGCCGAACTGGCCGATCAGGCCGAGGCCGTCCTTGGCCTCCTTCAGCTTGGACACGAACGCCTTGGTGCCGGAGCGGGCGATGGTGCCGAGATGATCGATCAGCTCCTGCCGCTCCATGCCGATGCCGTTGTCGGCGATCACGAGCGTTTTGGCCTGCTTGTTCGGGGTGATGCGGATCTTGAGCGCGTCGCCCTCGCCCAGCAACGCCGGGCTGGCAATCGCCTCGTAGCGGAGCTTGTCGCAGGCGTCGGAGGCGTTGGAGACGAGCTCGCGCAGGAAGATGTCGGTCTCGGAATAGACGGAGTGCACCATGAGGTGCAGCAGCTCGGAAACCTCGGCCTGGAAGGGCTGCGTATGCACAGCCGTGTCTAACGTCGTCATGCGTTTACCCGGTCAAAACGAAGGGAAAGAAACCCGGGATATAACGCGAGGCGAGGGGGGATCAAGTGGACGTGAAAAATCGCCCTCCCGGCGGGAGGACGATCTGTCCGATCGCTCGGCGGATCAGGTCACGCAACGACCAGGCTGGAGCAGCTTTGCGACCTCGGTCAGCGAGCTGACCATCGGCTCGCAGGCGATCGTCGGCTTGGTGCGCACCTTCTTCTGGTTCTGCAGCAGTGCCGGCGGCTTGGCGTTGCCGGTCTCGATCGCGGCAGGCACCCGCAGCAGCACCGACGTGGCGGCGAGGTCGTTCAGCCGCATCGAGACGGTGCGGGTGGGAACCGCGGCCGGCTTGACCTCGGCAAGACGGTCGGCCTTGCCGGCGCGATTGACGTTATGACCGGGGGCGGGGCTCAGGCTGTGGCTGGGCAGATCGGCGACCGCCTGCCAGCGGTCGGCCAGATCGTGGCCGGAGGCCAATTGCACCGCGCCGAGCGTCGCGGCCATCGCGATTGCGCCTAAAAAAACCTTATGAATCTGTGACATGGCTGTCGATCCCTCGCCCCATGGCGATCGCGGGAACAACGCGGGGCGTGGACCGGGGGTTCTTGGCCGTGACGATCACTTAACCGTGTCCGGCTGGCGCAACAGCGGACGCAAAATATTTCGCAAGGCTTGGAACGTCTTGTATGGACAGGAGTCGTCTCAGCAGCCGGCTATTCCCCCCTGCCCCATAAGCCGGCGACGTAGGGCGCGACTGTGGTGATGCCAGTCGCGCCTTACTTTTGTCTGCTAGAGCCCCACGAGAGCCCCGTTCGAAGTCCGGAGGGCGGCGTCAGGCGAGCGCCGGCCGCGCGTTTCGCCGCGCCGACGCGACGTCGGGAATTTCCTGACGGTGCCTGGGGAATCAACCCGACTAGTCCCAAGGCCATTTGACCTCCAGCTTTACCCAGCACCACTCCCATCCCGGGAGACTGGATATGACAATGTTCGTGCGGTCGACCATCGGCAGCAGGTCACCTAACGGCCGAAGTGACAGCCCCCGCGCTCTGTTGCCCGGCCCGGGAGGCCCTCGGCCCACCCGCAACGTCCCAGCGCCCTACGGGAAATCGTGGCGTCGGGCGACGATCTTCCAGACCGTCCTTGACCGGGTTTGGGAATCGGTCTTGGCGCGCTACGTGTCATCCGGCACATCTAAGGCACGAGAATGATCGGAATTGTCGTCGCCTGCATGATGTTCTTCAGCGCCAGCATTCTTGTGGCGCACCTGATCGATGCCATCAGCGATCCGGCCGAGGATTCCTTCTAGGTGTCGCCGCTTCGTAGCGGCACACAGCAAGCCGAAGGCAGACGAAAACAAGGGTTCTGCTCACCCGCGCTTCCTACGGTTGCCGAAGCTTGTCCAGCTCGATCCGCACCGTGGCCTAACTGGCCCGATCCGCGCTGAAAAGACAGGCCTCCGGAAAAAGGATCTACGGCGCAAAGCGTGCTTGGCCCCTCATTGCGCAATATGCCGGGTGAACCGACTGCGCAAAGTCGATCAGACGACAGCTTTCAATCGCGCCCGCAGCTTCAGACGCTCCACGGCCCGCGCGACAGCCGGATCATAAACAATGAACTCGATCATATTCAGAACCTCGTGCTGCTCGGACCTGCACGGGGGCCCGGCAGCTCCGGCCGACGCAAGCAGGCGTTTGGCCTCATCGAGTGCCTCTACAAGAATTTCCGCGTCGGATTGCAACTTTCTCTTCCCAACGATCGTGGCGGCCAAACTCATATCGCTACACTCCTGTGCCTGAGCCCTACTTGAAAGCGAGACGTCACGGATGCGCGACGCGCAACGCAACCGGTCCTGACAGAGAATTCTCGTGGGCGGACCGAATGACGCGGAAGCAGTTGCACGACGCCTCCTCCAGGCGGGTTTCGTCGACGATTACTGTTCGTCCGCGGCTCCGCCGAATCAGGCCGTTGGCTTCCATGTCGCCCACCGCCGTCGTGATGCCGGCACGGCGTACGCCGAGCGCCTGCGCCATGCATTTGTGAGTCAGTGCAAGCTCGTTGTCTCCGATCCGGTCGCGCGCGACCAGCAGCCATCGGGCTAGCCGCTGGGACAGATTGTGCCGCGAGTTGCATGCCACCAACTGGGAGCTGTGAATCAGCGTTGCCTGAACGTAGCGCAGCAACAGCTTTTCCACCTCGATATCCGTCTTGATCAACCCGATCAGGGCGTCGGTTTCGATCCGCAGCGCCCTTCCAGGGACGTGAACGGTGCACCGGTGGGGAGAGACCCGCATTCCAAGCACCAGGGGGACGCCGACGAAGTCCCTTTTCCCCAAGGTATGGATTTCAACAGGCGGGCAATCTCCGGCCCGGGTCGTGAGCGATGCCGCGCCGGACTCGATGAAGTACGCATGTTGCAGCGGAAGACCTCGCTCCTGCAGCACCTGTCTTGCCGTCAATCGGATCGAATCGCAGCGGTCCAGAAGCGATCGACGCGACCGCGGCGAGAGATGCGCGATGAGGTCATTGTCCGTGGCGAGAGGCGACATGTCGCGCGTCTGGGGAGCGATCCTCGATACGATCGACGATGACGTCTCTGAATTTGGCGCGTCCATTTTCGCAAGATCCAGTTCCAGCATGTGCCACCTCATGGTTGCCGTTTGACCAATCATGGGGAACGGGTCACGCTTGGCCCAGTCGGGCTGAAGGACGGTTTCTGTCAGGAAAAGCCTGACAGGCGGGGCTTGTGCTGGGTTGCGGCGCTTTTCGAATCGCGGCTATGTTGAGCGAGGCATCGAGAGTGAAAGCAGTTGTCCAACCAGGTTCGGCGCGGGCCGCGCAACGTCCGCTAATCCTGCTTGTCATGGCAGCGGCCATTCCGCTCGTTCTGTTCGCGGGATGGGTCGTTTTCCTGAATGCCCGTCAAGAGCGGACCGACTCGCGGCTTGCCGCCCTCGAAACGCTCGACCGTGTTGTAACGCGCATCTCTTCGGATCTGGCGCTTCAGGTCCAGATCGCAGAAACGCTTGCTGCCTCAGCCAGCCTTGATGCTTCGGACCTCGCATCGTTTTATGTCGAGGCTCTACGCGTCAAGGAGACGAGGCCTCTTTGGGAAACGATCGAGCTGGTTGATCCCACAGGCAATCGAGTGCTCAATCTGCTGCGCCCCATCGGGGCCGATCTCGGGGCGACTGCAGATCGGGAGAATTTCGAGAGAATCCTGACGACGCGCAAGGCCGCGATCGGAGGAATTGGACCTTTGGGCCCGATTTCGGGCAGACGCCTTGTCGCCTTGCGAGCACCCGTCGAACGGAACGGCGACCTCAGGTTCGTCCTCACAGTCGCGCTGGTGCCCGATGCGGTGAGCCAGATCTTGAAGAGCGCGGGGGCGCCGCCTGGATGGATCGGCGTCGTCGTCGATGGCAAAGGCAACATTGTGGCGCGGACTATTGCCGAGCAATTTGAGCTCGGACGTCCAGCCGACGCGTCCGTGCGGGAAGCAATCGCCCAGGGGTCCCATGGCAGCTATGTCGGTAAGACACTCGAAGGAGCCGAGGTCGACTCCATCTACAAGGAACTGCCAGGCACAGGCGGCTGGTCCGTGCATCTCGGCATCCCAACGGACCAACTCGACGCCCCGGTCCGCCGCTCGGCGATCTTTCTCGCTAGCGGAGGCGCCGTCAGCTTGGCCCTTGGGCTCGCGCTCGTCTGGTTCACGGCACGGGACATATCGCAGCGACGCGTCGAGCAAGAGGCTCAGGCCGCGCTGGCCCTGAGACAGAGCGAGGAGAGACGACGGCTGATGGTCGATGCGGCGGATCTCGGAGTATTCAGTTGGAACGTTCCGACCGGCGAAGTCATCGCCTCGCAACGGGCCCTAGACATGCTCAAGATCAATAAGAGCACCGCCACCGGAGATGTGAGCCTGCCCTTCGAGACGCTCCTGGCCGGCATCGATCCGGCGGACCGCGCCCCATTCGAGAAAATATTGCTGCAATCCCGCAAGAGCGACGCCGTCGCCGCGGAGTTCCGTACCGCTCCTCCGGACGGCCGCGGGCGTCCCGCCCCCCGCCCCCGGGCACCGCACCGC
>JAEWCE010000082.1 GCA_023390785.1 Pseudomonadota bacterium
CTTCGCCGCCACCTTCCCCCGCAAGCGGGAGAAGGGGCCCGACTTATAGCGGGATAGATTAACCCCGCTTGCTTCTGGCCTCCCGCGATGACAGCAAATCGCGGTATATTCATCGATGTGACTTGAGGGAGACCTGCAGCATGGCGCGGAAATATTTCGGCACCGACGGCATCCGGGGCCTTGCCAATGGCGACAAGCTGACGCCGGACCTGGCGCTCAAGGTCGGCATGGCGGCCGGCCTCAAATTCGTGCGCGGCGACCATCGCAACCGCGTTGTCATTGGCAAGGACACGCGCCGCTCGGGCTATCTGATCGAGAATGCGCTCGCGGCCGGCTTCACCGCGGTAGGGATGGACGTCTACTTCCTCGGCCCGATGCCGACGCCGGCCGTGGCCATGCTGACGCGTTCGCTGCGCGCCGACCTCGGCGTCATGATCTCGGCCTCGCACAACCCCTACGACGACAACGGCATCAAGCTGTTCCGCCCGGACGGCTACAAGCTCAGCGACGAGGTCGAGGCCGACATCGAGGACCTGATGCAGCAGGACCTGTCGAGCCAGTTGGCGCGCGGCCGCGACATCGGCCGGGCGCATCGCGACGAAGCGGCACAGACACGCTACATCGAATATGCCAAGCGCACGCTGCCCAAGAACATCGATCTCAGCGGCCTGCGCGTGGTGATCGACTGCGCCAATGGCGCCGCCTACAAGGTGGCGCCGATTGCGCTGTGGGAATTGGGCGCCGAGGTGTTCACCATTGGCGTCGAGCCCGACGGCTTCAACATCAACGACAAGGTCGGTTCAACCGCGCCCGATGCGCTGCGGGCCAAGGTCAAGGAGATGCGCGCCGACATCGGCATCGCGCTCGACGGCGATGCCGACCGCGTCATCATCGTCGATGAATATGGCGAGGTCGTCGATGGCGACCAGCTCATGGCGGTGATCGCCGAGTCGTGGCACCTGCGCGGCAACCTGCGCGGCAACGGACTGGTCGCCACGGTGATGAGCAACCTTGGACTGGAACGGTATCTCACTTCGCTCGGGCTGGCGCTGGAACGCACCGCCGTGGGTGATCGCTACGTGCTCGAGGCGATGCGGGCCAAGGGCTTCAACGTCGGCGGCGAGCAGTCGGGCCACATCATCCTGTCGGACTACACCACCACCGGCGACGGCCTGGTGGCGGCCTTGCAGCTTCTCGCCGTGGTCAAGGAGGCGGGCCTGCGTGTGTCCGAGGTCTGCCGCCGCTTCGACAAGGTGCCGCAAAAGCTCACCAGCGTGCGCTACAAGGCCGGCAAGCCGCTCGACCACAAGCTGGTGGTGCAGGTGATCGCGGAAAGCCGCGAGCGGCTGGGCAAGGACGGCCGGCTGGTGATCCGCGAATCAGGCACCGAGCCGGTGATCCGGGTGATGGCCGAGAGCGATGACGCCGGATTGGTGGACGCGGTCGTGGACCAGATCGCCGCAACCATCAAGCAGGTCGCCTAGCGCCGAACGCAATACTGTTTCTGCACGACCAAGCAGCGCATGACGCTTGCTTGGTCGGCAGCAAGTATTGGCTACTCACTACTCTCTATTCGCTTGTTAACCACCTGGTAAGGTTACCGCTTAGGGTTAAGTGAGCTTTAAGAAAGCAGGTCTAGTCTTGGTATCGATCGACGGGTGTCGTCGTGATGAACCAAGGATTTTGTGACATGCGTATTCTCCTCGCAGCGCTGATGGTGGTGTTCGCCGCCCTGATCGGCGCCCCGGCCCGTGCGGCCGATCTTCCTGACTATCCCGATATCCAGGTCCCCGAGGTCGATTACGGCCTGCAGGGCGGCTTCTACCTGCGCGGCAGCGTCGGTGGCAATCTGATGTGGGCGCAGGAGCATATCAGCACCTGCGGGTGCTTCGGCGTCCCCACCGGCGCCGGTTATGGCTATTCCGTCGGTGCCGGTTTCGGCTACGAAGCGGGCAACGGCCTGCGCGTCGACGGTACGCTCGACTATCTGCAGAACGACAACCTGACCGACGGCACCTATTCGCTGCACCTCAAGGGCGCCGTGGCTCTCGCCAACGTCTATTACGATTTCCCGCTGTCGGGCTCCGGTTCCGCAGGCGGCGGCTTCGGGGCCTATGTGGGCGCCGGCGCAGGTGCGACCTTCTATCAGGCCAGCGTTTCGGGCCCGGCGCCGTTGCCGGCAGATGGCAAGGGCTGGACACCGACAGCCGCCGCGATGGCGGGCGTCACCTACGACGCCGGCAGCTGGGTTGCCGATCTGGGCTACCGCCTGCTGTACCTGCCCAAGCTCAGCAACTACGCGACGGCGGGCGATACCTGGTACGTCAACGACAGCACCATCCACGAAGTCCGCGGCACGCTCCGCTACCGCTTCCAGTAAGCGGGAAGGACGACACCCCTCATCGCAGCGGCGCCTTCGGGCGCCGCTGTTGGTTTTTGCGGCAGGCGGCAACGCTAGTCGCCGAGCTGGAAGGCCTCGAAGCGGTGCAGCTCCTCTTCGATGCGCGCCCCCAGCGGGCGGTTGCCCCGGCCGGTCCAATGCCAGCTTTGCAGCAACACCTTGCCGGCGGCGCGATCGGTCTTGAGGTCCAGCATCGCCTCGATCCGGTCGTCCACCAACACCGGCAGGGTGAAGTAGCCGTACTTCCGTCTGGCCTTCGGCACGTACGCCTCGAACAGATGGTCATACCCAAAGAACAGTTTCGTGCGCTTCCTGAAGATCACCAGCGGATCGAACGGGCTGAGGATGTGGACCAACGGTTCCGGGGCGGGCAGGAGGGTCTCGAGCGCAGCGGCAGTGGTCCAGTGCGGCACCCCCTCCACCTCGACCGGCAGCAGCTCCTTGCGGCGGACCCGCGCGTCGAGCCGGGCCTTGATGGCGGGCCGGATGTATTTGCGGGCATGCACGATGGAGTCGACATTGACCACCGCCTGGCTCCTCAGCGCCGTGTCGATCAAATAGTCGAGCCCCTGCCGCTCGCTCGCCGGCTTCGGCATGGCGCCCCAGCCAAAATGCCGTTCCATGAGCTCATAGGTCTTGAGCATGCCCTGCCGCTCGGAGATGGCGACGACGCCGTTCCAGAAGGCGAGCTGCAGCGCGCCCTTGCTCGGCTTGCGGCTGGCCCACAGGTGCTCCTTCTCCACCAGCACGTCGTCCTCGATGTCGCGGATGGTGATCGGCCCGCCGGCGCGGATCAGGCGGATGACGCGGCGATAGTCCGCCGGCGTCACCGTCTGGCCCCAATAGCGGGGGTCGCGACGATGCTGCAGCATGGTGCGGCGGAAGATCGGGAAATCGCGGATGGGGACGTAGGCGAGGGCGTGCGTCCAGTACTCGAACACCGTCTTGTCGATGCTCTGCAGCCGGTGCAGGTCGGCGCGGCGGTAGGCCGGAATGCGGGTATAGAGGATGTGGTGGTGGCAGCGTTCGATGACATTGATGGTGTCGATCTGCACATAGCCGAGCTGTTCGATCGCCGCCTGCGCCGCTGCCGGGCCCACGCCGAACGGGGCGCAGACGTCGAGCCGCTGGGCATGCAGCCATAGCGCACGGGCCTGCGCCAGGGGCAATTCCGCCGGTTTTACTGGCATTCCAGCCCCGGGTTCAGCTCAGCTTTATTCATATTGGAAGAAATCCGGCACCGGTCTATAGTGAAGGCGTGTTCTAGTATCGCGGCGTACCGCAAGGATCGCGTTCCATGTCGACTACGGCTATTTTCATCGTCATCTATGCCCGCAGCAAATGGTGGATCGACCTCAATGGCAAGGCCAAGGGTCCGTTCCTCAGCCGGGAGAGTGCCGAGCTCGAAGCCATCACCCTCGCCAGCAACTTCGCCAAGGACGGCCGGCGCGCCGAGGTGCAGGTGGCCGAACCGGGCCAGAAAAACCACATCGTCTGGCAGAGCGCCGACCCCGGCATGCTCGGCCGCGCCGCCGCGCTGGTGAACCACTAGGCTACTTCGCCCACATGTTCCGCATCTCGGCCTTGAGGTCGAGGCGCGGTGCGGCGTTCACGGGCGTCAGCGTCAGCGGCTTCAGCGGTGGCCACAGGATGTCGTCATAAAGCGGCAGCATGGCGCGGCTGATGAAGCGGGTGCGCTGCGCGTAAAGGTGGCGGTCGCCATGCCGCGCCTGCTGCGTCACGAAGAAGCGCTGCGGCATCACCAGGTGTAACTGGTCGCGGGCGCGCGTCATGGCAACGTAGAGCAGCCGCCGCTCCTCCTCGAGCTCGTGCGCCGTGCCGGTGCCGAGGTCGGAGGGAATGCAGCCGTCGACGGCATTGAGCACATGCACCGACCGCCATTCCTGCCCCTTGGCCGAATGAATGGTCGAGAGGATCAAATAGTCCTCGTCCTTGGTGCCGGGACCGGAGAAGTCCGAGCTGGCCTCGGGCGGGTCGAGCGTCAGCTCGGTGAGGAAGCGCTCGCGGCTCGGATAGCCGGCGGCGATCTGCTCGAGCTGCAGGAGGTCGAGCAGCCTGACCGAGGCATCCTCGTACGCCAGTTCCAGCAGCGGCTCATACCAGCTTCGCGCCCAGCTGAAGGCGCCCGGCCAGTCGCGCGCGCCGGCGAGGTCGGCCAGCACCGCGACCAGCGCCTCCCAGCCCTCGGCCCGCGGCGGGGGAGGCATGCCGGCCAGCGTCGCCAGCGGCCGCGGCGTCTCGTCCATGGCGTCGAGCACCTTGCCGGCGATGCCCGGGCCGACGCCCGGCAGCAATTGCAGCACGCGGAAGCCTGCGACGCGGTCACGCGGGTTCTCGGCCCAGCGCAGCAGCGCCAGCATGTCCTTCACATGCGCCGCATCGAGGAACTTCAGCCCGCCGAACTTGACGAACGGGATGTTGCGCCGCGTCAGCTCGATCTCGAGCGGCCCCGAATGCGACGAGGTGCGGAACAGCACCGCCTGGTCCTTGAGCGCGAGGCCGCCTTCGCGCGCCTCCAGCACCTGCTCGACCACGTACAGCGCCTGTGCCGGCTCGTCGCGCACCGTCACCAATTGCGGCTTCAGGCTCGATTGCCGCTCGGTCCACAGATTCTTGGTGAAGCGCTCCTCGGCTTCGGCGATCACTGCATTGGCGGCCTCGAGGATCGGCGCGGTCGAGCGATAATTGCGGTCGAGCGTGACGATGTCCGCGGCCGGCGCGAAGCTGGAAGGAAATTCCAGAATGTTGCGCACTGTCGCGGCACGGAACGAGTAGATCGACTGCGCGTCGTCGCCCACCACCGTCAGGCCCGCGCCATCCGGCTTCAGCGCCAACAGGATCGAGGCCTGCAGTCGGTTGGTGTCCTGATACTCATCGACCAGTACATGGTCGAAGCGGCCGCTTAGGTCGGCGGCGATCTCCGGCGCCTTCACCATCATCGCCCAGTAGAGCAGGAGATCGTCGTAATCGAGCACGTTCTGCTGCTGCTTGGCCGTGACATAGGCGGCGAACAGCTCGCGCAATTGCGGCTCCCACATGGCCGCCCAGGGGAAGGCGTCCTTCAGCACCTCGGCCAGCCCGGCTTCTGCATTCACCGCGCGCGAATAGATCGCAAGGCAGGTGCCCTTGGTGGGAAAGCGCGACTTGGCCTCGTGCAGCCCAAGCTCGTGCCGCACGATGTTGAGCAGGTCGGCGGATTCCTCGCGGTCGTGGATGGTGAATTGCGGGTCGAGCCCGACATTGCCCGCATACTCGCGCAGCAGCCGCGCGCCGATGCCGTGGAAGGTGCCGGCCCAGCTCAGCCCCTCGGTGACGGCGCCCGACGAGGTGCCCATCACCTGCGCGGCAATGCGCTCGACCCGGCGCGCCATCTCGCCGGCGGCGCGGCGCGAGAAGGTCATCAGGAGGATGCGGCGCGGATCGGCGCCGTTGACGATCAGGTGCGCGACCCGGTGCGCCAGCGTGTTGGTCTTGCCCGAGCCGGCGCCGGCGATCACCAGCAGCGGACCGCTCCTGCCGCTGCCGACGCCGTGCTCGACGGCGCGGCGCTGCTCGGGATTGAGGCGGCTGAGATAGTCGATCTGGGCGAGCACGGTCGAATCAGGCGGTTGGCGAGATGGACAGAGTGACCTTATTCCCGTTTTGTTCGCAATCCGGTTAAGGCGGGGCTTGCCAGCATCGCCCGCCGGCCGCTAGCCAAAGGCATGCCGACCTACCAGCCCGATCCCGACAGCGCCCGCGACCGCCACCTGTTCGGGCCTGGCCCCAAGCGCATCCTGGCGCTCAGCGGCGGCGGCGTGCGCGGCGCCGTCACCGTGGCCTTCCTCAAGCGCATCGAGCAGATCCTCGACGAAAAGGCCGGGGGGCCGGTGCGGCTCGGCGACTATTTCGACCTCATCGGCGGCACCTCCACCGGGGCGCTGATCGCCGGCGCGCTGGCGGTGGGCTACCGGGTCGACCAGATCACCAGCTTCTACACCGAGCATGCCGGCTCGGTGTTCCAGCCGCGCGGCGGGCTGCAATTGCCGTTCCTGCAGTCGAAATTCGACGTGCGCGGCCTGCGCGAGCAGCTCGAAAGCGTCATTGGCGACCGCCGGCTGGGCACGCCCGACCTCATCACCGGCTTCGCCTGCGTCACCAAGCGCATCGATACCGGCGCGGTCTGGGTGATCGCCAACAATCCACGTTCGCCCTATTGGGACGATGGCCCGGGCTACATCGGCAACAAGCATTACTCGCTGGCCAATCTGGTGCGCGCCAGTACCGCGGCGCCACAATATTTCGATCCGGAGCTGCTGCCGATCAGCGCCGCCGACCTGCCGGCAGGCCTCGTGGGCGAGGCGGGCGTCGTCGCGGCGCTGACGGCGCTGGGCGCCGAGCCGATGCAGACGGGCTGGCCCGAGGGCGGTGTCGACTGGAGCCAGTACGGCCTCTTCGTCGATGGCGGCGTGTCGCCCTACAACAACCCGACCCTGGCGCTGTTGCAGCTGGTGTCGCTCAAGGCCTTCGGCCTCAACTGGAAACTGTCGCCGGCAGAGCTCAGCATCACCTCGATCGGCACCGGCCGCTTCCGGCCGCGGCTCGCGCCCGACAGCCTCGGCTTCGGCCGCGTGCCGAAGCTCGCGGTGCATGCCCTGATCTCGATGATGGCGGACGCGGAAAAGCAGGCGGTGACGTTGCTGCAATGGCTGGGGGAGACGCCGCGGCCGCGCGTCATCGACAGCGAGATCGGCGACCTTGCGGGCGATGCACCGCCGGGCGGCAAGCTGTTCCGCTTTGCCGGCTATGACGTGCAGCTCGAGCCCGACTGGCTGAAGCAGGAGCTCGGCTACGAGGCCGACGCCGATGCGGTCCTCGATCTCAGGCGCATCGACAATGCCGCGGCGGCGCGGGATCTCTACGAGATCGGCCGGCGTGCCGCCGAACGCCAGATCCACCCGGAAGACTGGGGCTGACACGCCCGGGAATGTTTCTCCGCCTGCCGCATCCAATGGGCACGGACGATTTTGCAGCGCCCGCTTGCAACAAGGAGAAACAAAACATGATCCGCACCCTGATGATCGCTGCCGCGCTGGCCTTCGGCCTGGGTGGCGTGGCGCTGGCCGCCGACGCGCCCACCGACCCGCAGATTGCCCATATCGCCTATACCGCGGGGCAGATCGACATCGCCGCTGCCGAGCAGGCCATCAGCAAGAGCAAGAACGCCGACGTTGTCGCCTTCGCCAAGCAGATGCAAGAAGACCACAAGGCGGTGAACGACCAGGCGCTGGCGCTGGTCACCAAGCTCGGCGTCACGCCCGAGGACAACCCGACCAGCCAGGCGCTCAGCAAGGCCGCGGCCGACAAGCTGGCCGAGCTCGACAAGCTCGACGGCGCCGCCTTCGACAAGGCCTACATCGACAATGAAGTCGCCTTCCACAAGACCGTCGACTCCGCGCTCCAGGACACGCTGATCCCGGCGGCGCAGAATGCCGAACTCAAGGCGCTGCTGCAGCAGGGACTGACCCTGTTCACCGAACACGAGCAGCACGCCGAGATGGTTGCGGCCAAGTTCCAGTGAGCAGCGCCATGAAGGCTCTCGCTCTCGCTCTGGCCTTCGTCGCCGCCGGCACGGTCGCGACGGCGGCGGCGGAATACACCGTGGTCATCGACAAGATGAAGTTCGGGCCGGTACCGGCCGAGGTGCATCCGGGCGACACCATCGTGTGGCAGAACAACGACATCCTGCGACACTCGGCGACGGCGCGCGACAAGAGCTTCGACGTCGACCTGCCGGCCAAAACATCGGTGTCGATGGTCGTCGGCGCCGCCGGAACGGTGGCGTTCTATTGCAAGTTCCACCCGGGCATGACGGGCACCCTCGTCATTTCGCCCTGATGGCCAGGCCGGGCCGCGGGGATTATCCTTGCGGCCTGGCACGTTTCAGTCTCGAGGAGAGCGCAGAATGGACAGGACCGGCACGGCGCGTGCTCACGATCTGAGCGGCCTCCCCGAGGAGGTGCTGGTGGCGCGGGCGCGCCAGCATGACGAGGCGGCGGTGCGCGAGATTGTCCGCCGCTATAACCAGCGGCTGTTTCGCACCGCGCGCTCGGTGATGCGCAACGACGCGGATGCCGAAGACGTGGTGCAGGCCGGCTATGTACGGGCCTTCACCCATCTCGACAGCTTCCGTGGCGAGGCGCAGTTCAGCACCTGGATCACCCGCATCGTGCTCAACGAGGCGCTCGGGCGCGTGCGCCGCCACAGGCCGACCACCGGGCTCGACCAGGTCGAGCTCGAACAGGCCGACAGCGCCCAGATCATTCAGTTCCCCCTGCTTCAGACCCATCCCGATCCGGAGACCGCCATGGCCCGACAGGAAATCCGCGACGTGCTCGAACAGGCCGTCGATGCCTTGCCCGACGGGTTTCGCTCAGTCTTCGTGCTGCGTGACGTCGAAGGGCTGAGCGCCGAGGAAACCGCGGCGCAACTCGAGATCAAGCCAGAAACCGTCAACACCCGGCTGTTCCGCGCCCGCCGGCTCCTGCGCAATGCCATCGAGGAGCGGCTGAGCCTGGCGTTCAGCGCGTTGTTTCCATTCGACGGCGAACGCTGTGTGCATATGGCCGACCGGGTGGTGGCGGAGCTTCGCCGCGACGGCCGCCTGCCGGGCTGACCGGCTGGTTCAGGACCGGGATTGATTGACGGCGGGCCGGGGCTGGCCTAGACGCACGGACTTACGCAAAGTCTTCGAGGTCGCGCCGCAGCGCCGGCACACGCCGATATCTCAATTTTCCCGTACTGCCGCAGCACCGCCCCGGATTGGCCGAGAGGCTTGCGCGCTGCCGCTTTTGGACATTCGCCAATGGACAAGGTCGCCGCCCCGGCCGAACTGACCGATCGTGATCGCACCGTCACCATGATCGGCATCCTGACCGCCATGTTGCTGGCGGCGCTCGATCAATCCATCGTGACCCCCGCCATGCCGACCATCGGCGGCGACCTCGGCGACCCGCAATATCTGCCCTGGATCGTCACCGCCTACCTGCTGACGGCCACGGCGGTGGCGCCGCTCTACGGGAAGGTCTCCGACATCTACGGCCGGCGAAGCACGCTCTATGCGGCGCTCGGGCTCTTCCTCGTCGGCTCGGTGATCGCGGCGCTGTCGCCCAACATCTTCGTCCTGATCGGCGGCCGCGCCGTGCAGGGCATCGGTGGCGGCGGGCTGTTCGCGCTGTCGCAGATCCTGATCGGCGACATGCTGCCGCCCAAGGAACGGGGGCGTTACTCCGCCTGGATTTCCGGCATGTGGGCGGTGGCCGGCATCGCCGGGCCGCTGCTCGGCGGCACGCTGGCCGAGTGGCACTGGTCGCTGATCTTCTGGCTCAACCTGCCGCTTGGCGTGGTGGCGATGATCGTCATCAACAATCCGCTGAAGAAGCTCCACACCGCGGCGCGGGCGCACAAGCTCGACTATCCCGGCGCGGTGCTGGTGGTGGTGGCCACGGCGCTGCTGCTGCTCATGCTCAATTGGGGCGGCGCCACCTATCCGTGGACCTCGCCGGTGATCCTCGGTCTCGGCGCGGTGTCATTGGTACTGTTCATCGCGTTCGGGTTCCAGCTGACGCGGGCGGCCGAGCCACTGGTGTCGCTCGAGGTGTTGTCCAACAAGATCGTGCTCGCCGGCTCGTTCGGGATGTTCATGGTGGCGGCCGCCAATGTCGGTCTCGCGGTGTACCTGCCGGTCTACGGGCAGGCCTGGTTCGGCCTGTCGCCGGCCGGCTCGGGCTATGCGCTGCTGGGCTTCCTGCTGGGGACCACGGTCGGCGCCATGTTCAGCGGCCGCCTGACGATGCACGTCGTGCACGTCAAGCGCATCGCCGTGATCGGTGCGGTGGTCTCGGGGCTCGGGCTCATCGTGCTCGGGCTCATGGCATCGCAAACCTCACTGGTGGTGCTCGAGGTGCTGCTGGCGGTGATCGGCATAGGGCTCGGCGCCACCTTCCCGGTGACGACGGTGTCGGTGCAGAACGGCGTCGACCAGAAGCACCTCGGCGTCGCCACCGGCATGCTGACCTTCCTGCGCTCGCTCGGCAGTGCGCTGGGCGTCGCGGTGCTGGGGGCCATCGCGCTCGGCTATTCCATCCCGCTCGGTGCGGAAGCCGGCGGCCTCAAGGCCAGCCGGGTCACCGACGCGTTCCCGTTCTCGGTGCTGTTCTACACGCTGGCCGCCATGATGCTGGCGGCGGCCGCGATCAACGCGCTGATGCCGCACAAGCCGCTGCGCGGCCGGGCGGAGACGCCGGCGCCGGAAATGGCCGAGTAGAACAATTCCACTTTCCGGCAACGCGCATCTGGTGGCTGGGGCCCCCACCCTCGGTCCCTCCCCGCAAGGGGGAGGGAGGCGCCGGAGCCGCATTCGCC
>JAEWCE010000245.1 GCA_023390785.1 Pseudomonadota bacterium
CTCCCCCTTGCGGGGAGGGGTCGGGGGTGGGGGCAACCATCACCGGTTTCGTCGCCGTCAGGAACCCCGTTCTAGTTCACGCTGAACGGGTCGTACTGCAGCAGCCAGCTATAAAGCCAGTGTTCGCCCTGGCCGAGAGAGGCCACGTCGTCGACCTTCCAGCCGTCGGCGCCCTTGACCAGTGACAGCGCCAAGAGCGTCGACTGGTCGAAATTGTGAAAGCTAACTGTCACCATCGCCTTGTCATTGACCACGACAGGCTCGCCGATCGACAGGTCCATCAGCAGCGATTGCTGGCCGTTGATCAGCGGATTGAACCCGAGCACCGGAGCGACGTCACCGGTGTCGGTGCCAACATTGGAGCTGGTGAGCAGGTCGGCCGCCGCCTTGGCGGCATGCCCGGATACGAGCCCGCGCAGCCGCTCGCTGTAGTATTGCGCCGGATCCTGCGCCGTCGCCTGGCCGGGCGTCTGGTACGGTGCGTAGATCGCCGCCACCAGCGCCTTGGGATCGTCGAAGGCCAGGGCCGGCGCCGCGATCAGCGCCAGCACGAGGCCGATGAGCAGTGCCCGCATGGGTCTTCCCCCCTGTGTCTCGATCGCGGCAGCACTAGTGCCGGCGTGCGGCGGAAAGGCGGCAGCGACATTACGCTACGGTAACGTCGCTACCGCTTCGCCAGCTCCAGCCATTGGTCTTCATCGAGCACGAGGATGCCAAGCTCCTGGGCAGTCTTGAGCTTGCTGCCGGCGCCTGGGCCGGCCACGACGATGTCGGTCTTGGACGAGACGCTGCCGGCAACCTTCGCCCCCAGCCGCTCGGCCATCGCCTTGGCCTCGCCGCGCGTCATCTTCTCGAGGCTGCCGGTGAACACGACGGTCTTGCCCACCACCTCGCTGTCGGCGGAGACGGTGACCACATAGTCCTTCGGCGTCACCTGCGATAGCAGGTCGTCGAGCACGGCGACGTTGCGGGCATTTGCGAAAAACGAGGTCAGCGCCTTCTGTACCGTCTCGCCGATGCCGTGGATGGAGGGGAACTCCACGGCGCCGGCGCCCGCCTCGCGGAATTTGTCGATGCTGCCGAAGGTCTTGGCAAGGAGTGCCGCGGTGGTCTCGCCGATGTGACGGATGCCGAGCGCGAAGATGAAGCGGTCGAGCTCGGGGGCGCGGCGCGCATCGATGTTGGCGAACAGCTTGTCGAGGCCTTCGTAGGTGCGCTCTTCCGCCGACAGCACCTTCTTGCGCCGCGTGCCGGTCTGTTCTTCACGTAGCCGTGCCTGCTCCTCGCGGCGCTTGTGGATGGCCGCCTCGACCTTGGCGCGCCGGTCGCGCAGCCGGAAGATATCGGCCGACGTCTTGACCAGGCCCTCGGCAAAGAACAGCTCGATCTGCTCGGTACCCAGCCCCTCGATGTCCATGGCCCCGCGCGACACGAAATGCTTGAGCTGCTCCACCGCCTGCGCCGCGCAGATCAATTCGCCCGTGCACCGGCGGCGGGCATCTTCCTTGCCGGTCTTCTCGTTGATCTCGCGCACCGCGGGGGAGCCGCAGACCGGACAGACCTCCGGAAACACATAGGGCACGGCGCCCTTCGGCCGCTTGTCGAGCAGCACACGCACCACCTGCGGGATCACGTCGCCGGCGCGCTGGATCACCACCGTGTCGCCGATGCGGATGTCGACGCCATCGCGGATCGGCTCGCCGAAGCTGTCGAAGCCCTTGATGTAGTCTTCGTTGTGCAGCGTGACGTTCTCGACGGTCACCCCGCCCACCGTGACCGGATCGAGCCGGCCGACCGGCGCCAGCGTGCCGGTGCGGCCCACCTGGATGTCGATCTGCCGGAGTGTGGTCGAGGCCTGCTCGGCCGGGAATTTGTGGGCGATGGCCCAGCGCGGCTCACCCGAGCCCGTGCCCCAGCGCCGCTGCAGGTCGAGCCGGTCGATCTTGTAGACGACGCCGTCGATGTCGTAGCCCAGGGAAGAACGTTGTTCTTCGATAGTGCGGTACTGCGCCAGGAGTTCGTCGACAGACGCGGCACGCGCCATCAGCGGGTTGACCTTGAAGCCCCAGCTCGCGAATTTCTGGACCGCATCGTATTGCGTCGGCGCCGGGTCCTCGCTGGCGAAGCCCCAGGCATAGGCGAAGAATTTGAGGTTGCGGCTGGCCGTGACGGCCGGGTCCTTCTGGCGCAAGGAACCGGCGGCGGTGTTGCGGGGGTTGACGTATTCCTGCCCGCCCACCGCGGCCGAGCGCGCCTTCAGCGCCTCGAACTCGGCATAGGTCATGTACACCTCGCCGCGGATCTCGATGATTTCCGGCCAGCCCTTGCCCCTGAGCTTGTGCGGAATGTCGGAGATAGTGCGGAGGTTCTCGGTGATGTCCTCGCCCACCGTGCCGTCGCCGCGCGTCGCGCCGCGCACCAAGATGCCGTGCTCGTAGCGCAGCGATGCGGAGAGGCCGTCGATCTTCGGCTCGGCGGTGAAGCTGAAGGTCAGGTCCTTGTCGCGCTCGAAGAAGCGGCGAGCCCGCTCGGCAAAGTCCAGCACATCCTGCTCGGTGTACGCCTTGCCGAGGCTCAGCATCGGCACCTCGTGCCGCACCTTGGCGAAGCCCTCGGCCGGCGCTGCACCCACCTTCCCCGTCAGGCTGTCGGCGCGCTTGAGCTCCGGGAAGGCCGACTCGATCGCCTGGTATCGCCGCTTCAGCGCGTCATAGGCCGCATCGGTGATGGTTGGAGCGTCGTTCTGGTGATAGGCAATGTCGGCGTCGCCCAGCACCCTCTGCAGGCGCTCGAGCTCCGCTCGGGCCTCATCCTCCGACAGCCCCTCGACTTCGCTATTGGCCGTGCTCATGCCACGTCCGATAGCAGCTTGCCGGCGGCGGCGCGAGCCTCCTCGGTGATGCGGGCGCCGGCCAGCATGCGGGCAATCTCTTCCTGGCGCGTCGGCCCATCGAGCGGCTTGACCTCGGTGCGCACGAACGCCCCGGCGGCAATCGACTGCTTTTCGATATAAAGGTGCATGTCGGCGCGGGCCGCCACCTGCGGCGCGTGTGTCACCGTCAGCACCTGCACCTTGGCCGAGAGCCGCTTCAGTCGCCGCCCGATGGCGTCGGCCACGGCGCCGCCGACACCGGTATCGATCTCGTCGAAGATCAACACCGGGGCCGACCCGCGATCGGCCAGCACCACCTTGAGCGCCAGCAGGAACCGGCTGAGCTCGCCGCCCGACGCGACCTTCAGCAGCGGCCCCGGCAGCGTGCCGGGATTGGTCTGCACGTGGAACGCCACCTGGTCGAAGCCGCTGGCCATCACCCGGGTCTCGTCAACCTGCTGGTCGACGATGAACTTGGCTGCGCCGAGCTTGAGGTCGGGCAGTTCCGCCTCGACTGCCTTGCTCAGCGCCCTGGCTGCCTTGGCGCGGCCCGCACTGAGCTTGCGCGCTGCCTTGCGGTAGGCTTCGCGCGCCACCTCGACATCGGCTTCAAGCTTCGCCAGGGTCGCCTCGCCGCTCTGAAGCGCCGCCAGTTCAGCCCGATACTTCGCCAGCACCTCGGGCAATTCGTCGACGACGACGTGATGCTTGCGGGCCGCGGCACGCAGCGCGAACAGCCGGCTCTCCACCTGTTCGAGCTCGGCGGGATCGAACGCCATCTCGCGCTTCAGCGCCTCGACCGTCTCGGCCGTGGCGTCGAGCGCGTCGAGGCTGCGGTCGAGTGCTTCGATCAGCGGCTGGAACACCCCCTGCCCGCTGTCGGCCTTGCGCATCAGCCGCCGCATCAGGCCGCTGAGCGCCGGCGCCGGCGCGTTGGGACCAGCGAGGATTTCGTCAGCATCGCGGATCTCGTCGTGTGCCTTTTCGAGCTGCATCAGCCGCTGGCGCCTGTCGGCGAGGCCATCCTCCTCGCCGGTTTCGGGCGCCAGTTCCGCCAGCTCCTCGACCACGTGGCGGGCATAATCCTCGCGCGCCGCCGCCTCGGCGATCAGCGCCCGCTGCACGCCGACCCTCGTTTCGGCGGCGGCCAGCGTCGCGTGCGTGGCGCGGGTCGCCTCCACCTCGCTCTCGAGCCGGCCGAAGGCATCGAGCAGAGCCCGGTGCGTCGCCGCATCGACGAGAGCCCGGTCGTCATGCTGGCCGTGGATTTCGACCAGCTGCCGGCCGATGGCCTGCATCAGCCCGGCGCCCACCGGCTGGTCGTTGATGAAGGCGCGAGTGCGACCGTCGGCATATTGCACGCGCCTGAGAATGAGATCGGCATCGTCGGCGATCTCGCTCTCACGCAGTGTGACGCGCGCCGGGTGGCTCTCGGGGAGTTGCAGCACCGCGACCACCTGGCCGCTCTCGGCGCC
Organism: Pseudomonadota bacterium; assembly: GCA_023390785.1. GTDB lineage: Bacteria > Pseudomonadota > Alphaproteobacteria > Rhizobiales > Devosiaceae > Devosia_A. The sequence goes on from JAEWCE010000245.1 coordinate 4,348, forward strand.
ATTGCGCACCAGCGAAGCGTCGCCGCGGCCGCCGAGCGCCAGCGTCAGCGCGTCGAGCAGGATGGACTTGCCCGCGCCGGTCTCGCCGGTGAGGGTCGTGAGGCCGCGATCCAGCGCGATATCGAGCTGGTCGATGAGCACGATGTTGCGTACCGAAAGCGCGCTGAGCACGTCGACATCCACTCCGGGCGGGATGTGAACAAACTAGCAACGAATGCGGGGAAAATCCACCCCGCGCAACGACTTGTCACAAGCAGCGGAAGACCCGCGTCAGACCTTGGGTGGTGGCACCGGCTTGTCGACCGGCGGCGTCTTGGGCGCCGGGGTGGCCTTGGTGGTCACCGCCGTTGCCAGCGTGCTCTGCGTATTGACCTTGGGCTCGAGCCCCTGCTGCTGCAGCAGCGTGTAGGCGCGCTGGTACCAGTCGCTCGAGGGATAATTGTGCCCCAGCACCGCAGCCGCCGTCTGCGCCTCGGCCGTCAGGCCCAGGGCCAGGTTCGATTCGGTCAGGCGGAACAGTGCTTCCTCGATGTGCGAGGAGGTCTGGTAATTGTCGACCACCGCGCGGAAGCGGTTGATCGCGGCGGCATAGCGGCCGTTGCCCTCGTAGTAGCGGCCGACCGACATCTCCTTGCCGGCGAGTTGGTCGACGGCGATCACCATCTTGTCCCGGGCGTCCTTGGCGTAGTCGCTCTTGGGATAGTTGGCGATCAGCAGGGTGTAGGTGTCGATGGCGTTCTGCGCGATCGACTGGTCGCGGGTGATGTCGGTGATCTGCGCAAAATAGGCCGTGCCCTTGAGGAACAGCACGTAGGCCGTCTGGTCCGACGAGGGGAACAGCGCCATGTAGCGGTCGGCCGCCAGGATCGCGTCGTCGAACTTGCCGATGCGGTAATTGGCGTAGACCTCCATCAGCTTCGCCTTCTCGTTGTACTCCGAGTAGGGATGCTGACGCTCGAGCTTCTTGAGATTGTCGATCGCCGAATTGTAGCGCTGCGCGTCCATGTCGCTGAGCACGCTCTGGTACAGCGTCTCGGGCGGGATGATCTCCTCGTCCTTCAGCTTGTTCTGGCCGAACATGCTGCAGGCCGCGAGCATCGCCGCAAAGGTGCCGATCGCCACAAGGCGCACCAGCCGGGTCGCCAGCGCCGCAAAACCACTCTCTGTCACGAAATGCCCCGCCCTATCGATTGCAGCATGTGTTTAGCACCGTCGAGCGGCCTAGACAGCAAATCCATCAAAACTGTGACGCGGTTAACCGACCGTGCGCAGATACGGCCGGACCTCCAGCCCTTCGGGCATGTCGTTGAGCGCGTCGTAGCCGAGCGGCAGGTCTTCCGCGTAGACGACCTCGTAGTTCGCCTCGCTGGCGAACAGCCCGTGCAGCACCAGCGCATTGAGTGCATGGCCGCCCTTGTACGAGCGGAACCGGCCATAAATCGGCAAGCCGCAAAGCGCCAGGTCGCCCACCGCGTCGAGCAGCTTGTGGCGTACGAATTCGTCTTCGAAGCGCAGACCGCCCGGATTGAGCACGCGCTCCTCGTGCGGCCCCCGACCCTCGCCGATGGCAACCGAGTTCTCGAGCGACGAGCCGAGCGCGTAGCCGGCCTGGCGCAGGATCTTGGCGTCGCGCTCGAAACCGAAGGTGCGGGCGCGCGACACGTCGGACAGGTATTTGCGCGGCGTCCAGTCGAAGATCATGCGCTGCCGGCCAATGACCTTGCTGTCGAAGTCGATCTCGACGTCGAACTGCCGGCCATTGTAGGGCTCGAGCGCGGCCGAAGCCTCGTTGTTGCGCACCAGCACCTGGCGCAGCACGCGAATGTAGCGGCGCGGCTTGGTCTGGATTTCGAGGCCGACCTTGAGGATGCCTTCGGCGAACGGCGCCGCCGAGCCGTCGAGCACCGGAAACTCCGGGCCGGTGATGGTCAGCAGCGCATTGTCGACGCCAAGGCCCGAGAGGGCCGAAATCACGTGCTCCACGGTGGCGACCGCGACGCTCTCACCCAGGTCGATGGTGGTGCATAGCGTCGTGCGCATGACCCGGGCGAAGTGCACCGCAACCGGACCGACGACGGAGCCGTCTTCGAACCGGCGCTGAATCTTGTAGCCGCTGTCGGCGGGGGCGGGCTCGATCTTGAGGGTAACGGGCTGTGCAGAATGCACGCCGATGCCGCTGTACTCGAGCGCACCGCCAAGGGTGCGCTGGCGCGCCGACAGGTTCTGCATAAAGGTAGTTCTCCGACCCAAAGACCCGACGCAAGTCTTAACCAAAAAGAAACCGGCGCGAAAGCGCGCCGGTTGTTGTGGAAATCCCGCAGGACCTGACGGTTAACCGTGCTTCCTGAGGAAGGACGGGATTTCGATGTGCTCCTTCTGCGGCAGCGTCCGGCCATGCGGATCGAGCTGCCCCGCGGCACCGTGCGAGGCCACCGAAGTCCCGGAATTCCGGCTCGTGCCGGCCTCTATCGCCGCCCGCGCATCGACATCGCCGGCCGCCGGAAACTGCGGTTCGGCGAGGCCCGGATGCTGCTGCGGCCGCAGTCCGAGGCCCACATTGGAGGCCAATCGCTTGAACAGCGCCCGGGCATTGCGGGGTTCCTGGTCATGTCGTTCTTCCGCCACCAGTGTCTTCCGCGCAACAGCGGGAAGTTCCTCGGTACGCGGCATGCGGCGCTGGCCTTCCGGGCGCTCCGCATGCGACGGCACGTAGACGCTCGGCATCGGCTGCTCGACGGCCCGCGCCGGTTCCTCGAAGCTGTCGAGGCTGGCGGCGGGGATATAGGGCTCGACCGTGATCCCGTCGTCGATTTCGTCGTGCTGCTGAGTCGGCTCGTAGGTGATGGCCTCGGCCACCGCCTGCCGCACATCGGCTTCGAACTGCTGCGCCGGCACCGGCTCCTCGACCATAGGCGCGGCCTGCGGTGCCTGCTCCATGGCGCGACGTACGGCGCTCGCCTGCAGCGGGGCGCGGGTGGTGCTGGCCTTCATCGGCTCCAGCGCCTGCACCATTGTGGCATCGGTACCGGTGGCCACCACCGAGACGCGGATCGAGCCTGTCATGTCGGCGTCGTAGGTGGCGCCCAGGATGATGTTGGCGTCGGCGTCGACCTCCTCGCGGATGCGGCTCGCCGCTTCGTCGACTTCGTAAAGGGTCAGGTCCGGACCGCCGGTGATCGAGATCAGCAGGCCGCGGGCGCCATGCATCGACACGTCGTCGAGCAGCGGATTGGCGATCGCCGCCTCGGCGGCGTGGCGGGCGCGATCCTCTCCCTCGGCCTCGCCGGTCCCCATCATCGCCTTGCCCATGCCGCGCATTACGGCGCGTACGTCGGCGAAGTCGAGGTTGATGAGGCCTTCCTTGACCATCAAATCGGTGATGCACGAGACGCCGGAGAACAGCACCTGGTCGGCCATCTTGAAGGCGTCGGCGAAGGTGGTCTTCTCGTTGGCCACCCGGAACAGGTTCTGGTTCGGGATGACGATCAGGGTATCGACGTGGCGGTGCAGCTCATCGATGCCGTCCTCCGCCAGCTTGGCGCGACGGTTGCCCTCGAACGTGAACGGCTTGGTGACCACGCCGACGGTCAGTATCCCCTGCTCGCGCGCCGCGCGGGCAATGACGGGTGCAGCGCCGGTGCCGGTGCCGCCCCCCATGCCCGCGGTGATGAACACCATGTGTGAGCCCGAGAGGTGATCGTTAAGTTCGTCCCAGCTCTCTTCGGCCGCGGCACGCCCGACCTCGGGGTGCGAGCCGGCGCCGAGTCCCTCGGTGACGGAGACGCCGAGCTGGATGATGCGCTGCGATTTGCTGAGTGCGAGGGCTTGCGCATCGGTGTTGGCGCAGACGAAGTCGACGCCGTCCAACCCCTGCGAAATCATGTTGTTAACGGCGTTTCCGCCAGCACCGCCAACACCGAAAACGGTGATGCGGGGCTTCAATTCCTGGATGTCGGGGATAGCGAGGTTGATCGTCATGAAGGGCCCCATGGCACTGGTATGGGCCCATTGTTAGTCGCCAATTCGTTAACCGGACCCTAACATTTGGCACCGATCCGTTAACGAAGGTGCAGAATGCGACGCCTCTGCCTCGTGAATTTTACGGGGTGTTAACCACGTCGGCGTGTCAAAAGCTGGTGCGCAGCCAGTTGCCGACCCGGGCGAGGTAGCCGTCGGTGCCGGTGAGTCGCGCCGCCTGCCGCGGCTCGCCGAATTCCTGGGCGCAGACCTGCGGATAGATCAGCATGCCACAGACCGTGGCGAAGGCCGCGCCGCGCGCCATTTCGGGCAGGCCGGCAATGCCCATCGGCCGGCCGGTGCGCACGTTGCGGCCGAGCAGCCGGCGCGCCACTTCCGGCAGGCCGGTGAGTTCGCTGCCGCCGCCGGTGAGCACGAACCGGCGCCCGGAGAGGTCCATCATGCCGGTGGCCTGCATACGGTCGCGGATGGCGGTCAACACCTCCTCGACGCGCGGTCTGAGGATGCGAGTGAGGTGCGAGCGTGGAATGAGTCCGGGGGCTTCGTCCGCCCCTGCCCCGACCGGCACGATCGAGATCATCTCGCGCTCGTCGGCCTGGCCCGGCAGCACGCTGCCGTAAACGGTCTTCAGCCGCTCGGCGTCGGCGATGGACACCGACAATTGGCGTGCGATGTCGAGCGTCAAATGGTGGCCGCCAATGGCGAGGGCGTCGCAATAGATCGGATGGCCGTCGGCGAACACGGCCACAGTGGTGGTGGCCCCACCGAAATCGACGACGGCGACGCCGAGCTGGCCTTCGTCATCGACCAGTGTCGACATGCCTGACGCATACGGAGTTGCCATCAGCGCCTCGATCTGCAGATGGCAACGGTTGAGCACCAGCTCGATGTTGCGCATGGCCAGCGTCTCGGCGCTGATCACCGCGACGTCGATGCTGAGCTTTTCGCCGACGAGGCCGCGCGGGTCCTTGACCCCCTTCTGCCCGTCGATGGCGTAGCCGATGGGCAGCGCGTGGACGATGGAGCGCTCCGGCCGCACCGAGCGCTCGTTGACGGCGCGCAGCACGCGTTGGATGTCGGCCTTCTCGACCTCCTGTGCGCCGAGGTTGACGGTGGCCGAGAACGTCTCCGAGCCCAGCCGGCCGGCGGTGACGTTGACCACGACCGACTGCACGGTGAGACCCGCTGCACGTTCGGCCATGCCGACCACGGTGCGGATGGCCTGCTCGGCCTGGTCGAGGTCGGTGATGACGCCGCTCTTGATGCCGCTCGAGGCGCCGTAGCCGAAGCCGATGACCTCGGCCACGTGGGTCCGGCCCTTCAGCGCCTTGCCCTCCGGACGCGGCGACAGCCGCGCGATAACGCAGCAGATCTTGGTCGATCCGATGTCGAGTACCGAGATCAGGGAGCTGCGGCCCGGCTGCACCGGCTTCAGCCGCGCGGTCATCATATCGGTGATCATTGCGGTTTTTTCTCCGCCGCGCGCTCGGCCGCGGTCTCGTATTCGGCGTCGCCGCCTTTGCTCACGTGCTTGTTGCGCTTCTTGAAGTCGGCCCACGCCTTGGTGGCGAGGTCGCCGAGCTTCAACGACAACATCCCCGGCACGCGCATGTCGATAACATCGACGTCCCGTTCGAGCAGTTGGTGGTCGGTCTCGTAGCTGTCGAGCTGCGCCAGCGCCTGCGCCACGCCGTTCTCGGGCAGTTGCACGCGCAGGCCGGAATAGAAGATGAGGTCCCAGCGCCGGTCGCCGATGCGGCTCAGCGCTGCAAGGTCCTCGGTGATCTGCGGATAGCGGTCGAGCGAGTGGATCATCACCATGGCGTCAGCCGCGGCGCCCTCGCCTACCACCAGCGGCAGCGAGCGGAAGCTGCCATCGTCGGCAACGATCGGGCTGCCGCTCTCATCGACCAGCCAGGTCTTGTCGCCGATGCGCCAGCGCGCCATCGGCTGCTTCTCGACGATGCTGACAGCGAGGCCGCTCGGATACACCTTGCGGATATTGGCCGACTGCACCGAGGGGATGGCCTCGATGCGCTTGAGGGCGGCGTCGGCGTCGAAATTGAGTGTCGAGATGCCCGAGCCAATGTCGAGCGCCTTGAGGATTGTGGCCTCGCTGGTCAGCGTCTGGCCGCTGATGTTGATCGATTTGATGCCGAACCCGGCTTTGGCGAATTGCCCCTGCGCCAGGCTGTAGAGCGCGGTAACCCCCTCGGCGACCTTGTCCTGCTCGGCCAGCAGGCCGGCGCCGGCGACGAGCACGATGGCGCCAGCGACGCCGCGCAGCATCAGTCTCTTGTGCAGGATCCAGGCACGGCTGAAGCCGAGCCGCGCCCGCCGCGGCAGCACCGCGAGGGGTACGGGAACCGGGAGCTGGCGCGGGTCGACCGCCTGCGCGGCGGCGAAGCCCTTTGCGCCTACCTGTTGCAACTCGCGTCCTCCACCATCCAGGTGACCAGCTCCTCGAACGAATGCCCGGCATGGCGGGCCTGTTCGGGAGCCAGGGAAGTCTCGGTCATACCTGGCTGGGTGTTGATCTCGAGGCAGACGAGTTCGCCGTCCTCGCCCGCCTTGTCGTTGAAGCGGAAATCCGTCCGCGACACGCCCCGGCACCCAAGCGCAGCATGCGCCTTGAGCGCCATCTTCTGCACTTTGTCGTAAATTTTCGGTTGAATCGGCGCCGGCAGCAGGTGGCTGGAGCCGCCTTTGGCGTATTTCGCTTCGAAATTGTAGAAGCTGAGGTCGGTCAGGATCTCGGTGACTCCCAGTGCCACGTCGCCCATCACCGCGCAGGTGAGGTCGCGGCCCGGGATATAGCGCTCGACCATCACCTCTTCGCCGCCGTTCCAGTCCTCACGCAGGATCTCCTGCGGCGGGTGGCTCTGGTCGGCTTTGACCACGAACACCCCCACGCTGGAGCCGTCGGCGATGGGCTTGACCACATAGGGCGGCACCATCACGTGCTCGCGCGCCACCTCGGCGCGGGAAACGATCAGATGGTCGGTGACCGGGATGCCGGCGGACTTGAAGAACATCTTGGCGCGATGCTTGTCCATGGCGAGAGCCGACGCCAGCACGCCCGAATGCGTATAGGGGATGCGCAGGAATTCGAGCACGCCCTGCACCGTCCCGTCCTCCCCATAGCGGCCATGCAGCGCATTGAACACGACGTCGGGCTTGATCTCGCGCAGCCGCTCGGCGATGTCATAGCCCACATCCAGCTCGGTCACGGTGAAACCCGCATTGCGCAGCGCCCTCGAGCACTCGCGCCCCGAGCTCAGCGACACCGGCCGCTCGTTGGAGAGTCCGCCCATGAGGACAGCGACGTGCTTGGTCATCGGTGCGAGTGCTCCGGTTGCGCGGTCGTCGGTTCGGACGACTTCAGGCCCGGCGCACGCGGCCCCCACCCCCAGCCCCACCCCGCAAGGGGGACGGGGGCGATGGCGCCGCAATCGCCGGCGTTGCAGTCGGGCTCCCCTCCCCCTTGCGGGGAGGGGTCGGGGGTGGGGGCAACAGGCACAAAGGTCAGTGTCATCACACCATCCCCGTGAACGGCGCGCCGTCGAGGAACTCGCGTACTTCGCGTCCCGGGACGAAATAGCCCATCCGGCGGACTTCCCAGCGGAGCTCGATGCCGTGCGTGTCGCGAACCTTCCGGCGGATGGTCTCGCCCACGGTTTCGACTTCGAAGGCGTCGGCTTCACCAGTGTTGATGAGGAAGTTCGAATGCATTTCGCTCATCTGCGCGCGACCGAAGGTGAAGCCGCGGCCGCCCGCTTCGTCGATCAGCTTCCAGCTCGAGTGACCTTCGGGGTTCTTGAAGGTCGAGCCGGCGGTCTTGGCCCGCGTCGGCTGCGAGCTCTCGCGCCGCTCGGTGACCGTGCGCATTTCGGTGAGAATGGTCTCGGGGTCGCCGGGGAAACCCTGGTAGACGGCCGACACGAACACCGCACCGCGCGGCCCGTTCGACTTGCGGTAGCGGTAGTCCATGTCGGCATTGCTGAGCGTGACGATGTCGCCGTTACGCAGCACCGCACGCAACTCGACCATGCGCTGCATGGTCTCGGTCTTGTAGCAACCCGCATTCATGTAGAGGGCGCCACCGATGCCGCCCGGGATGCCGCGGTAGAACCAGAGTCCATCGATACCGGCTTCCGCCGCGGCAGTCGCCACCTTGACGTCCGGCACCGCCGCACCGACCCTCACCCGATGCCCGTCAAGAATGTCGATGCCGCCGAAGCCCTTGGCCGGCAGCCTGATCACCACACCGTCGAGGCCACCATCGCGGATCAGCAGGTTCGAGCCGAGACCGATGACGGTGACTCGGATATTCTCCGGCAGGTGCTTGAGGAAGAAGCTGAGGTCGGCCTCGTCGGCCGGCCGGAAGAACAGCTGCGCCGGACCGCCGACGCGCAGCGTCGTCATCTCGGCAAGGATCTGGTTGGGGACGAGCTGGCCGCGAACGTCGCCGGTCCACTTGCCAAGCGTTGGCATCAGGTCGGGCCAGAGCGCCGCTCCGGTGGCGGGGGCGTCGCTCATGGCAGCTCCGGTTCCTTGCCCATGAGTTTTCCGAGTTCCCCCGGCAACGCCGCCGCCCATTGCGTGATGTTGCCGGCCCCGAGCATCACCACATAGTCGCCGTCGGCGACGCGGCTAGCCAGGAGCGGCGCGATCGCCTCGGGCCGGTCGACGACGCGGGCATCGCGATGGCCGCGCGCCTTTATGCGCGTCACCAGTTCCTCGTGTGTCACGCCGTCGATCGGCGCTTCGCCAGCCGCATAGATCGGCGCCACCACAACGGTATCGGCGTCGTTGAACGCCGTCGCAAACTCATTGTAGAGGTCGCGCACGCGCGTGTAGCGGTGCGGCTGCACCACCGCGATGACATCGCGCCGCGTCGACTGGCGCGCGGCGCGCAGCACTGCGGCGATTTCCACCGGATGATGGCCGTAATCGTCGATCACCGTGACGCCGCCGACCACGCCGGTGCGGGTGAAGCGGCGTTTTACGCCGGAGAAGCCGAGCAAGCCCTTTCGGATGGCTTCGGCGGGCACCTTGAGCTGATCGGCGACAGCGATAGCGGCCGTGGCGTTGAGGGCGTTGTGCTCCCCTGGCATCGGCAGGGTCAGGCCTTCGATGCGCAGATAGGTGCGACGGATGCGGTCGCGGATTTCCACCGCGAAATCGCTCTGCCCATCATGGATGTCGAGATCGACCAGCCGAACGTCCGCCTGCGGGTTGCGCCCATAGGTGATGACGCGGCGGTCGCGCACCAGCCCGACCATCTCCTGCACAACGGGATGGTCGGTACACATCACCGCAAAGCCGTAGAACGGCACGTTCTCGACGAAATTGAGGAAGCCCTGCTTGACGCTCTCGAAGTCGCCATAGTGGTCGAGATGCTCGGGGTCGATGTTGGTGACCACCGCCACGTCGGCGGGCAGCTTGACGAAGGTGCCGTCGCTCTCGTCAGCCTCGACCACCATCCACTCGCCATCGCCGAGCCGCGCATTGGTGCCGTAGGCATTGATGATGCCGCCATTGATGACGGTGGGATCGAAATTGGCGGCATCGAGCAGCGTCGCCACCAGCGTGGTGGTCGTGGTCTTGCCATGCGTGCCGGCGATTGCAACCGCGTTCTTGAAGCGCATGATCTCGGCCAGCATCTCGGCGCGGCGCACCACCGGCAGGCCGCGCGAGCGCGCCGCAGCGAGCTCCGGATTGCCCTTCTTGATGGCCGAGGAGATCACCACCACCGAAGCGTCGCCGAGATTGTCGGCGGACTGACCGACCTTGACGTCGATGCCCATGCTGCGCAGGCGCTGCACATTGGCGCTCTCGGCGCTGTCGGAACCGTGTACCTTGTAGCCCTGGTTGTGAAGGATCTCGGCGATCCCGCTCATGCCAATTCCGCCGATCCCGACGAAATGCACCGGACCGATATTGCGCGGCATTTTCATGCTGTATTTCCCCTGCCCGCGCCTTCCACGAGGTCGGCGAGCTGTTCGACTGCCCTGGGTTGCCCGAGCGATTTGGCCGCTGCCGCCGCGGCCATGAGCGTCGCTGGCTCACCGAAAAGTGAGGCCAAGCGATTGGCGAGCGAAGGTGGCGAAATGGTGGCCTGCTCGACGATCCAGCCGCCACCGGCGGCATCGACGACGAGCGCATTGTTCTTCTGGTCGCCATCGATCGAGCCCGGCAGCGGCACGAGGATAGCCGGCCGGCCAAGCACGGTGAGCTCGGCCACAGTGGATGCCCCGGCGCGCGCGATGACCAGATGCGCCGCCGCCATCCGCACCGGCAGGTCGGAAAAGAACGGCTGCAATTCGACATTGACCTTGGCCCGCCGGTACGCGTCGGTGACGCGCTCGAGGTCCTCGGGCCGGCATTGCTGCACGATACGCAGTCTGTGGCGGAGGGCCTCGGGCAGTTCAGCGATGGCCGGCGGCACGAGGTCGGCGAAGGCGCGCGCGCCCTGGCTGCCGCCGAACACCACGAGCTGCAACGGGCCGCCGGGAGACAGCGCCGGATAGTCGGTCAGCACTTCGGCGCGCACGCTGTCGCGCACCGGGTTGCCCGTCAGCACCGATTTGGCCGCGAACGGCTCGGCATAATGCGTGCGGGCAAAGCTCAGCCCGATACGCGAGGCGTAACGCGCAAGCGCACGATTGGCGCGGCCCATGACCGCGTTCTGCTCGTGCAGCACGCCGGGGATGCCGAGCAGCCGCGCGGCGAGGAAGGGCGGGAACACAGGGTAACCGCCGAAGCCGACGACGACGGCGGGCCGGATACGCCGCAGCTTCAGCCAGGCGACGGCGATGCCGTAGAGGATCTTGAACGAGGCGACGACAAGCACCAGCGGATTGCGCACCGAGGGCGTCGCCGACGGCACGACGTGGATTTCGCTGGCGGGGAAGTCGCCGTAGGCGCCGACGCGGTGATCGGTCATCAGATGAATGGTATGGCCGCGCCGGCGTAACTCCTGCGCCAGCGCCATCGCCGGGAAGAGATGTCCTCCCGTCCCGCCTGCCATCAGCACGATGGTGCTCATTCGGCAGGAACGACGGTAGTGCTCGGCCGGTACGCCGGCAGCCCGGTCGCCATGCGCTCTTCCGGCTTCTTGCGGGTGAGCGCCAGCATCAGCCCCATGCCGAAGGCGATGGCGATCATCGACGTGCCGCCATAGGAGACGAAGGGCAGCGTCATGCCCTTGGGTGGGATGAGGTTGAGGTTCACCGCCAGATTGATGGCACATTGCAGGCCGAACTGGATCGCCAGGGTCGATACCGCGAGCCGCGCATAGAGCGATTGCTGGTGTTGCGCGCCGGTCATGGCCCTGAGCACGATGAACACGATCAGCGCCACGAGGCAGAGGCAGAACAGGATGCCGAACTCGCCGGCCGCGGCCGAGAACACGTAGTCGGCATGCGCATCCGGAATGACCTTCTTGGCCAGCGATTCCCCCGGACCACGCCCGAACCAACCACCCTCAAGCAGCGAGTTGAGCGCCTTGTCGACCTGGTAGGTGTTGCCGCCGCCGTCCGGATTGAGGAAGGCGTCGATGCGTTTGGAAAAGTGCGGGAACGCATAGTAGGCGCCGAACAGCAGGCCTACAGCGCCGCCGGCGAGGCCGATGATCAGGAACCACGAGATGCCGGACAGGAACAGCAGCGCCGCCCAGGTCGAGAGCATCAGCGCGGTCTGCCCGATATCGGGCTGCAGCAGCAGACCGCCGACGATCGCGACCATGATCACGGTAGCGATGGTGCGGGGGAAAACGCCGCGCTTCTGCATGCTTTCCGAGAACAACCAGGCGGCGAGTACCGCGTAGGCCGGCTTCACGAATTCCGACGGCTGGATCGTGTTGCCGGCGAACGAGACCCAACGGCGTGCGCCTTTGACCTCGACGCCCAGCTTGAGCGTCAGCCACAGCAGCACGATGCTGACGCAGAGCACGCCGAGCGCCGCGATCCGCGCCTTGCGGTGGCTGAGAAAGGAGGTGCCGATCAGCACCGGCAGCGCCAGCAGGTCGAAGACCGCGTGGCGGATGATGAAGTGCCAGGGGCTGAGGCCGAGGCGTTCGGCCACCGGTGGGCTGGCGGCAAAGCTCAGCACCATGCCGACGGCCATCAACAGGATCAGCGCCGACAGCAACTGCTTGTCGACCGTCCACCACCACTCGGCGATGGGTGTCTTGCGATCCCGTGCGAACATATCACTCGTCCCGCCCTGCCCGGCGGTCCCTTACGCTACTCGGCCCCAAGTGTAGCCCGCCGATGGTTAGCAAGGAGTGAGCAGCTCTTGCGTTCTGCGAATCCAGTGATTCGACCTCATCGCCGCCCGCGCGGAAGGGGTCGTGTTCTGCCCTAGCGCAGCTTCAGTTCGCTGAGGCCGATCAGGGCGAGGACGAAGGAGATGATCCAGAAGCGGATCACCACCTGGCTTTCGGTCCAGCCCAGCATTTCGAAATGGTGGTGGATCGGGGCCATCTTGAAGACGCGCTTGCCGGTGAGCTTGAACGACAGCACCTGCACGATCACCGACACGGTTTCGAGCACGAACAGGCCCCCGACGATGGCCAGGACGATCTCGTGCTTGGTGGCGACCGCGATGGTGCCAAGCGCCCCGCCCAACGCGAGCGAGCCGGTGTCGCCCATGAAGATCTGCGCCGGCGGGGCATTGAACCACAGGAACCCGAGGCCAGCGCCGATCAGCGCGCCGCACACCACTGCGAGCTCGCCGGTACCCGGCACGTTGTTCAGCAGCAGGTATTCCGAGAAGGTGGCGGAGCCGACGAGGTAGGCGATGAGACCGAAGGTCGCGGCGGCGATCATCACCGGCACGATGGCGAGGCCGTCGAGCCCGTCGGTGAAGTTTACCGAATTGCCGGCGCCGACGATGATGAAGCCGGCGAAGATGTAGAAGAAGTACCACAGCGGCAGCCCGTGCCCCTTGATGAACGGGAACATGAGCTGGGTGGCGACCTTGGGGTCGGTGACCGAGGCGACGATGTAGGCGGCGATCAGCGCGACGATGGCTTCGATGACCAGGCGCTGCACGCCCGAGAAGCCCTTGTGCGACATCTTCTTGACCTTGAGGTAGTCGTCATAGAAGCCGATCGCGCCGAAGCTGATGGTGACGAACAGTACCGCCCAGACATAGACGTTAGAAAGGTTCGACCAGAGCAGGATGGAGATCACCGCCCCGGCGAGGATCATCAGCCCGCCCATGGTGGGCGTGCCCTTCTTGGTGATCAGATGGCTCTGCGGCCCGTCCTCGCGGATCGGCTGCCCGCCGCCCTGCCGGATGCGCAACGCCGCAATGATCTGCGGCCCGAACAGGAACACGAAGAACAGCGCCGTGACGACCGCGCCCGCAGTGCGGAAAGTGATGTAGCGGAAGACGTTAAACGCCGTGACATTCTCGCCCAACTGGCCGAGGTAGTAGAGCATTCGCGCGCCGGGCTCCGGTCCCTCAAACAGCACCGCCAAAACGCTGCTTGATCTTGTCGACCAGCGCGGCGAGGCGAACGCCTTTTGACCCTTTGACCATGATTGCATCGCCCAAGGCAAGGCTCTGCACGATGGAGTCCATCAGGTCTTCGATGCGTCGTGCATGGCCGGCGACCCGCTCCGGTCCGAGCGCATCGAGCAGCGCTTCCATCGCGGCGCCAATCAGGAAAATCCTTACGGCCCCGGTCTGTAGCACCGCTGACTTGAGCGATCGGTGCAACTCGGGCCCTTGCGGGCCAAGTTCCAGCATGTCGCCCAGAACCAGCACCTTCTTGCCGTGCGACGGGGTGACCGTAGCGAAAACCTCCATCGCCGCCGTCATCGACGCGACATTGGCGTTGTAGCTCTCGTCGACGAGGAGCAGCGGGTTGGCGTCCGGCCCGAGACGAGTCGTTTCGCCGCGCCCCTCGACGACGGTGAACTTCTCGAGGCCGTCGACGGCGAGGTTGCGCTCGAGACCGGCGACACGGGCGACGGCAAGCGCAGCGGTGGCGTTGGCGATCATGTGGCGGCCGCGCACCCCCAGGTTGAGGTCATACGTCTCCTTGCCGTGCGTGACGCGGGCGAAGGTTCGCGACCCGGCGGTTTCGGATGCGCCGATCCGGTATTCGGCCTCGGCGTCGTAGCCATAGGTCACGATGGTCTCGACACGCGCCTCTCGGGCCTTGGCGAACAGCACATGTACATAGTCATGGTCGGTGTTGAGCACGGCCGTGCCACCCGCCTCGAGCCCAAGGAAGATCTCGGCCTTGGCCTCGGCGATCTCGGTGACCGAGTTGAAGAACTCGAGGTGTGCGGCCGCGACAGTGGTGACCACCGCGATATGCGGCCGGACCAATTGCACCAGCGGCGTGATTTCGCCGGCGTGGTTCATGCCGATCTCGAACACGCCATAGGCGGCCTCGCGCGGCAGCCGGGCGAGCATCAGCGGCACGCCCCAATGGTTGTTGAAGCTCTTGATCGAATAATGCGTCGGGCCGGCCGCCGCGAGCACGGTGCGGATCGCTTCCTTGGTGGTTGTCTTGCCCGCGCTGCCCGTGACGGCGACGATCGTCGCCTTGCTGCGGGCACGCGCGGCCCGCCCCAGGGCGCGCAGCGCTTCGAGCGGATCGGGCACGACAATCAGCCGGTCGCCGCCATGCGCCCTGAACCAGTCTTCCGAGACCAGCGCCGCGGCAGCGCCAGCCTCGAGCGCCGCTTCGACGTAGTCATGGCCGTCGTGCTTGTCGCCCTTGATGGCGACGAACAGCGCCTCGGGCTCGATCTCGCGGCTGTCGATGGACACCGCCCCCAGCGGACCGTCGGACAGCGTCTCGGGCCGCCCGCCGGTGGCGGCGACGGCTTCGGCAACAGTCCACAGTGGGGTCATCAGAGGCCTTTCAGAGTCTCTGCCACCACTTCGTGATCGGAGAAATGGTGCTTGGTGGCGCCGACGATCTGATAGTCCTCGTGGCCCTTGCCGGCAACCAGCAGCACGTCGCCCGGCTTCAGCGCCTTGACGGCGGTCTGGATCGCCTTGCGCCGATCGGCGATCTCGCGGCTGCCGGGCGCCGCCGCCATGATCTCGGCACGGATGGTCGCCGCGTCTTCGGTGCGCGGATTGTCGTCGGTAACGATCACCCGGTCGGCCATGCGCGCCGCGATCTCGCCCATCATCGGCCGCTTGCCCTTGTCGCGGTCGCCGCCGGCGCCGAACACCACATGCAGCTTGCGGCTGGCGTAGGGCCGGAGCGACGCCAGCGCCGTTTCGAGCGCCACCGGCTTGTGCGCGTAGTCTATGAAGATCGCCGCGCCATTGTGCTCGCCCACCAGCTCGAGCCGGCCGCGGGCACCCTTCAGCCTGCCGAGCGCTTTGAGGGCCCTGGCGGGCGGCGCGCCGGTCACAACCGCGAGGCCGAGCGCGACCAGCGCGTTGCTGACCTGGAATGCGCCGGTGAGCGGCAGGTGGAAGCTGACGGGCTCACCCACCATCCGACCGGTGACTTTCTGGCCATAGCCGTCATTGACGATCGACTTGATCTCGAACCACGCGCCCTCGAGGCCCACCGTGAGCAGCGTCACGCCACGCGACAGCGCCGCGAACATGAAGGGCTCGTATTCGGGATCGTCGACATTGACCACCGCCGCGCCGCCCTCGGCAATGAGGTCGGTGAACAGCCGCAGCTTGGCATCGCGATAGGCGGCCATGTCGGCGTGGTAGTCGAGGTGGTCACGGCTGAGATTGGTGAAGGCGGCGGCGCTGAACCGTACCCCGTCCACACGGCGCTGGTCGAGACCCTGGCTCGACGCCTCCATCGCCACGTGGTCGATGCCCTGCGCCTTGAGCTGGCTCAAATCGCGGGCGATCGCCAGCGCGTCCGGCGTCGTGAGCTCGCCCGGGATCAACCTGGTCTTGGTCTCGATGCCGACGGTGCCGATGCTGGCGGCGTCCAGACCGCACGCTGTCCAGATCTGCCGCACGAACGAGACGATCGAGGATTTGCCGTTGGTGCCGGTGACCCCGACGATGATCTCGGGCTGTGGCGCGTACTGCCTGGCTGCAGCGCGCGCATAGGCGGCGCGCACGTCGGAGACGACGACCACCGGCATGCCCGGATCAGCAACCGGCATGCGATCGGTCACCATCGCCTTGGCGCCTTTGGCGCGCGCCTGGGCGGCAAAGGCGTCACCATGCGTGTGCAGTCCCGGTACGGCAAAGAACGCCTCGCCCGGCTTGATGGACCGGCTGTCGGCGTTGACACCCTCCACCTTGAGCCGCGGAGCTTTGGCACCGGTGCCTTTCAGCAACTCTGGGAGCGCGAATGACACGGCAGGATCGTCCTCGATCACGCTAGCGAAGTTCAGGAGGGACAAGATTGGAATCCAGCATCGGATCGAAGTTTGGAGTGATTCCCAGCATCGGCGCCACCCGGGCGACGATGCGTCCGGTCGCCTCGCCGGCGTTCCAGCCGGCGGTGTGGCCGCCCTGCCCCGGCTCGGTGTGCGGGTTGTCGACCAGGATCATCATGGCGTAGCGCGGCTGGTCGAGCGGGAACACCGAGGCGAACAGCGACAGTACCTTGCTTGAATCATAGCGGCCGTTGATCACCTTTTCGGCCGTGCCGGTCTTGCCGCCGGCGCGGTAGCCCTGGGCGAACTTGTTCATCCGCGTGCCCGAGCCTTCGAGCGCATTGAGCCGCATGATGTAACGCATTTCCTCGCTGGTCTTTTCCGACACCACCTGCTCGTAGCTCTTCTGCGCATCGGCGAGCGTGGTCTTGTAGAGCGTAGGCCTCACCATCTTGCCGTCGTTGGCGAACGCCGCCATGGCGCGCAGCATGGCGACCGGCGAGACCGACAGGCCGTGGCCGAACGACGCCGTCGCCGCGACGATGTCGGAAAACGTCTTGGGCACCACCGGGTTGCGCCGTTCGGGCAGCTCAAGCGGCTCGGGAACGTCGAACTGCATCTTGTGCAGGAAGGCGCGGAAGTTCTCCTTGCCCCAGGCCTGCATGACGTGAATAGCACCGACGTTGGACGAGTATTTGTAGATCTCGGGGACCGTCAGGATGCGGTGCTTGCCGTGGAAATCGGTGATGGTGAAGCGGCCGAAGCGCACGCCGAAGCGGGCGTCGAAGCTGTCAGTAATCTTGACCTTGCCGCTGTCGAGCGCGCCCGCGATGGTTACCGACTTCATGGTCGAGCCCAGCTCGTAGATGCCGGCGGTGATGCGGTTGAAGCTGTCCTTCTGCAGCGCCGTGACCGGGTCGTTCGGATCGAAATCGGGCAGCGAGACGAGGCCCAGCACCTCGCCCGTCTTGATATCCATCATGATGCCGGAGGCATCGTCGGCCTGGTAGCGGCTGAGAGCATCGACCAGCACGTCGCGCATCACATGCTGCACACGCAGGTCGATCGACAGCGTGACCGGAGCAAGCTCGTTGCCGCGCGCCAGGCCCACCTGCTGCAGCAACGCCACGTCGTCGTCATCGATCGCCTTTTCGATGCCGGCGATGCCCTGGTTGTCGATGTTGACGGCGCCGAGGATGTGCGAGGCCTCGGGCCCGCCGGGGTAGAAGCGCTTGCTCTCGGTGACGAAGTCGAGCCCGGGTATGCCGAGCTGCATGATCTTGTCCTCGATGGCCGGCGTCAGCTCGCGCTTGATCCAGACGAAGCCCTTGTCCCCGGTGAGGCGCTGGCGCAGCCAGTCGATATTGAGGTCGGGCAGCACGGAATGGATCGCGTCCGCCGCCTCGTTGACGTCGATGATGCGACGCGGTTCGGCAAACAGTGAGGGAACGCGCACGTCGACTGCAAGCTCGAGGCCATTGCGGTCAAGGATCGCCGGACGCGTGGCGGTGATGAGATCGCGGGTCTGGCCCTCGATGGTGTTGTCCTGGACGACGAGGCCGAGTTGCACCAGTCGCGCGGCCACCGCCCCGAAGATCAGGATCAGCACCGCGACGACCCAGCGGATGCGCGCCTTGGTGAGGTGGCGCCGCACCTTGCGGGCGCCATCGAAGGCGATCGGATCGATGCCGGCGTCGAGGGCGACCATCAGTTGGACTCCGAGATGATCTGCTGGATCGGATCGACACCCGAGTTGAGCGACTCGAACAACGAGTCGAGCGCCTGCGTGTCCGGCGCCCTCAGGCGCATCGGCAGAATGTCGAGGCCCCCGAACTGGTCCTGCGACAGCATCTGCAGATTGAGTTCCGCGACATGGCGATTGACGATCGGCGCGACGTTGGCTGGCTGGTTGAGATAGGCCCAGTCGGCCTTCAGCAGGGATAGGTCGGCCTGCTGCCGCTCAATCTGGCGCTGCAGGCTCACCTTCTCGGCGGCGACGTCTTCGACCGAATATTTGAGCGCATACACCGCCACCAGCATGCAGATGGCCGAGCAGACGAGGAGAATATTGAGCGAGCGGATCATGCGGCGCCTCGCACGCGCGGCACGCCGAGCCGATCGGAGCTGACCG
>JAEWCE010000076.1 GCA_023390785.1 Pseudomonadota bacterium
GGCCAGCACCACGCCGGTGACGCCACCGACGGTGAACAGGAAGATGAAACCAATCGCCCACAGCATCGGTGTGCGGAAGGTGATCGAGCCGCCCCACATGGTAGCGATCCAGCTGAAGATCTTCACGCCGGTTGGCACCGCGATGACCATCGTGGCGGCCACGAAGTAGCGCTGCACGTCGAGCGACATGCCCACGGTGTACATATGGTGCGCCCACACGATGAAGCCGACGCCGCCGATGGCGACCATGGCGTAGACCATCGCCATGTAGCCGAAGATCGGCTTCTTGGAGAAGGTCGATACGATGTGGCTGACCATGCCGAAGCCGGGCAGGATCAGGATGTACACTTCGGGGTGGCCGAAGAACCAGAACAGATGCTGGAACAGCACCGGGTCGCCGCCGCCGTCGGGCGCGAAGAAGGTGGTGCCGAAATTGCGGTCGGTCAGCAGCATGGTGATGCCGCCGGCAAGGACGGGCAGCGACAAGAGCAACAGGAACGCCGTCACCAGCACCGACCACGGGAACAGCGGCATCTTGTGCAGCGTCATGCCCGGAGCGCGCATGTTGAAGATGGTGGTGATGAAGTTGATGGCGCCAAGGATGGAGCTTGCGCCGGCGATGTGGATCGACAGGATCACGAAGTCGACGGCAGGCCCGGCCTGGCCGGAGGTGGAGAGTGGAGGATAGAGCGTCCAGCCGCCCCCTGCGCCGGTGGCGCCGGCTTCGCCAGCCGGCATGAACATCGAGATGAGCAGCAGCAGCAGCGCCGGCGGCAGCAGCCAGAACGAGATGTTGTTCATGCGCGGGAACGCCATGTCGGGCGCGCCGATCATCAACGGCACGAACCAGTTGGCGAAGCCGCCGATCATGGCCGGCATGACCATGAAGAAAATCATGATCAGCGCGTGGGCGGTGGTGAAGACGTTGTAGAGGTGCTTGCCCTGGTCGAGGGCCGCGGCGCCGGAGCTGCCATAGACGATGGAGGCAAGGCCGTGGAAGATCTGGATGCCCGGCTCCTGCAGCTCGAGGCGCATCATGCCCGAGAGCAGCGTGCCGATCACGCCGGCGATGAGGGCAAACACAAGGTACATCGTGCCGATGTCCTTGTGGTTGGTGGAGTAGAGGTAGCGGCGCCAGCCGGTGATGTGGCCATGGTGCTCGTGCGCAGCGCCGGCGGGAGCTTCATGGGCTTGGAGGGCGTGGGTGTCGGCCATGTTGGCGTATCCTCTATCTAAACTCGCGCCTTAGGCGGCAGGCTGCTCGGCCGAGAGCGGCGGCAGCGTCTTGTTGGCATCAGTGACCGAGCCGGCCTTGAGCGCGTTCATCCAGGTGGCGAACTGCTCCTTGGAGACGACGCGCACGGCGATCGGCATGAAGGCATGGTCCTTGCCGCACAGCTCGCGGCACTGGCCGTAATAGACGCCTTCCTTGCGGACGTTGAACCAGGTCTCGTTGAGGCGGCCCGGCACGGCGTCCATGATGACGCCGAAGGACGGCACGGCAAAGGCGTGGATGACGTCGGCGCCGGTGACCTGCACGCGCACCGTGGTGTCGACCGGCACGACCAGCATGTTGTCGACGGCCAGCAGGCGCGGCTGCACCGGGTCTTCCTTCAGCCGGTCTTCCTCGCTGAGCAAATTGCTGTCGAAGCTCTTGTCCTCGTCGACGTAATCGTAGGTCCAGTACCACTGCGAGCCGGTGGCCTTGACCGTGAGGCCGGGCGCCGGAACCTCGACCGAGCCAAACGAGAAGATGTTGGAGCCGAGATATTTGCGCACGCCGTCGGGCATGGTCACCTGGTCGGTGAGCACGGCGAAGGACGGGATGGCGATGATCACCAGGATGATCACCGGCAGCGCCGTCCAGATCACCTCGATCAGGGTGTTGTGGGTGAAGCGGGCCGGCACCGGGTTCCGCCTGGCGTTGAAGCGGAGGATGATCACCGCGAGCAGCACCAGGACCAACAGCGAGATGCCGACCGCCACGGTGAGCAGGATGCCGTCGTGGAAGGCATGGATGGAATCCATGATCGGGGTGACGGAGCCCTGCAGGCCCAGTTCGCCGGGGCTCGGCTGGCCCGTGGCCGCCATTGCGAGGCCAGGGGCCATGGCCGCGAGCGCGCCCAGCGCGATCCCAAACTTCCGGAACATCTGACCGGCCACCTATAACCCCCTTGAAATCCCGTACATGCGGCTTTTGCAGCGGGCCGAGGACGAGTGAGAAACGCGGCATAGCCGACGCCGCCTCGACTCAACCCCCCGGAGCGCCAAGTAGGGCTGACCTAAATCACATCGAAGTGGCCAACGCAATTCCGCCACACGGCCGCCTCGTGCGTCAAAATGCTCTGTGGGCGCGCCGGAACGATGCCTCACGGGTGCCTTGTTTGTCGCTGCTTTCTTGGCCGGCGCGGTTGCCAGCGGCAATGGTCGCAGGTAACACATCGGCTGCCCCCAATTGGCGGCGGTGGAGGCAAGGAAAGAGTGCGTCACGTGATGCCGACGTTAATCAGCCGTGCAGCGGCACTTCTGGCCTGCGCGGCCCTTACTATGCTCCCCTCGTTCGCCACTGCCCAGGGCGTGGTCAAGGCCCAGTACGGCGACTGGCAGATGAGCTGCGACACGCCGCCGGGCGCCAGTTTCGAGCAGTGCGCCATCATCCAGAACGTCACCGCCGAGGACCAGCCCAATGTCGGCCTCAGCGTCATCGTGCTGAAGACGGCCGACCAGCAGGCACGGCTGCTGCGGGTGCTGGCGCCGTTGGGTGTGCTGCTGCCCAACGGGCTCGGGCTCAATATCGACGGCACCGACATGGGCCGGGTGGCGTTCGTGCGCTGCCTGCCCAATGGCTGCGTCGCCGAGGTGGTGATGGACGACGCGCTGCTGAAGCAGCTTTCGACCGGCAAGACCGCGATTTTCGTGGTGTTCAAGACCCCCGAGGAAGGCATCGGCATTCCGGTGTCGCTCAAGGGCTTCGCCGACGGCTTCAAGCAGCTGCCGTAGGTCGGATTCCCCACGCCCTGCCCCCGTCGGATCGTGTGCGGCATGCCGCGCCGGGCGTCGGCGCAAAAAAGCCGGGTCCGAGGACCCGGCAGTCGGTCAGGAAACAGGCCGAAATCCGGCCAAATCCGCGCCCCGGGCGGGATGGGCCGCCCGAACCGCGAAACTCGTGAAGGGGTTAGCGACGACCGCCCAGACGCAGCGCGCGGCGGTCGGCGAGGACTTTGGTGGGCCGGTGCTCGGCGCACAGCGCATCGAACAGGTCCGAGCGCTCGATGCCGAGGTCGCGCAGGCGGTGTTGATCAAGCTCGAGAAGGCTTTTGAGCGCCACGCGCTGGCTGCGCTCGGCACGCAGCTGGGCGAACCAGCGGGCGACGATCCGGAGGGGATTGAGCGAGAGCGGGGCGGCAGCCGGCCGCTCGCCCGAAAGCACGAGCGCCATGAGACTTCTCCATTTTTCCAAGGGCCGCCAAGGGAGTTGGCGGCGGTGGCGACAATCGTCGATTGCCGATGCGGACCTTCTAAGGCTCTGGACACCTATTCGTCTAACAAATAGATTTCATCCAGATCATCAAAATCGGTGATGGAGAAATCCGATGTCCGTGCCGCTCGACCTCGACCAGTTGCAGAGCTTCTGCGCCATTGCCGATTGCGGCAGCTTCACCGAGGCGGCGCGGCGGGTGAACAAGACGCAGTCGGCGGTGTCGATGCAGATCAAGCGGCTCGAGGAGCGGCTGGGCCACGCACTATTGTCACGTGATGGCAGGTCGGTGGCGCTGACCCAGTACGGCGAAGCGCTGTATGCGCGGGCGCGCAAGATGCTGAAGATCAATGCCGAGATCATGGACGAATTCTCGGACGAGGATCTGAGCGGCGCCATCCGCTTCGGGCTGCCCGACGACTATGCGGTGCGGCTGCTGCCGGTGATCCTGTCCAGCTTCCAGCGCACGCACCCCAAGGTGATGATCGATGTGACCTGCGGCTCGTCGCAGACGCTGCTCGACGGCATGAAGCGCGGCAAGCACGACCTGATCGTGTTCACGCAGGGGACCAACCACGAATATGGCGAACTGTTCCGCACCGAACCGATGTACTGGGTGGCGGCGCAAGGTGGCCAGGCGCTGAACATGGACCCGCTGCCGATCGCCGGCGGCCAGCCCTGCTGCTGGAAGGACAATGCGGTGGAGGCGCTCGACCGCATCGGCCGCGACTATCGCGTTGCCTACACCTCGTGCAATGCGCTGGGGATTGCGAGCGCCGTTCTAACCGACCTGGCGGTGGGCTTTCTGCCCGAGAGCGCGCTGCAGCCGGGCATGCTGGCCATTGCCGAGGACCGCAATTTGCCGCGGCTGCGCGACGCCGAGATTGCACTGATGCGCGCCAGCCACGCCTATGGCGGCATCTTCGACGCGCTGGCCCGGCACATCGTCACCAGCATGGGTAACCTCGACGCAGCCGAGCCGGTGCGCATGGCGGCCGAGTAGAGCGTGGCTCTGGCCGCGACTCGCGGCAGACCGTCCTTGCGGCGTTCAACAGCCTCACCCTTCGCCATCCCCCGGCGGCAGGATCCTGTCGAGGTCGGCGCTGAGCCTGGGGGTAATCGCCTCGACCGCCCGGCGGAACTGCTGGGCCCGTTCGAGCTGCGCTGCCGGGTCGAGACCGGGCTGCATGTTCTCCTTGAGGCCGGCGGCGAGCTCCTGGTTGATCTTGGTGCCCATGCGCAGGAAGGCGACGATGCCTTCGAGCTGGGACTGGGTGAAATGGCGCATCATCACCGGACCGATGAGATCGTAAACGCCGAAGATCGTCTGCACCAACTGGCTGAAATGGGCGGTCACCTCGACCCAGATCTTGCGCCGGTCGAGAGGGTCGCGCACCCGCGTGACATAGCCGGCCGCCTCGAGCCGGTCGATGACGGCGGTGACGGCGCCGGTGGTGAGGCCGCTGTGATTGGCGAGCTGGCCTGCCGACATCCGCCCGAGCCGCTCGATGATGTCGAGGCACCGCCGGTCGGTTTCATTGACGCCGAGGAACTGGCCGACGCGCTCGTCGAAGATGTTGGTTGCGCCCTGGTTGACCCGGCTGAGGTTGCCGATCTGGGACAGCAAATGCAGGCGTCGATTTTGTCTTGACGCGTGAATATCTTTGCTCATAAGATAATTATACGTTGAGACTTCTGGAGTCGCAAGCTCGATCAAGCCGAGGGCAGTCGCGTCTCCGTATCGATTTGTCCGAAAGGAATGGGGCAATGACGGCCTGCACAGCCGCTGCGGCGTTCCGGCCGATCCGGAGCAGACGACCGTTCACGCACGAGGATTTCATGGCGACGGCAATGATCGAGGCCAAGGGCCTCAGGCGAACCTACAAGGCGCGCGGCAAGGAGATCGAGGCGGTGCGCGGCATCGACCTCCGGGTCGAGGCGGGCGAGATCGTCGGCTTCCTCGGGCCCAACGGCGCCGGCAAGACCACGACGCTGAAGATGCTGTGCACGCTGCTCACCCCCACCGGCGGCAGCGCAATTGTGGCGGGCAGCGACCTGCGGGCCGACCCGGTCAACGTTCGGCGCCGGATCGGCTATGTCAGCCAGGCGGGGTCGACCTCGCCGGAAGCAGTGGTGGGCGACGAGATCGTCAGCCATGCGGAGCTCTACGGCATCGACCGCGCCACCTCGACGCGCCGCGGCAAGGAGCTGCTCGAGGCGCTGGAACTGGCCGACGTGTGGTCGCGCACCTGCGGCTCGCTGTCGGGCGGGCAGCGGCGGCGTCTCGACATCGTCATGGGGCTGATCCACCAGCCGACGCTGGTGTTCCTGGACGAGCCATCGACCGGGCTCGACCCGCAGAGCCGGGCGAACCTGTGGACCCACATCCGCTCGCTGCGCGACACGCTGGGGACCACGGTGTTCCTGACCACGCACTACATGGACGAGGCGGACTCGCTATCCGACCGCATCCTCATCATCGACCATGGCACCATCGTCGCCGAGGGCACGCCGGCCGCACTGAAGCAGCGTGTGTCTGGTGACGCCATCACCCTGACGCTGCGGGACGAGGCGGACGCGCAGCGCGCCGCCGGGATTGCGGGCGCACTCGAGGGCGCCGACGCGCCACAGACCGAAGCCCATGTGGTACGGCTGCACGTGCCGGATGGCGGCCGCGCCCTGCCGGTACTGCTGGCCGGGCTGACCAAGGCGGGCATCGACGCCATCGGTGTCGACGTCAACCGCCCCACGCTGGACGACGTGTTTTTGACGCTGACGGGGCGGAGTTTGCGGGAGTGAGGAACGGGATGCTCGAACCGCTGCATGAAGTCGGGCCCTTCTCCCGCTTGCGGGGGAAGGTGGCGCCGAAGGCGACGGATGGGGGAAGCCCCACGCACCAGCGCAAGCGGCATCCCCTCCACCGGCTTTGCCGGTCCCCCTCTCCCCGCAAGCGGCAAAGGAGTCCAGGCTGCGGGCCTTGTGACAGCATTTCCAGTGCGTAACCGCCGCCGTTGGATTCACGTTCGCCTCAGCGGGCGCTAACGCTCAGCCGTGGGAAACTTTCTCGTGGGGCATTTTTCGCATGGCACGTAAGCTGTTTGCCGAGTTCTTCGGCACGTTCTGGCTC
>JAEWCE010000266.1 GCA_023390785.1 Pseudomonadota bacterium
CCGGCTGGCGACGGGCAGCGTCAATGCAAACGTGAGACTGGGAGTGCTTCGTGGCGGCAATGCAAGCGACATCGACGTCATCCTCGGCGAACGGCCGCGCGGTTAGCCTGCCCGGCGGATTGCTGGCAGGGGCCGATCCGGCCGTCGCCGACGCGATCGCGCTGCTGCTTGAGGCCGGGTACACGGTGCTGCCGCCGACCGGCCACGCCGAGCGGCCGCGCCTCAGCGCGCGCGAGCAGCAGGTTGCGGCGCTTCTGCTCGAGGGGGCCTCGAACAAGATCATCGCCCGTGCGCTCGACATCTCGGTGCACACCGCGAAATTCCATGTGACCGCCGTGCTGGAGAAGGTCGGCGCCCGCAACAGGGCCGACGCGGTGGCCATCATCCTGCGCGAAGGCCTGATCGCCCTCTAGCGCCGGAAGGCGTATCCTGGTCGCCATGAACTTTCATCCGCCCGCCCCAAGGCCGCATCGCCGGCCGCTCAATGCCTTCGAGTTCGTGTGGACGATGGCGCGCAATCCGCTCGCCATCTGGTCGGAGGCGGCGTTCGAGCAGCCGGTGATCCGCAGCGAATGGCTCGGTGTGCCGACCTTCATCGTCAGCGACCCGGCGGCCATCCGTCACGTGATGGTCGACAATGCCCGGAACTACGGCATGCAGCCATTGCGGCAACGCGTGCTGCGGCCGATCCTGCGCGACGGGCTGCTGACGGCCGAGGGCGAGTTGTGGAAGCGCACACGGCGGTCGCTGGCGCCGGTGTTCTCACCGCGCAACCTGCAGGGCCTGGCGGGAACGATCCTCGAGCGGTCGCAGCGCTTCGCGGCGGGGCTCGCGGACAAGGGGGGCGAAACCGTCGACATCGCCAACCAGATGACGCTGCTCACCTTCGACGTGCTGCAGGCGACGCTGTTTACCGGCGACATCGCCGGCGACGCCGAGGCGTTCGCAGGCGCCACCGCGAGGCTGTTGCGCACCATGGGCCGGGTGGATCCGATGGACGTGCTCGACGCGCCTGCCTATGTGCCGCGCGTCATGCGGCTCATGGGGCAACGCTCGCTCGGCTATTTCCGCAACCTCATCGCTGCGACCATCGAGCGGCGGCAGGCCCTGCTGCGGCGCAACGCGGCGGCGGCGCCGCGCGACCTGTTGACCCTGCTGCTCGAGGCCGAGGATCTGTCGCGCTCCGAGATCGAGGACAACATCATCACCTTCATCGGCGCCGGACACGAGACCACGGCGCGGGCGCTGGGCTGGACCTTGTACCTGCTCAGCCAGGCGCCGGAGGAGCGGGCCAAAGTGGAGGCCGAACTCGACGCGCATGATTTCGCCGATCCCGAGCCCTATGGCTGGACGGAGAAACTCCCCTATACCCGCGCGGCGTTCGAAGAGGCGATGCGGCTCTATCCGCCGGCACCCTCGCTCAACCGGGCGGCGCTCGCTGACGACGTGGTCGGCAACTACTGCATCCCGAAGGGGGCGTCGGTGCTGGTGATGCCGTGGATCGTGCACCGGCACAGGCGGCTCTGGTCGCGGCCGACGGAGTTCGTGCCGTCGCGCTTTTTGCCCGACAAACGCGAAGCGCTGGAACGCTACCAGTACATTCCATTCGGGCTTGGGCCGCGCGTCTGCATCGGGCAGTATTTCGCCATGCAGGAGGGTATCATCGCCCTCGCCTCGCTGCTCAGGCATCTGCGCTTCGACTATGCCGGCGAGCGGCCCCCGGAGCCGGTGCAGAAGATCACCGTGCAGCCGGCGCACGCCATGCCGATGCGGATCAGCCGCCGCGCCTGAACTCAGCCATTGGCCAGTCGGGCGAAGCCGGCGAGGAGTTCGATGTCGCGCGTGGCCTGCTCGACGGTGTTGACCGCGGGCTTGCCCTCGGTGATGGCCGCGTGCCACGCCTTCAGCTCCTCGACGAAGGGCTCGGCGTAGGACGGACGATGGTTGATCTCGCGCAAATGGTGGCCGTCGGAGCGGCGTTCTACCAGTCGCGTCGGCTGGTGATTGAGGTAGGGCGAGGGGAATTCGAGGTCGTACACTGCGTCCTCGTAAACGAAGGTCACGCGCTCGGAATAGTAGGCGACTTTCGGCGCCGCCACCCAGGTCATGCTGACGACCCCGTCGCCCGGCTCCAGCCGGGCGCTGAAATGGCCGCCGGCATTGCCGTCGATGAAGCCGGCGCCGAGCGGCTTGCCCAGTTTCGCGCCAGCGGCGTCGAGCAGGCCCTGTACCAGGTTGATGTCATGCACGAGGCTCGAGGCATAGGGGCCGGAGAAGCCACGCACCACCTTCGGATCGGGATTGGCGAGGCCGAGCGCGGCATTGACCTGCGCCGCGCGGCGGCTGCTGCTTTCGGCGATCAGCTCCTTGGGCACGTCGTCGCCGACGAACAGGTCGCGATGCGCGGTATAGGCCCAGGCATCGGAATCGATGACGTCGACCATCACCGCGCGCAGCGTGCCGCGGTGCGCGGCGAGCAGCTCGCGCAGCGCCGCATAGGCCGGATCGAAGCGCTTCATGTAGCCGACCTGCACCACGCGGCCGGCCTTGTCGCGGGCAGCGAGCACGCGGCGGGCGTCGGCGACGTCGTAGCAGAGCGGCTTTTCAGTGAAGACATGCAAACCGTGCCCCAGCGCCGCGACGATGATGTCGGCGTGGTAGGAATCGGGCGTCGCGACGACGACGGCGTCGGGCTTTTGCGCAAACACCTCGTCGGCGGTAGCAAGGCCTGGCACACCGTAGCGTTCGGTGAGATGGGCGCGTGTCCTGGCCGAGGGATCGGCGACGCCGACCACCTCGAACAGATCGGGCAGTGCCAGCAGATTGGGCAGATGCTCGATCTGGGTGATGAGCCCGGCGCCGACGATGCCGACCTTGAGCTTGTGCATTTCGTCCTCAGGTGCTGACGGTGAAGCCCGCCGCTTCGGCCATGCGGCGGAGATTGGTATAGCCCATCGTGGCATAGGTCAGCGGATGCGCCTTGGCCGGATCCTGCTCGGCCTCGACCACCAGCCAGCCCTCGTAGCCGGCGTCGGCGAGCCGCTTGAGCAGCGGCGGGTAGTCGACCGAGCCGTCGCCGGGCACGGTGAAGATGCCTTCCATCACCGCGCCCATGAAGCTCATGTCCTCGGCCCAGGCGCGCTCCAGCACCGGGCGGCGGATGTCCTTGCAGTGCACGTGGTTGACACGGCCCACATGGCGGGCGAGCAAGGCCGCCGGGTCGCCCTTGGCATAGACGCAGTGGCCGGTATCGAACAGCAGGCCGACGCTGTCGCCGGTGTGGGCCATCAACTGGTCGATCTCGTGATCGGTCTCTATGATGGTCTGCATGTGGTGGTGCACCGCCATGCGCACGCCGAAGGCGGCGAATTTGTCGGCGAGGGCGGTGATCTTGCGGCCATAGGCGGGCCAGTCGGAGTCGTTGAGGCGCGGCCGCTGCGACACGGGGAACCGGCTGATGTTGTCGCGGTCGCCCGAGGTGTCGGCATAAACCACGACCTTGCTGCCGAGATCGCGGAGCAGCGTCAGGTGCGGCAGCGCCGCCTCGTATTCAGCATCGACGTCCTGCTCGAGGCATTTGCCGCTGTACCAGCCGGAGACCAGCGCCAGCTTGTGGCGTTCGAGGATGGGGCCGAGGGTCGCGGCGTCGCGCGGATATTTGTTGCCGAGCTCGGAGCCGGCAAAGCCGGCCTGGTGCATCTCGGTGAGGATGGTTTCGAGGGTGGTGTCGCCACCCAGGCTCGGGTCGTCGTCGTTGACCCAGGTGATGGGGTTTATACCGATGCGGACGCTCATATCACACCGCCTTCTTGCGCTTGTCGTCGATCATGGGCACGTCCTTGAGCTGGTCGAGGAGGAATGCATGCGTCGCCCGGTTGGCGACGATGACGATGCCGGTCTTTTCGTAGAACTCCGGTCCACGGCCCCACCAATCGGTGACGATGCCGCCAGCTTCCTGCACCAGCAGCACGCCGACGGCCCAGTCGACGAGGCCGGATTCCTCATAATAGCCGGTGAGGCGGCCGCAGGCGACATAGGCGCACGAATTGGCAGAGCTGCCGACGGTGCGCACGCCGCCGACCCGTTCGGCGATGGCCGCGAGATGGTCGTAAAACCCCGGCCAGGTGGCGCGCTGGCTGGTGGGGATGGAGGTGCCGACGGCCATGAGACCGACGTCGGTCTTCTCGCTGACCTCGAGGCGCTGGCCATTGAGGAAGGCGCCGCGACCCTTGACGGCGGTGAACATCTCGTCGGCGACCGGATTGTAGAGTGCGCCGCATACCGTCTGGTTGCCGCGGCGCAGCGCAATCGAGATGGTGTAGTGCTGGCCGTTGATGAAATTGGTGGTGCCGTCAATGGGATCGACCAGCCAGCGGTGCTCGCGATCGGCGCCGTCGACCGGCGGGAATTCCTCGCCGGTGAAGCTCCAGTCGGGATAGCGCGAGAACAGGTATTTGCGGATGAGCTGCTCCGATTCGCGGTCGGCGTCGGAGACGAAGTCAGCGGGCCCCTTGATGCCGATCTCGAGGTCGCGGAAGCGCTTGAAATGCGCCAGCGTGAGCGCCCCGGCCTCGCGCGCCACCGCCACCATGTCGGCGAGGATCGTGTCGTAGTTTTCAGCCATTGGTCGCTCCGAGCAGCGCGGCGAGCCCCTCGGGATCGTCGGTGGTGATCTGGTCGACGCCGAGCCCGAGCAGGCGCTCGGCCAGTGCCTGCGCCGGCGCGTCGCTGGTCTTGAGCGTATAGGCGTCGATGCGGCGGTGGGCGCCGTGGAAGGCGCCGACGATATCGAAGCCGGCGTCGGCGGCGGCAAGCACGACCTGATAGGCGAGGTAGATCATCTCCGCCTGCGGCGAATCGGCCAGTGCTGCCGCGACGAAGCCGGCAAAGTCGCCGGTTGCCTGCAGCCGCGCGACCCACTCGCCATGGCAGGGATCGTAGCCGATGTGGAGGCCGGGGGTGGCATCGGTCAGCACGCGCACCGACTCCGCTTCGCCCGACGAGACGATCATGTTGCGCGCCACCGGCCCGACGCTCGTCGCAAAGGCGGCGATCACTTCGGGCGGCAGCGGCCCCTGCCCTTCCTTGTAGTCGAGCTGCAGCAGCGCGTCGGGATGCGGCGGCGTCGCCGCCAGCAGGGCGCACAGGTCCTCGAGCAGCATCACGTGGTCGGCGATCGGCGCGCCGTCATTGCCGCGCAGATGGAAGGCGCGCAACTCTTCGGCGCCGTGGGCGATAGAAGGGCCGCTGCCGGTGGTTTCGCGCTCGATCGACAGATGATCGTGCAGCACCGCCAGGCCGTTGTCGCGGTGGCGCACCAGATCGACCTCGACGCTGGCGCCCAGCGCCATGCCCTCGAGGATGCGGCGTCCGGTGAACACCGGGTCGGTGCCGCGCCGGCGGGCGCGGTGCCACTTGAAGAAGGTGCGGTGACCGTTGCGGGTCACCGAAACGGGGTCGATCATGACGCGGTGGAGCGGTAGATGCAGGCGTTGTCGCGGTAGGCGGCGAAGGCGCGCGGCCGCAGGTCGACCGGCTGGCCGGCCTTCCAGTCGCGAGCGTCCTTGACCATGGATTTGAGGCGCGTGCCGTGGATCATCTCCAGGTCGACGATGGCGTGCGTGCCGTAGTCGGTGACGCGGTGGATCTTGGCGCTGCCGGCGGACGCGTCAGCGGCCCCGCCGATGTCGAGCGCTTCCGGGCGCACGGCAAAGGTCACCGGACCATCGGCGACGGGCAGCGGGTTGGCGAAGGCGCCGTAGGTGAAGGTGCCGTTCTCGACCTTACCTTCGATCAAATTCATGGTGCCGATGAAGCCGGCCACGAACGGCGTCGCCGGCTCGCGGTACAGCATGTCGGGCGCCGCCACCTGCTCGATGCGTCCGTCGCGCATCACGACAATTCGGTCGGCCATGGCCAGCGCCTCGTCCTGCCCGTGGGTGACGAACAGGGTGGTGATGCCCATGCGCTGCTGGATGTCGCGGACCTCCTCGCGCAGGCGCTCGCGCAGATGCTGGTCGAGGCTGGCAAACGGCTCGTCGAGCAACAGTATCTTGGGCTCGAGCACCAGCGAGCGGGCGAGCGCGACGCGCTGCTGCTGGCCGCCCGACAATTGGTGCGTCTGGCGCGTGCCGTAGCCGGACAGGCCGACCAGGTTCAGCACGTCCTCGACCTTGCGCTTGATCTGGTCGGACGGGATGCGGCGCAGCTTCAGGCCGAAGGCGAGATTCTTGAACACGTTCATGTGGGTCCACAGCGCATGGCTCTGGAACACCATTCCGGTCGGGCGCCGCTCGGGCGGGAGGTGGATCACCTCCTCGCCGTCGATGGTGATGGAGCCGGCGCTGGGCGTCTCGAAGCCGCCGATCATGCGCAGCAGCGTCGACTTGCCCGAGCCCGAGGGGCCGAGCAGGCAGACGAGCTCGCCATTGCCGACGGTCAGGTTGAAATCGTCGACGGCACGGACGGCACCGCCAAAGAGCTTGCTGACACCCTTGATGTCGAGAACTGCCATTGTTGCCTTTCAGGAACCTATGTCTTTGCGGCGTTTCCGAAGAAAGCGCCTATGCACCGAAACCGCGCGCGAACGAACCGCCGCTGATGACACGGCGCGCGAACAACAGCGCGAAGAACGAGGGGATCCACAGCAGCACGGAGAGCACCGCGCCGTACTGGATGACCGGCTGGTTGTTGATGAACGAGATCATCAGCACCGGCATGGTGCGGATGGCGGGGGCACCGATCAGCCAGGCGCCCTCGGTCTCGTAGAAGGTGTTGACGAAGGTGAGCAGCACCGCCGCGGCGATGGTCGGGCCGGCCTGCGGCAGGGTGATCGACCAGAACACGCGCAGCGGGCTGGCGCCAACGTCGCGCGCCGCCCCCTCCATGCGGCGGTCGACGCCCTGGAAGGCGGCGACCGGGATCCAGATCATGAACAGCAGCGTGCCCACCAACTGAATCAGCACCACGCCCCAGAAATTGCCGATGAGGTTGAGGTGCAGGAAAATGCCGGCGATGGCGACCAGCAGGCCGAATTTCGGAAACGCCTGGCCGGCGAGGAACGAGAAGAACAGGATCGAGCGGCCGGGGAACTGCAGCCGGGCGAACGCGAATGCCGCCGGCAGGCAGACGATGGCCGAGATCAACGTCACCACCACGGCAAGCGAGATCGACGTGGTGATGGCGGTCCACACGTCGGCACGGGCCAGCGTGGCGTTCCAGTAGCGCAGGCCGAATTCCTGCGGGATGATCGCCGGATAGCGCCAGATGTTGGTGAAGGCCCAGGTGCCGACGACGATCAGCGGAAAGATGATGACGATGCTGAGCACCGTGGCAAAGCCGATGCCGGCCCAGTCGATCTGACGCGGCGGGCGGAACGTCGTCGCGGGCGCGGCGGTGTCGATTGCGGTCGTCGCCATCAGCGTCCCCTCTGGTTCTTGACCACCGAGCGCACGTAGAACAGCCCGAACAGGATGCAGAAGAAGAACGAGATCACCGCCTGGGTGATGGCATTGGCCGGATCGTACAGGTCGCGGAAGGTGCGCTGCATGAACGGGCCCATCATTTCGGGCGCGGCGGGGCCGAGCACGTAGGGCAGCGTGAAGGCCGAGAAGATGCCGAGCACGGCGAACGACACTGCCACCAGGATCGAGTTCCAGATGCGCGGCAGGATGATGGCGCGGAACACGGTGATTCGGCCGGCGCCGACATCGCGCGCCGCTTCGATGGACGCATCGGAGACGGCCCCGAGCCCGGCGATGAGAATGAGCACGGTCAGCGGGATGTGGTCCCAGACGAGGCCGATCAGGGGGCCCCATGGAGTGAGGTAAGGAGAGCGGATCTTCGGCAGGTGCACGGCGTTGAGCAGGATGTCGACCATGCCGTTCGGCCCGAGCACGCGGATGAAGGCGTAGCTCAGAATGATCGAGGGCACGAACAGCGGGAAGATGGCCAGGCCCTGCACGTAGCTCGCGAGCCGCCCCTTGGCGAAGCGCAGGTACACCGCCACCGGCAGGCACACGATGATCAGGATCACCGCGGCGACGCAGGTGGTCCACAGCGTTATCGACAGGTTGGCGAGGCTGTAGGAGTCGGAAAAGAAGAACTGGTAGGTCTTGGTGGTCAGCCCGTAATTGCCGTCGGCGTCAGGCTGCCACAGGGTGGTGATAACGGCGGAAATGATGGGGTAGATGACCATCCACCCCACCAGCAGCACCGGGATGGCAACGAGCAGGAGGCCAATGGGCCCCCTGCGAGATTTGCCGGCTTCGACGATGTCGCTTGCTGGCGCAAGACTCACTTAGAACGGTCCACGTTCGGCGCGACGTTGCGGTACCAGCCGTCCTTCATGTTCTTGTCCCAGTCGCCGCCCGGCCACACCGGGATCGAGGACGGGATCAGGTCCTTGTACTTATCGTGCAGCTCGGGCGAGACATTGTCCCACGACACGCCAGGGAAGCCGCCGAGCTCGGTGATGATCTTGGACTGGATCTCCTCGGAGAGGATGAAGTCGGCCAGCTTGATCGCCTGATCCTTGTTCTTGCCGTTGGTCGGCACGGTGATGTGGGCGAAGTTGCCCGGAAAGCCGACATCGCTGAGTTGCAGCAGGCCGGTGGTCGGCGGCAGCACGCCGGTGCTGATCGCCTGCAGCGCCTGGTCGGACCAGGCCGGGATCATGGTCACGGCCGACTGGCTGAGCAGCTGGATCGACTGGGTGTTGCCCGAGGTGTAGGCGCCCTGGTCCATCATCGAGGGCGCCAGGTCCTTGAGGATGTCGAAGCCCTTCTGCAGCATCGGCTCGGACTTGGCGGCGTCGTAGTTGTCCACGGTGAACAACGACGGATCGTTGCCATTGGCGGCGTAGATGGCGCGCGCCACGAAATTGCCGCCCGAACCGCCCTTGTCGGGACGGTTGTAGATGAACTGGCCGGGGTTCGCCTTGATCCAGGCGACGAGGTCGGCCCAGGTGTGCGGCGCCTTGTCCGGCGGCAGCTTGGTGGTGTCGTAGGCCAGCAGCACCTGCGACCCGCGATAGGGCAGGTTCTGCGTCAGGTTGTCGATCTTGAAGGCGAGCGGGTTGATCTTGCCGTAGTTGGAGAGGTTCGCCTTGGCGAAGTCGACATACAGGCCCTTGTCGAGCGCACCCGGCGGCAGGCGTGCGTCGGCGCCCTCGAAGAAGTCGGCCTGCGGATCGGCATCGGTGCCGAGGGCGGCCAGCGCGCGCGAGGCGATCGCCTGCAGCCCGGCGCCGTCGCCGGCGTCGACCAGGTTCAGCGTCACGCCCGGATTGGCGGCCTCGAACGGCCCCTTGATGACGTTGGTCCAGAAATCGAGGATGTTCTGGTCCGAGCTGGTGTACCAGTCGATCTTGTTGGCCTCGGCGAAGGCCAGCTTGGGCAGCAGGGTCGCACCTGCGGCCATGGCGCCTGCCGAGATGATAAAGTCGCGACGTTTCATGTTTCACTCCCTTGGCTGCCGGATTGTCCGGACCCGATCGATCCTTGCCGACCTTGGCGGGAGAGTAACCGGCGCTCAGCCGGTGGCAAGGGGAAAATGGACGGAAAATTCCATTTTGACCCCTCGATGTGCGTTTTGTTCCGCCGAAGGGGAGCGACCGGACAGCACGCCTGCCACCGCGGGCGGACGCCCGGGGCCCGCCTGCATGTCAGCCGCGGGCCAGCAGGGCCTCGACTTCGGCGAGGGTCGGCATGGCCGGCGCGGTGCCCGGCCGGGTGACCGAAATGCCGGCGACGGCGCAGCCGAAACGCGCGGCCGCCTCCGGCGTGTCGCCCCGCGCCAGCGCCGCCGCGAAGCCGCCGTTGAAGGCGTCGCCGGCGCCGGCGGTTTCGACCACCGGACCGGCGTTGAAGGCGGGCAGATGCAGCGAGGTGGTCCTGCCGTGCAGCAGCACGCCGTTTTCCCCCAGCGTGATCAGCGCGGTGCCGACGCCCTTGCGCAGGAACACGTCGGCGGCCCGGCGCGCATCGTCAGGGCTGGCGACGGCGACGCCGGTGAGCAGCGCCGCCTCGCTCTCATTGGGGGTGACGAAATCGCACAGCGGATAGAGCGTGTCGGGCACCGGCTCGGCCGGCGCCGGATTGAAGATGGTGACCACCGCAGCGGCACGCGCGATCTCGAGACCGCGCAGGGCGGCGTCGACCGGCTGCTCGAGCTGGGTGACGAAGACGGCAGCATTGCGAATGGCCTCGGCAGCGCCCTCGACATCGGCGGGCGTGATGGCCATGGCGGCGCCGGGCACGACGATAATGGCGTTCTCGCCGGTGCGATCGTTGACATAGATGAAGGCGGCCCCGGTCGGGGCGCTGTCGCTGTCGCTCACAGCGTCGACGATGCCTTCCTGCTGCCAGGTGGCGCGGGCGATGCGGCCGAACTCGTCGCGGCCGATCTTGCTGATGAAGGTGACATGCGCGCCAGCGCGGGCGGCGGCAACAGCCTGGTTCGAGCCCTTGCCGCCGGGCCCGAGCTTGAAGCCGGAGCCGATCATGGTTTCGCCCACGCCCGGCAGGCGGCCGGCACGGAAGGCGAGATCGGCAACGAAGCTGCCGAGGACGGCGACACCCGATTGCGGCATGGTCAGGCGAGCCCCTCCGTCTGTTGGCGATGGCAACGCTAACAATGACGCGCCGCGACTGGCAAGGCGGCAGCGGCGGTCAATCACGTTTGTTGGCATAGTGCAATTGGAGGATGACGACGCCGCGGAGTTGGGCGTATCAGTCGCGCATCTCGGCCTGCCCAAGGCGGCCGCTTCGACCTCGGATGGATAGTTGGGAGACCTGTCCGCCATGTCGTTTTCAGAAAATACCGCAGCCGTGCCGCTGGTGCCGCATGCATCCCGTCCGGCCGATGTGGTGGCCGCGTCGGCGGCCTGGGAAGGCGTGCGCTTCGAACTGCTGATGGCGTCGGTGTATTGCGCGTGGGAGGCGGCGACGTGCGAGGAGGCCTCGCTGGCGCGGCACTGGGCGCGACAGCTTCTCGGCCATACGCGCCAGCATGCGGCGCGCGATGTCGACGAGAGGACTTATGTGCTGGGAGGCCAGTACCTGCAGGCGCTGATCGGCGACCGTGGCCGGCTGGCCGGCCGTTGAAGCGGCAAGGCTCCGCGCCGATCAAGGTCGCGGAGCCGTTTTCAGACGCCATGTCGCGCCAGCTCTGCATTGAGCTGCGGGGTCAACCTCGCAGCGGCCCTTCCGGTTCCCGGGATTTGCCCGCCTAGAGCAGCGCCTGTTCGTTGCGGCCCATGAAGCGGAAGGCGATGTAGACGGCGAGGCCGCTGAGCAGCAGCAGGATGGACGACATCGCCGCAGCCGTGCCGAAATCGCCGTCGAGCACCAGCAGGTAGATCCGCACCGGCATGGTCATGGTGCTGCCGACATACAGCACCAGCGACGAGCTCAGTTCGTTGATGGCGGTGACGAAGCTCAGCATGCCGCCGGCGATGATGCCGGGCACGATGAGTGGAACGGTGATCCTGAGGAACGAGCGGAACGGGCTGTAGCCGAGCGATACCGCGGCTTCCTCGAGGCTCGGGGCGATCTGGCGCAGCGCCGTGGCGGTGGTGCGCACGGTGTAGGGCAGCCGGCGGATGAAGATCGACAGGATGATGATCGCGGCGGTCCCGGTGAGCACGATGGCGCCGGTGTTGAACGCGGCGATATAGGCGATGCCGATGACGATGCCCGGCATGACGTAGGGGATCATGAAGGCGGCATCGAGCAGCGAGGTATTGAGG
>JAEWCE010000270.1 GCA_023390785.1 Pseudomonadota bacterium
CGGGGGGAATGCGGTGGAACGGATGAACACGCGCATTGGTGGCTGGGGCCGCCCCCTCCGTCACGCTGGCGCGTGCCATCTCCCCCACGCCTGCGGCGTAGTGGAGGAACCCGACCGCTAAATCTCAGCTTCGTCGAATATTCTGGTGACGTCGCCCTGCCACTCGCCGTGGTACTTGTCGAGCCAGCGTTCGGCAGGGGTCTTGTTCAGGGCCAGCGTCTCTTCCAGACAGGCGAGGTATTGCTCCTCGCCGAGGCCGCGGCGCTTTAGGCCGGCCCTGGCGAGGGCCACGACTTCGCGGGCGATGTCGGAGACGAGGCAGCCGCGGAACGGCGTGTGGATCGCCGTTTTGGGCACGGCACGGCGTAGCGTCCACACCTCCTCGCCGGTCCAGCCCTTGATGCGGTCGGCGGCCTCGTCCAGCGCGTCGGCGTCGTACAGCAGGCCGACCCACAGCGCCGGCAGCGCCAGGACGTGGTCGCGGTCGCCCATGTCGGCGCCACGCATTTCGAGGAACTGCTTGAGCCGCACTTCCGGGAACAGGGTCGAGAGGTGGTCCTCCCAGTCCTTCACCGTGGGCTTCTCACCGGGAAGCTGCGGCAGCTCGCCCTTGAGGAAGGCGCGGAAACTCTCGCCGGCGACGTTGATGTACTGCTTGTCGCGGATGACGAAATACATCGGCACGTCGAGCGCGTGCTCGACATAGCGGTCGAAACCGAAGCCCTGGTCGAAGACGAAGGGCAGCACACCGGTGCGGGCGTTGTCGGTGTCGAGCCAGATGTGCGAGCGGAAGCTAAGATAGCCCGACGGCTTGCCGTCGACGAAGGGGGAGTTGGCAAACAGCGCGGTGACGATCGGCTGCAGCGCCAGCGACACGCGCAGTTTTTTCACCATGTCGGCCTCGTCGGCGAAATCGAGGTTCGCCTGTACGGTGGCCGAGCGGTACATCATCGAGGTGCCGAGTGTGCCGACCTTTTCCATGTACGGCGTCATGATGCCGTAGCGCGATTTGGGCATGCGCCTCAGGTCCGACACGGCCCAGAGCGGGGTTACGCCCAAACCGAGGAAGTGGATGTTCAGCTCCTCCCCGACCGCGTGGCAGTCGGCGAGGTGTGCGTCGAGTTCGGCGGCAGCTGCGTGGATGGTTTCATGCGGCGCGCCGCTCAGCTCGAACTGGCCGCCGGGCTCGAGCGAAATACCGCCGACCGGGCCAAGATTGCGTAGCCCGATCAGGGTGGCGCGATCGTAGAAATATTCCCAGCCGGTGCGGGCCTTGATGCCGGCGAGCAGGGCTCCGATGCCGTCGTTGCCCTCGTACTGAACTGGCCGCAGCGGGTCCTTCCGAAAGACGTGCTTTTCGTGCTCGGTGCCGACGCGCCACTCGGATTTCGGTTTGCCGCCGCGCGACAAGGCGTGGATCAGATCGGCGCGCGAGGCGATCAGCGGCGAGGATTCGGCGCCAGCCATGGAAACTCCAGAACGAACTCGACACCGGTCGCGGGCGCCGGGTCGGGCGGGACAATAGCCAGCGATTGGCTGAAAGCAATGCTTTTATCGCCAATCACCGATGATTGCCTGGACGAGCGCCAAAGCCGCCACGGCGGCGGTATCGGCGCGCAGGATGCGGGGGCCGAGGCTGATGGGCACGACGAAATCCTGCGCCAGCAGCAGCTCGCGTTCGGCGTCGGAGAAGCCACCCTCGGGGCCGACCAGCAGGCCAACCGGCAGGCCCTGCAGCCGGCCGATGGTGTCCAGCGGGCTGGCCGACGGCGCCGCCTCATCGGCAAACAGCAGGCGGCGGAGGCCCTGCGCCTGCCGCCAGCCTGCGACGAGCGGGCGCAGCTCGATCTCGGCGGCAACGCGCGGAACAGTCAGTACCTCGCATTGCTGCGCCGCTTCGAGCACATAGGCTTCGAGCTTG
This sequence comes from Pseudomonadota bacterium, assembly GCA_023390785.1. Classification (GTDB taxonomy): domain Bacteria; phylum Pseudomonadota; class Alphaproteobacteria; order Rhizobiales; family Devosiaceae; genus Devosia_A. Next base: position 1,922 of record JAEWCE010000270.1, read on the forward strand.
TCGGCGCGCAGCCTGCGGGTCTGGGTGAAGTCGGTCAGCACCGGCTGGATTGTGCCGGCGCCCATCTCGGTTGCCTTCTGCACGACATAGTCGAGGCGACCGACCTTCAACGGCGCAAAGCCGAACCAGAGGTCGGACGGCGGCGTCTGCGGCGACGTCTGCGCGCCTACTTCCAGCGTCGCGCCCTTCTTGCCGGCCCTGGCGATCGTCGCGAGCCAGGCGCCATCGCGGCCGTTGAACAGGATGGCGCTGTCGCCCTCCCTGAGGCGCAGCACGTTGACCAGATGGTTGGATGCCTCGGCATCGAGGGTCGTCGCGGCGCCAGCGGCGAGGTCGGTGCGTACGTAGACGCGCGGGAGCGATCGATGAACGCGGGGCATATTGCGTTGAGCGGTTGGGGGCGGGATAAGACCGGCGCATTACCGCACGAGAGGCCGCCTATGCCAAGTCCGTCGGCACCCAGTCCCGAGGCGCGCCCGGTTACCGGGCCTGTTGCTGACGCGCAGCGCGGCAACTGGGTCGACAGCTATGCCCCGGCGTGGCTGAAGCCCTATGCGCGGCTGGCGCGCTGGGACCGGCCGACGCCGCTGCTGCTGCTGTTCTGGCCGTGCTCGATGTCCCTGGCGCTCTATGCGCTGGCGACGCCCGGGCATGGCTTCAACTGGTGGGCAATGCTGCTGTTCCTGGTCGGCGCGGCAGTGATGCGCGGCGCCGGCTGTACCTTCAACGACATCGTCGACACCGACATCGACATGAAGGTGGCGCGCACCCGGCTCAGGCCCATCCCCTCCGGGCAGGTGACGAAGCGGCAGGCGGCGGTGTTCCTCGTGCTGCAGGCGCTGGTGGGGCTGCTGATCCTGGTGCAGTTCAACATGTTCACCATCTGGCTGGGCGTTGCGTCGCTGGCGCTGATCGCGATTTATCCGTTCATGAAGCGGGTGACGTGGTGGCCGCAATTCTTCCTCGGGCTCGCCTTTTCGTATGGCGCGCTGGTCGGCTGGGCGGCGGAGGCGGGGAACCTGGCGCTGCCGCCGGTGCTGCTTTACGGCGGCGCGATCCTGTGGACCATCGGCTACGATACCATCTACGCGCTGCAGGATATCGAGGACGACGCGCTGATCGGGGTCAAATCCACGGCGCGGCTATTCGGCAGGCGCGTCAGGCCGATCACCGCGCTGTTCTATGCCGGCGCGGTGGCGCTGTGGCTGGCGGCCGCGCTGCTGGCGGGCGGCGGCTTGGTGGTGACGCTGCTGATGCTGGTGCCGGCGGCGATCCTCGCCTGGCAGGTCCTCACGCTCGAGCCGAAACTGGCCGGCAATGCCCTCACCCGCTTTCGCGCCAACCACTGGGTCGGACTCACCGTGACGCTGGCGATACTCATCGAGCACAGCCTCTAATTGGAAACGACGGCGCAGGCGCCGCCGGCCTGTTTCAGGCGGGTGCACAGCGCTTCGGCCGCCTTGCGGGTGGGCCGGCCGATTTCGACACGGTAGCGCAGGGCGCGGCCGAAATTGGGGTTGCGGCGGGCGACCAGCATCAGCTCTTCGTCGCCGAGCACTGCGGCATGGCTTGCCTGCAGCCGGCTGAAGGCGCGGCGGGCGGTCGCGGACGAGAAGAACTCGGCGAGCTGGATGCCCCAGGGCTGGATGATCGCGGTCGGCGGGATGAAATTCTTGTCCATCCTGCTGGTTTCGGCGAGCGCGACGCAGGCGCCGGCGAACGATTTGTCGGCGGAGAGCCCATAGTCCGCGTTTGCCACGTCGCCCACCAGCCAGTCGGTCACCGGAATGCCGGTCACGATCTGTACGTAATCGATGGTCTCGGCAGCGAGGTAGCCGGTGCCCGCGATGAAGCGGGCCACGCGATTCTCGCCGCCATTGTATGCAGCGGCCGCAAGCCCGAGATTGCCGAACCTTTCGCGCAACTGCTCGAGATAGTGCGCCGACCGCCACAGCGCCTCGGCGGGGTTGTAGGCGTTCACGAGCCCCTGGATGCGGCCCGTCGCGGGCATGAACTGGGCGATGCCTTCGGCGCCTGCCCAGCTCACGACATTGGCGTTGAAGTGGCTCTCCTGCCAGATGAGCCGGGCGAAATATCCCGGCGGCAGATGGGCGGCCTGCGCGTCGCGATCGATTGCGCTGCAGACGTCCGAGGTATAGTTTTGCAGGCGGATGCAACTCGATCGCGGTCGGCCGTCATCGAGCTCCCGTTCAAAGCAATAGGACGCCAAGACCGGCGCCGGAGCGGCACTGCTGCTCGCGGCCGTCCATGTGCCGACACTCAGGAAGAGTGCAAAGACTACCGCTTGGACCAATCGAGGCATCGCCTCGATAAGCTTCCATGGCGGCACTTCGTTCACAAAGGAATTTGACATGAAGCAAGTGAAACTGGGGAGCCAGGGGCTCGTCGTCAGCGCCGAAGGACTGGGCTGCATGGGGATGAGCGCGTTCTACGGGCCGAGCGACGAGCAGGAGAATCTCGCGACGCTGGCCCGCGCGATCGAGCTGGGCATCACGTTTTTCGACACGGCCGAGATCTACGGGCCGTTCAAGAACGAAATCCTGCTCGCCAAGGCTTTCGCCGGCAAGCGCGACAAGGTGCTGATTGCCACCAAGGTCGGCTCGGAAGTCAGCGACAACGGCGAGCGCGGCGACGTCAATGGCACCGCGGCCTATATCAAGACGGCAATCGACCGGTCCCTCAGGCACCTGGGCACCGACTATGTCGACCTCTACTACCTCCACCGTATCGATCCGAAGGTCGAGATCGAGGAATCGATCGGCGCCTTGAAGGAGTTGGTTGAGGCCGGCAAGGTCCGCTACATCGGCGTCTCGGAAGCCGCACCGGCAACGATCCGCCGGGCGCACGCGGTGCATCCGCTGACCGCGGTGCAGACGGAGTATTCGCTGTTCGAGCGGTCGCCCGAGAGCAACGACGTGCTGAAGACGGTGCGGGAACTGGGGATCGGCTTTGTCAGCTACTCGCCGCTTGGCCGCGGGTTCCTCACCGGCCGGCTCAACACCAGCGAGCTGCCGCCCGACGATTTCCGCAAATCGATGTATCCGCGGCTGGCCGCGGAGAATCTCGCCCGGAACCAGGCGATCGTCGACCGCATCACGGCCGTTGCGACGCAAAAGGGCGTGACGCCGGGGCAGATCGCCCTCGCCTGGACCATCGCGCAGGGGACGACGCCGATCCCCGGCACGCGGCGGATCAAGTATCTCGAGGAAAACGTCGCAGCGGCCGACATCACGCTGAGCGCTGCCGATCTCAAGGCGCTCGACGAGGCGGCGCCGGTGGGTGCGGCGGCCGGCACGCGCTACAGCGAAGCCGGAATGGCTTCACTCAACCACTGACGCCAGACGCAAAGCGGCCCGTCACTTCGAAAAGTGACGGGCCTCAGCGCTTTGGAGGTCGCTATCGGGGCTTGCGCGGCCGGAGGCCTTGCATGAAGTGAAACGGACAGGCGTCCGAAAAGTTGCGCTCAGCCGGCGTTGGTTTCGCCGGGTTGGCGGCGGTTGAGGAAGCGCGGCCGGCGCTCGCCCTCGTGAGCCAGCTTGCGGCGTGCCACGTGGGGGCCGAGGGCCACGCCCGAAACCTGCTGGCTATAGGGCAGCAGCGAGCCGTCACCGGCCTTGATGTAGAGGGGCAAACGCAGCTTCTTGCCCCAGTTCTGCCATTCGGCGACGACGTTGCCGTTCCCGACTTCCTCGAACACCTGATAGTTCAGCTCCGGGTCGCCATGCACGAGTTCGATGGCGCTCGAGAGCACGCCGTCCTCGGAGATGCGCGTCGACACGGCGACGCCCACAAATTCATCCACCGGCACCTTGATCTTGATGGCGACGCCCGACTTTTCGAGCATCTTGCGCACGGTGACGGTCTTCACCGGATCCCTGGGGCCATTGTCGTTGGCCGGACCGAATTGACGGGCAGTGAAGGGAACGGCGGCGACTTCGGTCGCGCTGCGCATTCCGAACATCAGGACGACATTCGCGCCTTCGATCCTCACGCTCTGATCCATTTGTAGTCGCTTTCCTGTTAACCCCGAGAGCCTGGTTTTTATGACGCTCCCTTTATGCCCCCATCCTAGCCGCCCGCCTTTCTGCCGCGCTTAAGAAACTGGGTTAAGTTTAGGTAGTTTTGGCGACGGTTAGCGGGGCGTCACCGGGTGTAACGGCGGATTAAGCACGTCGCGTTGTGCCCCTTCTCATTTCCGCCTAGAAGCAGGGCGAAACGCAGCGCGCAATGGCCGACACCCCCACTTCCTACGACAGCGACCTCGAACTCCTGCGCACCGCGGCGGTGACCGCCGGCATCATTGCCGCGAGCTATTTCCGGCGCGACCTCAAGACCTGGACCAAGGAGAACTCCTCTCCAGTGTCGGAGGCCGACATCGTGCTCGACAAATTCCTGTTCTCGGCGCTGACCACGGCGCGGCCCGACTATGGCTGGCTGAGCGAAGAGACGGCGGACGACCAGCAGCGGCTCAAGCACCGGCGGGTGTTCATCGTCGATCCCATCGACGGCACGCGCGGCTTCATTCGCGGCGAGGACAGCTGGACGGTGTCGCTGGCGGTGGTCGAGGCCGGCGTGCCGGTGGCTGGCGTGGTGTTCGCACCGGCGCGCAACGAGATGTATGCGGGGAGCCGCGGCGGCGGCGCAACGCTCAACGGCGCGCCGATCGCGCGGCGCACGCCGCCCGACCGGCTGGCGCCGCTGATTCCGGCTCCCGGCGCGGTGCATCACGAGCTGCAGGCGGCGGGGCTCGAGTACACTCGCGGGCCGGCCTATCCCTCGCTCGCCTACCGGCTGGTGCAGGTGGCCACGGGCAAGCTCGATGCGACGGTGGTGCGGCGCGGGTCGCAGGACTGGGACCTGGCGGGAGCTGCGGTAATCCTGGGCGAATGCGGCGTGCTCTTCGAAGATGCGTGCATGGGCGCCATGCAGTTCAACCAGCCGGAAATCCGCCACGGCGCGCTTGCCGCCTTCGCGCAAGTTTCGCTAAGAGAGGTGCTGTGCGGGGCACTGATCAAGGTTTATGGCTGCCCCGAGCCGCAACTCGACCGCGAACGGAAAACCACGTGAAGGCGCCGAAGAAAGAACCGCAGAAGCAACTGCTTCACCTCGTCCTCGGCGGCGAGCTCGACAGCATCGAGGGCATCACCTTCAAGGACCTCGACAAGGTCGACCTCGTCGGGGTCTACCCCAACTACGCCGCTGCCTATGCGGTGTGGAAACAGAAGGCGCAGCAGACCGTCGACAATGCGCAGATGCGCTACTTCGTCGTGCACCTGCACCGC
>JAEWCE010000274.1 GCA_023390785.1 Pseudomonadota bacterium
CCCCCTCCACCACGCTGCGCGTGGTCCCCCTCCCCCGCGCTGCGCGCAGGAGAGGATCGCCGACTGCCGAAATCGCGCTTCGGGCGGTCGCCGGCATCAGCGGAACGCGGCGTGTGGGCGCGCTTCGGGCGGTCGCCGAAATCGCCCTTCGGCTTGTCGCCATAGGTGCGTCTGGGGCGGTCGGCAAAATCACCGCGTGGCTTGTCGCCGAAGGCCTTCTTGAACGCCGGCTTGTCGCCGGCGGGAGCGGCGGCGTCGCGCTTGGGCTTCTTGCCGTAGAGCTTGGGGGTGAATTCGGTCTCGCTGCCGTCGGTGTGGAAGACGCGGCGCGGCGGACCGGCGGGTGCCTCGTCGGCGCGTTCCGGGCGCGGCGGCCGACGCGGGTTGCGGCTGCCGGGGCGGTCCTTGCGCATGGGCGCATCTTCGGGCCGGAATTCGTGCGGCCGGTCGGGCCGATCGGTGAAGCGGAAGCGCTCGGTGCGGTCGGCCATCGCCTTGCGCTGCCGTGCCGGCTCGCTGCCGGGCCTGCTGGCGCGCAGGGCCGGGTTGGCGGCGCCGCGGGCAAGCTTGATGGCGGCGGGCTCGGGCAGCTCGCTGTCGAAATCGACGCCGGCTTCGTCGGCAAGCCGCCTGCCGAGCTGCTCACGCAACACGCGCGCCTTCACCACCTCGACGCCGCCGATCGGCAAGTCGCCGAGCTGGAACGGACCGAAGCTGACGCGGATCAGGCGATTGACCTTAAGGCCCAATGCGGCGAGGACGTTCTTGACCTCGCGGTTCTTGCCCTCGCGCAGCGCCAGCACCAGCCACACATTGCTGCCCTGCTCGCGCTCCAAAGTCGCTTCGATGGGCCCGTACTTGACGCCGTCGACCTCGAGCCCGTCCTTGAGGGCATCGAGCTGTGGCTGGGTGATGGTGCCGAAGGCGCGCACGCGGTAGCGGCGCAGCCAGCCGGTCGCCGGCAACTCGAGCACGCGCTTCAGTCCGCCATCATTGGTGAGCAGCAGCAGCCCCTCGGTGTTGATGTCGAGCCGGCCGATGGAGACGACGCGCGGCAGGCCCTGCTGCTCCAGCGTCTCGAATACGGTGGGGCGGCCCTCCGGGTCCTTCTCGGTGACCACCAGGCCGGCGGGCTTGTGGTAGAGCCAGACGCGTGTGCCCTGGCGCGCCTGCAGCGGCTGGCCGTCGACCCTGACCTGATCCTTGTCGGTGACGTTGAAGGCGGGGGTGCGGATCACCTTGCCGTTGACGGCAACACGGCCGTCCTTGATCCACAGCTCGGCATCGCGGCGCGAGCACAGGCCGGCACGGGCGATGACCTTGGCAAGGCGATCGCCGGCGAAGGCGGAGGGGGTGTCGGACATCTGCTACTCCTGCGGGACCGGCCCAACAGGGTCGCGGCGGCGCATCTTGCGAGTGAAGGTGGCGGCTCAGCTCTTCTTGAGCAGGGCCTTGCGGATTTCGATGGGGCAGCTCGGATCGTTGACCGAGACGAGGTCGCCATTCTTGGCGAGGCAGACCATGTCCTGCTGCCCGCCACTCAGGGTGAAATACTGCTCGGGCGGAGTAAAGATCGAGCGCTTCGAGCTGAGCTGGAAGGCCTTCATCTTGGAGGTCAGCTTCTGCAGTTCGGCGGCGGTGAGCGGCCGGCCGTCCGGGGTGTTGACGTCGACGACGCGGACGTGGCGGATGCGCTCGACGTCGGCCTGGCTCATGCCGGCGGTGTCGACCTTCGGCGTGGCGCTGTCGACCGGCAATTGCTCGGCGACCTGGGTGGATTTCTCCGGCGGCGGCAGCACGCGCGTATCCTTGGGCATCACCAGCGGGCCGCGCGGATTGGTCGGGTCGGGCTTGGTTTCCTGCGGAATGAGCCCGAGGCCGGCGGCGGTGGTGTCCAGCACCTCGGTCTCGAAGGTCTGGGCCGAGGTGAAGGCGTTGGTGCCCTCGGTGGTGGTGCAGGCGGAAAGGCCAATCGAGACGAGCGCGATGGCGGCAAAGGCAGCGATCCGCGCCCCGGTCAAGTCAAACGGCATCAATGCTTTCCTTCTGCCCCGACGGCCGGATTGTGAGGTCGTCCGCTCGCACCGGAAAACCGGCAGGCCGCTTTTCCCGAGCGCGCTCCGTATACCCCACGCCGCCGCGTAAGACCAGATTCTGGCAGCAATTGGTTCACGCCGGGTTGGCGGCGCGCTTGCCGCCGATGCCGAGGAGATCGAGCAACAGCAGCCCCACCCCGAGCGTGATCGCCATGTCGGCCACGTTGAAAATGTAAAACGACCAGTCGCCGAGGTGGAAATGAAAGAAATCGGCGACCTGGCCGTAGATCACCCGGTCGAGCGCATTGCTGGCGGCGCCGCCAATGCAGATGGCGAGGCCGGCGCGGACCAGCGCCGAGGTCGCCCGCCACCACCAGACGATCAGCGCGCACAGCGCCGCCGCCACCAGGATGGCGATGGCCCACAGCGGCAGCGTGCCGAGCAGTCCGTACGAAATGCCGGGGTTGAACACCAGCCCGACGTCGAAGAACGGCGTCAGCGGCGTGAAATAGCCCTCCGGCCAGTGCAGCAGGTCGACCTGCACGTATTTGTGCAGCCGGTCGGCGCCGAAGGCGACGACGCCGAGGACGAGGCTGAGCCAGAGGCCGTGCCGGGTCATCGGCGAGCCCCGACGACATCCTGGGGCCGGCGCGGGCTGCCCCCACCCCCGCCGCCTCCCCGCACGGGGGAGGGGAGCCCGACTGCACCATCGGACTCGCGGTTCCATGGCCCCCCTCCCCCTTGCGGGGAGGGG
>JAEWCE010000295.1 GCA_023390785.1 Pseudomonadota bacterium
TTGCGCGATCACCGCGCGAACACCCAGCAAGCGTGTGCCCTTGGCCGCCCAGTCGCGCGACGAGCCCGTGCCGTATTCCTTGCCGGCGAAGATCACGAGCGGCGTTCCAGCCGCCTGGTATTGCATCGCCGCATCGTAGATCGGCATCTGCTCGCCGTTCGGACCCTTGGTGAAACCACCTTCTACTCCGGGCAGCATCTGGTTCTTGATGCGGATGTTGGCGAAGGTGCCGCGCATCATGATCTCATGATTGCCGCGGCGCGAGCCGTAGGAGTTGAAGTCGCGCGGCGCCACCTGCCGTTCGGTCAGGTACTTGCCCGCCGGTGTGGAGGCCTTGAACGAGCCGGCCGGCGAGATGTGGTCGGTGGTGATCGAATCGAGGAACAGTCCGAGGATGCGCGCGTCGTGCACATCCGTGATCGGCTCCGGCTCCATCTTCAGATCTTCGAAATAGGGCGGGTTCTGCACATAGGTCGAGCTCGAGTTCCACTTGTACGTCTCGCCGCCGTCGACGGCGATCGACTGCCAGTTGGCGTCGCCCTTGAACACGTCGGAATAGCGCGACAGAAACATCTGCGGCGTGATCACCTGCCTGACGATGTCGCTGACTTCCTTGTTGGTCGGCCAGATGTCGCGCAGATAGACCGGCTTGCCGTCCTTGCTCGTGCCCAGTGGCTCGGTGGCGACGTTGACGTTGAGCGAGCCGGCGATGGCATAGGCCACCACCAGCGGCGGCGACGCAAGGTAGTTCGCCCGCACGTCCGGGATCACGCGGCCCTCGAAATTGCGGTTGCCCGACAGCACCGAGGCGGCCACCAGGTCGTTGGCGTTGATGCATTCGGAAATCGCCGTCGGCAGCGGCCCGGAATTGCCGATGCAGGTGGTGCAGCCGTAGCCCACGAGATTGAAGCCGAGGGCATCGAGGTCGGCCTGCAATCCGGCGGCACCCAGATAGTCGGTGACCACCTGCGATCCCGGCGCCAGCGAGGTCTTGACCCACGGCTTGGCCTTGAGCCCGAGCGCCCGCGCCTTGCGCGCCACGAGACCCGCCGCGATCAGCACCGTGGGGTTGGAGGTGTTGGTGCACGACGTGATCGCCGCGATCACCACGTGGCCGTCGTCGATGCCGAACTTTTCGCCATTGACCGGAAAACCCGGGAACGCCGCTTCTTCAGGGATGTCGTCGACCCCCGTCGCGCCCTCATCGACATAGCGGCTCTCGCCCAACGATTTGGGCAGCGCCGTGCGCTCCTTGCGGCCGCCGGCAATCTCCTTCAGCGCCTCGGCGAATTTCGGTGCCGCATCCTTGAGCGCCACCCGGTCCTGCGGGCGCTTCGGCCCCGACATCGACGGCACCACCGTGCTCAGGTCGAGTTCGAGCGTATCGGTGAAGGTCGGATCGGGCGAATTGGTGCTGCGGAACATGCCCTGCGCATCGGCGTAGGCCTTGACCAGCGCCACGCGCGCCGCGTCGCGGCCCGAGGTCTCGAGATAGTTGAGCGTATCGCTGTCGACCGGGAAGAAGCCGCAGGTCGCGCCGTATTCGGGCGCCATGTTGGCGATCGTCGCCTGGTCCTCGAGGCTCAGATAGTCGAGGCCGTGGCCGTAAAATTCGACGAACTTGCCGACCACGCCTTTCTTGCGCAGCATCTCGGTGACGGGGAGCACGAGGTCCGTCGCGGTGATGCCCTCATTGATCTTGCCGGTGAGCTTGAAGCCGACGACTTCGGGGATCAGCATGGTGATGGGCTGGCCCAGCATCGCCGCTTCCGCCTCGATGCCGCCGACGCCCCAGCCGAGCACGGCGAGGCCGTTGACCATGGTGGTGTGGCTGTCGGTGCCGACCAGCGTGTCCGGATAGGCGACGACCTCGCCGGTCTCCTCGTCCTTGCGCGTCCACACCGTCTGCGCGAGGTATTCGAGGTTGACCTGGTGGCAGATGCCGGTGCCTGGGGGCACCACGCGGAAATTGTCGAATGCCTTCTGGCCCCAGCGCAGGAACTCATAGCGCTCGCCATTGCGCTCATATTCGAGCTCGACGTTCTGCTGGAAGCTCAGGGGCGTCCCGAAGGAATCCACCATCACCGAATGGTCGATGACGAGGTCGACCGGCACCAGCGGATTGATCTTCTGCGGATCGGCGCCGAGCTTCTTGGTCGCATCGCGCATCGCCGCGAGATCGACCACCGCCGGCACGCCGGTGAAGTCCTGCATCAGCACGCGCGCCGGGCGATACGAGATTTCGTGCTCGGAGGTGCGGGTACCCAGCCATTGCGCCACCGCCATGATGTCGGCCTTGGTGACGGTGATGCCGTCTTCGAAGCGTAGCAGGTTTTCCAGCACCACCTTCATCGAGTGCGGCAGCTTCGAGATCCCCGGCAGCCCGTTCTTCTCTGCCAGTGGCAGCGAATAGTAGGTGTAGGTCTTGTCCCCGACCGTGAGAGTGGTCTTGGACTTGAAGCTATTGAGCGATTGGGTCACGGGTCCGCCTGTGGAGATGTGCTGAAGGACACCCACGTCAGTCCCGACCGGACTGGCAGGACTGGGGGCAGTCTGGAAGACCTTCCAGACTTTGGGGGCGTTATAGTCAATGAACATGGCACTTGCCAGTGCGGATCACGGCGCCCGCCGGAACGCGTCCCGAGGCTCTGGCCGGGGTTTCCGTTGGCGCAACGGTGCCTTGCGAAGTCCGGCCGCAGGTCGCCGATTTCATTAGGCGCTAAACTGCTTTAGGCATGGCGCCGATGACCGGGCCACATCCGCTGCTGACCGTGGAGAAGCTCGCCCTCGACCGGGGCGGGCGCGAGCTGTTCGCCGCCCTCGACTTTAGTCTTGGTCGCGGCCAGTTGCTGCTGCTGCGCGGCCGCAACGGCTCCGGCAAGTCCAGCCTGCTTCTGGCGCTGGCGGGAATCCTGCGGCCGACGGCCGGGCGCATCGACTGGCATGCCGACGAGCCGCCGCGCCTGCACCTGCTCGCCCACCAGCCAGGGGTGAAATCCCGCCTGACCCTGCGCGAAAACCTCGATTTCTGGTGCGCTGTCAACGGCGCGGACGGGCTCGCGCCCGACGCGGCGCTCCAGCGCGTCGGCCTCGGCGGCCTCGGGTCGCTCGATGCCGGGTATCTGAGCGCCGGCCAGACGCGGCGGCTGGCGCTGGCCCGCCTGCTGGTCACAAACCGGCCGATCTGGCTGCTCGACGAGCCGCTGTCCGCCCTCGACGCCGAAGGCGATGCCCTCGTGGCCGGCCTCATCGCCGAACATCGCGCTGACGGCGGCGCAGTGATTGCCGCAACGCATGACGATTTGCCGGGCGCGACGCAGACGGTGGTGTTGGGGGCGAGATGAGCAAAGTTGTGGCGCATTTCCTGCTCGGCCGAGCAGTCGGGTCTCCTCTCCCGCTTGCGGGGGAGGGG
>JAEWCE010000343.1 GCA_023390785.1 Pseudomonadota bacterium
CCACAGACCCATCCACACGTCGAGGTCGTGCTTGCGGTACTTGTCGAGCCACTGGCCGCCATCGACCACCTGCAGGTTGAGGTTGATGCCGGCCTGCGCCAGCGTCGACTGCACCGCCTGCGCGAACTCGGTATAGGGCGGCACATTCCACACCACGGTGTCGAGCGTGAACGGCAGCTTGACGCCGGATTCGGCGAGCAGCGACTTGGCCTTGTCGAGATCGAGCTTGTAGGGCGTGTAGTCGATGCCGCCGCCCAGGAACCCGTCCGGGATCATCGTCTGGTGCACCTTCATGGTGCCCTTGCCGATGGTGTCGGCCATGCCCTGGTAGTCGACCAGGTATTTGATGGCCTCGACGACCTTCGGGTTCTTGAGGTTCTCGTTCCGAAGGTTGAGGCCGAAATAATAGATCGTCGTGTCGTTGCCCTGCAGGACATTGATGTCCTTGTTGCCCGCAATGGCGGCGAAATCGTCCGGCCCGAGCTTGTTGGCGACGTCGATGTCACCCTTTTCGAGCGCGAGCCGCTCGGTGGCGCTCTCCGGCATCTGCTGGAAGAAGAGCTTGGAAATGCCCGGCGCCGTCTGCCAGAAATTCGGGTTCCTGCTCAACAGGATCGACTGCTTCGGCTCCCATTTGGTCAGCATGTAGGGGCCCGAGCCGGCCGAATTGGCCTGCTTCAACCAGGCATTGCCGAGGTCGCCATTGACGTCGTGCGCCATGACGGTCTTGGAGTCGACGATGCCGCCGGTATAGGACGACAGCACGTAGAGCACGAAGCTGGGTGCATATTGCTGGTCGACGGTGAACTGCAGCGTGTCGTCGTCGAGCGCCTTGATCTTGTCCTTGACGTTGTCCTTGGTGAAGCCGAACTGCGTCAGGATGAACGAGATGCGGGTGTTGAGCAGCACCGGGCGCTGCAGCGAGAACTCGGCATCGTGCGCCGTCACCGGATTGCCCGAGGCGAATTTCGCATCGCGGTTCATCTTGAAGGTGAAGGTCTTGCCGTCGTCCGACACGGTCCAGCTCTTGGCCAGCACCGGGATGATCTTGGTCGGATCGTTGATGTCGAAGGTGACCAGCGGCTGATAGATCTGCTGGCTGATCAGCACGCCGGCGACCTCGCTGACCTCGCCCGGATCGAGCGTGATCACGTCGTCGATCGCGTCGGCGACCACGAGGGTGTCCTTTGGCGTTGCGGCATATGGGCTCGACGTGAACAGCGCCACGCCGAGAGCCACGCCGGCGAGCGCTTTGAATAGGCGCATGGCAGTCTCCCTGTTGAATGCATGATGACTCCGGCTCATGCGGCCGGTTGGCAGAATTTTCATCGCGTGCCGATCTCCGGATAGGTGAAGATCAGCGCCGCGAGCGGCAGCAGCGCGTTGACGGCGCCCAGAACATCGGGCGTGAAGATGCCGGCATCGCCGAGCAGGTTCACCGTGCCGCGCGTCGACCCGCCGATGACGATGGGCATGCACAGCGTCGCACCGTACCCCATGGCCTCGAGCTCGGCCGTTTCGGGAATATAGACCGCCATTTCAGCCGGGCTGTTGCCGACGATCGGCAGCTTGTCGACATAGATGCGGCGCGACCACAGGGCCTCATCGATCGGGTCGAACGCCCCCAGCGGAAAGTGTTTCGGATCGGACGTGCCGATGCGGCGCGTGATCTTCCGTTCGGGCACCGCCGCGAGCCAGGTGACGGTGCGCACCTTCGGCAGGTCGAGCAGCAGCCCATTGAGCACGTCGAGCAGCGCGTCCGGTCCGCTGGCGAGGGCGGCGCTGAGGTGCGTGGCGGTTTCGGGATCGAGCGGGATCATGACTGGAACAACTGCATGGTGCCGACCCACAATTCGATGGCCGTCTCGGCCCCGATATTGGTGCGCCGATGTGGCTTGTGCGCGTCGAAGTGCAGCGTATCGCCGGCCCCGAGCTCGTAGCTCACCCCATCGACTTCGTAGAGCATATGCCCGGCGACCAGGTAGATGAAGTCCTCGCCGTCGTGGCTCATCATTTCCGAGGCATGCCCGGGCAGCACATGGGTGAGGCAGGCATTGAGCTTGGCCTCGGCAAAGCCCGGCTCGAGGAATTCATAAAAGCGCGTATTGCCCGTGCCCGCCTCGAACAGCGGTCGCTTGCCGGCGCGGGTGACGACGTTATGCCGGCCCGAAGGCGGCTGCGCCACGAACATGTCGACCGAGCAGTCGAGGGCCTTGGCGACATTGTAGAGCGAGCTGAGCGACGGCGTCGAAATTCCGCGCTCGATCTGGCTGATGAAGCCGATGGTGAGGCCGGCCTCGTCGGCCACCTGCTGCATGGTCTTGCCGAGCGCCTTGCGCCGGGCGCGGATGCGCGCGCCCAAGGCCGTGCCGTCATCGGGCAGCCCCAGCTCCACCGGCCATGCCGCGCCCCTACCCATGCCCGTTCGCACTGCCCTCGTGCCCAACTTTAGTGACACTAAAGTCGGGCGCAGAACGGAAGTCAACCATTCCCGCCCCGTCCCATCGTCGGTCCGGCCCCCATCCCCCTTCGACAAGGCGGGCCCGCAGTGGGGTGGAGTGTCCGCCTTACCCCTGCTCCGCCGCAATCGTCCTGAGCAGCGCCTCGCGCTCCGGCACGATCTCGGCAAACCCCAGTTCCTGGCGAATGCGCGATGTGTCGAGAGTCAACGGATAGCGCAGATCCGAGGCGTCGGCGCGGTCCGCCAGCAGGGCGCGCTTGTCGGGTGGCACCTCCACCACCTCGATCGGGCGGCTGAGCACCACCGCAAAGCTGAGCAGCCACTCGACCGGCGTCCGCACGAAATCCTGCCCGACATTGTAGACACGCCCCGCCGCCTGCGGCGCGGTGGCGGCCAGCGCGATGGCCTCGCCCACATCCTCGACATAGCCGTAGGAATTGGGCCAGCGCGCTGCCCGCTGGTCGATCTCGACCACCCCGCCGCGCCGAACGGCATCGATTGCCCACCCGAAGCGGTGCTGCTTGTCGCCCGGCCCGAATACCATCGGGGCCCGGATCACGGTGGTGGCAAACCGCCCATCCCCGGCCGTCGCCTCCTCGAGGATGATCTTGTCGTAATCCTCCAGCATGTCGTTCTCGACCCCCTTGGGCCGCCGCTCGTTCTGCTGGTAGGGGTAGCGGAACTGGCGCAGGGGATCGTCCTCCCTGGCCGGCGCCGCCTGCACCGGTGGCGTGTCGCGCCGGAGCAGCCCGCCATAATTGGCATAGACGTCGACCGAGCTCAGCAGCACATAGCGCCCGCCGATCGCCCCCATCGCCTCCAGCATTGGCGCGCTATTGCCGAGCCCGAGCGCGAAGATGTCGATGACGGTGTCGACGCCGTGCTGCTGGAAGATTTCAACCAGCCGCCGCCCGTCCTGCCGGTCGGCGGCGATGAAGCGCGCGCCATCGGGCACCGCAACCGGGTGCCGGCCGCGTGCCAGCACCAGCGGCTCGAGCCCGCGCGCCAGCAGCCGCCGCACCACGGCGCTGCCGATGAATCCCGTCCCGCCACAAACCGCGACCGCCATGCCCGACTCGCTTCCACCGATGCGGGCCGGACCAGACCATGCCGCGACGGTGACCGGCAAGTCGGTCGATCGGCGCGGGCGGTGAAGTGTCTCAGGCTGCCGGCGCCGTCAGCCGCCAGTGCAATCCCGGGGCGGAGAAGTCGAGCTCGACCGAGGCGCCGAACGCGCTCGACACCATGTCGACGATCACCCGGTGGCCGAACCCCTTGTGCTTGGGGGGCTCTACCGGATTGGGGGTGTGCTCGCGCCAGTCGACGCTCCAGCCGCCCCCTTCGGGCACCTCCCAATGCAATTGTACCTGCCCCTCCGGCACGCTCAGCGCACCGTATTTGAGGCTGTTGGTGGACAATTCGTGCAGCGCCATGCCCAGCGCCTGCGCCCCATGCGAGGCAATGCGCAGGCGTGGCCCCGAGGTGACGACGCGCGCGCCCAGCGAATCCGGAATGAAGGCGAGCTGCGCCTGCACCAGCTCGTCGAGCCACACGCCCTCCCAGTCGTTGCGCAACAGCAGGTCGTTGCTCGCCCCCAGGCTGAGCAGCCTCTGATCGAGCGCCTGCACGAACCGCTCAGGTTCGGTGCCGCGCGCCGTCTGCCGTGCCAGTGCCTGCACCACGGTCAGCAGGTTCTTGGTGCGATGGTTGAGCTCGCCCATCAGCATGCGGCTGCGCGCCTCGGCCGCCAGTTGCTCGGTGATGTCGGTGTTGACCCCGGTCATGCCCAGGAAGCTGCCGTCGTCGGCAAAGCGCGGATTGGCTTCGGTGCGCATCGTCCGGTAGGCGCCGTCGGCGCGCCGGTAACGCGCCTCGACCACGAACGGCGTATGCGTGACCATGGCCTCGGCGAACGGCCCGCTCAACACGCCGACATCGTCCGGATGCACCGTCGACGTCCAGTCGAAATCCTCGAGGCGCACCGGGTTGACGCCCCAGAAATCGCGCAACGCCTTGTTGAGGAACATGCATTTGCCCTCGGCGTCGCCCATCCACAGCATGGCGGGCGACGTTTCGGCAATGGCTCGAACCAGGCTCGCGGAGTCGCCTTCGGACAACGGCACGTCACAACCCTTTGCCAATGGAGGCCGGCTGGCTCCGGCCCTCGATGATAGCGTGGCCGCGAGCCTCCCGCCACGGGGGTCGGCGCCGGGAACGACCGCGGCCTACGGCTCCTGCCAGCGCCAGTCGGCCGACCAGCCGAGTTCGGCCTTGGCTCGTTCGCTCGACACCGTCCCGTCGTCTTCGGCCACATTGTAGAGGCCCGGCGCACCGCGCTCGGCCGCCAGCACCGCCGCATGGGCGGCGGCATCGACGTGCAGCGGCCCCGCGCCGGAGGCCTGCCCGGCCCCGGTGCCCGGTCCGTAGAGGTCCGTAGAGCCGGCCATAACGGAGCACCAGGCCCACGAGCGGCGCCGCCAGAACCTGCTGCTCGAGGCTTGCGACTCCCCGTGCTGAAACGCCCGCCCGGCCCTCGGCCGTGACCGCAAGCGCATCGGCTTCGCGGTGCGGCAGTGGCCCGTCCGCATAGGCGAAGGCGATGCTCTGCGCCACGAGGCGGGTGGCGCCGGCCGCAACCGCCGCCGCCACCAGATTGCGCGTGCCCTCCTCGCGCAGGCGCGCATTGGCGATGCCCGCCGCGGTCATCCGGCTGGGATCGAGCCCGGCCGGCAGGTCGGTCAACTGGTGGATCACGATGTCGGGACCGGCCGCCACGACGGCCCGCAGCAGGGCCGGCGCGTCATACACATCGACCACCACCGGCTCGACGCCCGCCCCCGCCAGCGACGCCGCCTTGGCGGGAGCCCGCGTGGTGCCGATCACGCGCCAGCCCCTGGCCACCAGCATCGGCCCGAGTCGGCGGCCGATGGCGCCGGTTGCCCCGGCGAGAAAAACGGTATGATCTGTCATTGACTTGCCTCCAGTCCGCGGCCGCGCGCGCTGGGGGGCCGCAAAAGGAAAAGGGCCCTGCCGGGCCCTTGTCGTCAGCGTCTGTCGCCGAAGGAAATGGAGCGGGCGAAGGGATTCGAACCCTCGACCCTAACCTTGGCAAGGTTATGCTCTACCCCTGAGCTACACCCGCACTCCATGCCACGCCGACCGCCAATCTCTTGGCAGGGGGCGAAGCGCGGCCTATATGCCCAATCGAAACCGCCTTTGCAACCCTGAATCCATCCGCTGCGGCGCCGCTGGCGTGAGCCCCCGACGGCATGCGACAAGGGGTGAACCGTCCGGAAAGAGCAGACCCGTGAACGTCAACCTGTCTTCGCCCACACCCGCCGCCCCGCCGGTCGCGCTGATCAAGGAATCGTCCGACCGCGCCTTCAAGGCCGATGTCATCGACGCCTCGCTCGAGGCGCCCGTGCTCGTGGATTTCTGGGCCCCCTGGTGCGGGCCCTGCCGCGCGCTGACCCCGACCATCGAGAAGGTGATCAACGAAAAGGCCGGCAAGGTGCGGCTGGTCAAGATCAACATCGACGAGAACCCCCAGATTGCCGGGCAACTCGGCGTGCAGTCGATCCCCAACGTCTTCGCCTTCGCCGGTGGCCGGCCGATCGACATGTTTCTGGGCAACATGCCCGAAACCGAAGTGCGCAAATTCGCCGACCGGGTGATCGCCGCGGCCGGGCCGGGCAAGCCCCGCGCCGGCTCGATCGAGGAAGAGATCAAGAACGCCCTGACGGCGGCCGGGGAAGGTCTCAACGCCGGCGACCTCAACACCGCCGCCCAGATCTATGGCATGGTGCTGCAGCACCAGCCCGACAATGCCGAAGCCCTGCTCGGCATGGCCCGCGTCTATCTGAAGGCCGGCGAGCCCGAGCAGGCCCGGGCCGTGCTCGACACCGTGCCCGAGGCGGCCCGCAAGGGCGCCGACTACGTGTCGATCGCCGCCGAGCTGAAGCTGCTCGCCGAAGCCGCCGACCTCGGCGGTACCGCCGATCTCGCCCGCCGGCTCGAGGCCGCGCCCGACGACCATCAGACCCGCTTCGATCTTGCCATCGCGCTCAATGCCGAAGGCAAACGCGAAGCGGCCGCCGAGCAATTGGTGGCGCTGATGCGCCGCGACCGCACCTGGCAGGACGACGGTGCGCGCAAGAAGCTGCTCGACTTCTTCGAGGCCTGGGGCGCCAAGGACCCGGCCACGCTCAAGGGACGCCGGCTGCTGTCGGCGCTGTTGTTCTCGTAAATGCTGAAGCCTCCGACGTCGCCCGCCGAGCTGCCCGAGCACATTCCGCTGTTCCCGCTGAGCGGCGCGCTGCTGCTGCCGTTTTCGCACCGGCCGCTCAACATCTTCGAGCCGCGCTACCTGCAGATGGTCGACGATGCGCTCGCCGGCAACCGGCTGATCGGCCTGATCCAGCCCCAGGACACCTCCGAGGAAAGCCCGCGCGGTAGAGCGCCGCTCCAGTCGGTCGGCACGCTCGGCCGCCTCACCCACTGGGAGGAGCATGGCGAGGGCAAGTATTTCATCATCCTCGAGGGCGTGACCCGCTTCGAGCTCGGCACCGAGCTCACGGTGATGACGCCGTACCGGCAGGCGATGATTTCGGCCGAGCGTTTCGCTCTCGATTTCGAGCACGCCCATGGCGAGGACAAGGTCGATCGCGACCGCTTCCTCAAGATGATGAAGGACTACGCCGAGTTCGCCAATTTCGAGCTCAACTGGGACGAGATCAACAAGACCGGCACCGCCGACCTGGTGAATTTCTGCTGCATGGTGTCGCCCTATGGCGCCCGCGAAAAGCAGGTGCTGCTCGAGGCCACCTCGCTGCAGGACCGGGCCGAGACCCTGATTGCCCTGGCCGAATTCGAAATGGCCAAGGGCGGCAATGCCGGCGTGCCGCTCAACTAGGGTTTCGCCATGGCCGAAGCTTCCGAGCGCCGCTACGAGGTCGATCCGCGCACGCTCGAAATGCTGGTCTGCCCGCTGACCAAGACCCGGCTGGTGCTGAGCGCCGACAAGACCGAGCTGATTTCGGTCGCGGCGCATCTCGCTTTTCCCATCCGTGACGGCGTACCGATGCTGAGCCTCGAGGAGGCTCGCGACGTCGATCCCGACGAAATGCGCGTGCAATTTCCCCCGACGGTCTGATCGTTCAGCTTCAGCCCCGCAGCAGCACGCGCGGGACGGGCCAGAGATAGGGCACGCTGACGATCTGCCGGGTCCTGATCAGGTGCGACACGTCCTTCATCTCGCGCCCCCCATGGCGGCAGAAGCAGCGCGGAACGGATTGTCGCGGGCCGCCGACACCACCAGCGGTTCCGGCTTATTTCGGCGGCTGCACCAGGTATTGCGCCACGCCGTTGCCGAACGACCAATCGCCCAGCGTATCCTCGACCAGGTTGATGATCACATCCTCGCGGCGGATGCCGACACGCGCGTGCAGGCCGTCGGCGATGAACTTGAAGAAGGCCTGCTTGACCTCGTCGCTGCGCCCCTGCCTGAGCGTCACCTGGATGATCATCGCCTCGTCGCTGCGCTCGATGCCGAGGAAATGCCGGTCGATGAACAGCGTGTCGGGCTGGTGCTCGGTGATGACGTGGAAACGGTCGCCCGCGGGCGCCTTAAGCACCTCGATGATCGCTTCGTAGATCACGTCCGAGACGTGGCGCTTGTATTGGGCAGACTTGCCGGCGGGCATGTCGATGCGGGCGAGCGGCATGGCTTTGTCTCCTGGGGCGACGTTCTATTAGAGCGGCAATCCACGCGTCAGGCGCGGACCGTTCGACTCGAGACCGGCGGCGCGGCCGATGAGCGCCGACTTGACCGGCGCGACGCGGTCGACGAGGCCGAGCCCGACATCGCGCAGCGCCCTGAGCGGCGCGAAATCGTTGGAGAACAGCCGGTTGAGACTGTCGGTCACCGCCGCCATCAGTGCCGTATCGAGGCGGCGCGACGCCTGGTAACGGGCCAGCACGTCGGCGGCGCCGTGGTCGAGCCCGAGCCGCAGCGCGTCGATGACCGCCTCGCTCAGGGCCGCCACATCCTTGAGACCGAGGTTGAGGCCCTGGCCGGCGAGCGGATGGATGACATGTGCCGCATCGCCGACAATGGCGAGCCGCGGCGCGACGAAACTGCGCGCCAGCTGCAGCCTGAGGGGAAAGCTCTGCAGCGATTCTTCCACCGTCACGCGCCCGAGGCTCGAGCCCATCGCCGCCTCGATCTCTGCGGCCGCCTGCTCGAGCGGCAGCGCCTTGAGCCGCGCCGCCTCGGCCGTCGATTCGGTCCACACCAGTGACGATCGGTTGCCGCTCAGCGGCAGGCTGGCGAACGGCCCCGCCGGCCGGAAATGCTCGTAGGCCACGCCCTCGTGCGGCAGTTCGTGGGTGATGGTGGTGACAACTCCGGCCTGGCGGTAGTCGTGGCTGACAACGCCGATCCCCGCCATCTGCCTGAGGCCGGACATCGCTCCGTCTGCGGCGATCAATAGCGGCGCCCGGAGGGTGCGCCCGTCCTTGAGACTGACGCTTGCCAGCGCGCCGTCGGCGCTACTGCCGGCGATTTCGGCCGGGGCGATGAACTCGACCCGCGCTTGCGCGGCCTCGAGCAGCGCGGCGGTCAGCGCCCGGTTGGGCACCATGTGCGCATAGGGCTCGCCCGGCACCACGTCGCCCTCGAAACTCAGGAACACCGGCCGGGAGATGTCGCCGGTGCCCGAATCCGACACCCGCATGGCGCGAATGGCGGTGGCGTCGGGGATGAGGGCAGTCCACACGCCCAGCGCCTCGAGTATCCGCCGCACACCGGCGCTGAGCGCGAAAGCGCGCTTGTCGTCGGGTACCGTCACCGGGCGGCGATCGACCAGCGCTACCCGCATGTCCTTCTGGAAGCGGGTCAACGCCAGCGCCTGCGACAGCCCGACGGGCCCGCCACCCACAATTATGACGTCATAAGGCGTGTCGCTCATCGGTCTCGTCCAGAAGGGTCCCTCGGTTGTGCCGCGCGGGAGCGGCAGACGCAAGCGCCACGCCGAGGCAGACTGCTCATTCTGGGTGCAACAGATAGCGCCGTGATGAAGATTTCATCAAATCGCGCCACCCAAATCGGGCGCCGCTCCGATGACGCTCTCGCTGCCATGCGATTTCGACAGAACAATCAAAGGCTTGATCGATCGCCCCTGGGCTTGGCACGGGGCTTGAGTCTCCTGCCGGCATTGCAGACCAGCGAATGTCGAAAGGGGCATCCATGAAACTGGTGATCGCCATCATCAAGCCGTCACGGCTCGAGGAGGTGCGTCAGGCGCTGAATTCGCTCGACGTGCACGGCATGACCGTGACCGAGGTCAAGGGCTATGGCCGGCAGAAGGGCCATTCCGAAATCTATCGCGGCACCGAATACGCCGTGCATTTCCTGCCCAAGCTGAAGATCGAGATCGCCGTCGATGACGGCCAGGCCGACGCCATCGTCGCCGCCATCCGCGACAGCGCCCAGACCGGACGCATCGGCGACGGCAAGATCTTCGTCCTCGATCTACTCGCCGTCACCCGCATCCGCACCGGCGAAACCGGCGCGGCCGCTCTCTAGCGCCAGATCCCAGGAGATACCGATGAAACTGACCTCGACCCTTACTGCGGCAGGCTCGGCGCTGGCCGCCGTGGCGCTGGCCACCCTGCCCGCGCTCGCCCAGGACGCCGCTCCTGCCGCGCCCACGCTCGATGCCGGCAACACCGCCTGGATGCTCACCTCCACCCTCCTGGTGTTGATGATGACCATCCCCGGGCTGGCCCTGTTCTACGGCGGCATGGTGCGCAAGAAGAACGTGCTGGCGACCGTCATGCAGTCCTTCGCCATCACCTGTGCCATCACCATCGTCTGGTTCGTCGTCGGCTATTCCATCGCCTTCACCGATGGGGGCCCGACCCAGGCCTGGCTCGGCGGCTTCTCCAAGCTCCTCCACAACGGCGTCACCGTGAGCTCGCTGTGGGGCACCATTCCCGAATACGTGTTCTCCACCTTCCAGATGACCTTCGCCATCATCACCCCGGCGCTCATCACCGGCGCCTTCGCCGAGCGCATGAAGTTCTCGGCCATGCTGATCTTCATGGTGCTGTGGTCGATCGTCGTCTATTCGCCCATCGCCCACTGGGTGTGGGGCGGCGGCTTCCTCGCCGGACTGGGCGTGCTCGACTTCGCCGGCGGCACGGTGGTGCACATCAATGCCGGCGTTGCGGGGCTCGTCTGCGCTCTTGTCCTCGGCCGGCGGAAGGGCTTCGGCACCACCAACATGGCCCCGCACAACCTCGTCTATTCGGTGATCGGCGCCGCGCTGCTGTGGGTCGGCTGGTTCGGCTTCAACGCCGGCTCGGAGCTGGCCGCCGATGGCCTTGCCGGCGCGGCCATGCTCAACACCCAGGTGGCCACCGCCGCGGCGGCGCTCGCCTGGATGTTCGCCGAATGGATCGTGGTCAAAAAGCCCTCCGTCCTCGGCATCATCTCGGGCGCCGTCGCCGGCCTCGTGGCCGTCACCCCGGCGGCCGGTTTCGTCAACCCCACCGGTGCCCTTGTCATCGGCATCGTCGCCGGAATCCTCTGCTACGTCGCCGCCGCGCAGGTCAAGCGCCGGCTCGGCTATGACGATTCGCTCGACGCCTTCGGCGTGCACGGCGTCGGCGGCATCGTCGGGGCGCTGCTGACCGGCGTGCTCGCCGATCCGGCCATCAACCCGCTGGGCGAGACGCATTCGATCGTCACCCAGTTCTACGGCATCGTCGCCACCATCGCCTGGACCGCCGTGGCGTCCTTCATCATCCTGATGATCGCCAAGGCGCTGGTCGGCCTCCGCCCCTCCGAGCAGGAGGAAGAAGAGGGCCTCGACATCACCCAGCACGGCGAATCGGTGACCGAATAGCCATCAGCACCGGCGCGGAGTCCCCTCCGCGCCGGTCGCCGGTTCGACCCGGCGTGCAGTCTGCGCGCCTCTTGGCCCGCCACAGAGGCTTCCCACTCGCAACCCGCGTGGACTGCACCCCCGGTCGAACGGAAACTCCGCCGGCCCGATCCGCCCCCGAGAGTGCGCCTAAGGCGTAGGCACCCGCGTCGGTCCTCGTGCCGAATATTTGGGCGCCTGGCGCCTCTGCCGGCGAACGCCCCTTGTCCCCACGTCGTAACGTCCTCATCTGACAGAGCTTTTTCGGCCGCCCGCAGCTGGCACGATCCTTGAGTGCCTGCCCGGTACATGACCGGTTGCGAGCCGGAATTGGGAAGCAAAGCGGCACGCGTGGCCGCGGGGGGAGGTCTTGATGACTCAGTCCGCCATCGGACTCGATGTATTCTTTCTGCTGGTCGGCGCTGTGCTGGTGTTCTCGATGCATGGCGGCTTCGCCTTTCTCGAGCTCGGCACCGTGCGCGGCAAGAACCAGGTCAACGCCCTGGTCAAGATCATGGTCGACTTCGCCTTCTCGACCCTCGCATACTTCTTCGTCGGCTACTGGATTGCCTATGGCATCGAATTCTTCGCCGGCGCCAAAACCCTGTCCGGCGATGGCGGCGGCTTTGCCCTGCAGGGCCTGAGCCTGGTGCGGTTCTTCTTTCTTGCCACCTTCGCCGCGGCAGTGCCGGCCATCATCTCGGGCGGCATCGCCGAGCGCGCGAAATTCTGGCCTCAGGTGGCCATCGCCGCGCTGATCGTCGGGCTGGTTTATCCGCTGAGCGAAGGCATTGTGTGGAATGCCAACTACGGCATCCAGGCCTGGCTTGCCGCGGCCTTCGGCGCCCCCTTCCACGATTTCGCCGGCTCGATCGTCGTGCACGCCGTCGGCGGCTGGCTGGCGCTCGCCGCCGTGCGCGTGCT
>JAEWCE010000004.1 GCA_023390785.1 Pseudomonadota bacterium
CGCCGACGGGGCCGCGGCGGTGGCCGATTGGTCCCCCCGCGACTGGGCCCGGCTTCAGACGTGATTGCGCCAGCTGTGTTGCGGGTTGTAGTCGAGCATGCGCTTGGCCTTCTCGATCGACAGCAGCGTGCCGTTGGCTGACATCGAGGCCTTGGTCTCGACCCCCGGGAAGACCTCGGCCATCAGCGAGGCATTGGCCCGGCTCATCACCGTGTCTGCGTTGGCGATGATGAACGGCTCGAAGCCCTTGAATTCGGCCTCGATCGCCTTGCGCACCGCCTGCGCCCCGTCGCGCGCGTCGATATAGCCCCACAGGTTCCACTTGCGTTTCCGCGGGTCGGCATCGAAGCCGGGGAATGCCTTGTAGTCTTCCACATCCATCACGTTGGAGAAGCGCAGGCCGGCGATCTTCAGTTCCGGATCCCAGCGGGCGAACTGCCGGGCGATGGTTTCATCCACCAGCTTGCCCAGCGAATAGGCCGTCTCCGGGCGCGGATAATATTCTTCGTCCACCGGGGCATAGGGGGGCGGCGTGTCGAAGGGCAGGCCCAGCACCGTCTCGCTCGAGGCGAACACCACGTTCTTGATCTTGGCCAGCCGCGCCGCCTCGAACACATTGTAGGTCGCCGGCACATTGTTGGCGAAGATCCGGGCATTGGCCGCCAGTCCGGGCGCCGGAATCGCCGCCAGGTGCACCACCGCGTCGAACGGCCCGCGATGCTCGTCGATGCCGCCCATGATGGCCGCGGCCACCTCGCCGAAATTGGTGAGGTCGATCCGCACCGTCGGCGCGATCTGCTCGCGCGGAACCACCTGGTCGATGTTGAGCACCTCGTAGCCGTTGGCCACCAGATCCTTGAGCACAGCTCGGCCCAGCTTCCCGCTGCCGCCAGTTACGATCACCTTGGTCATGTCGTCCTCCTGCGGCGATCATATTCCATCGCCAGCCGCAACAGACAAGCCAAGGAGGTGCCCGCGGCGTTCGTCTCATGAATGGAAACTGAATGGTCGCCTCACCGTTACTTCAGTTGCCTGCCCCTAGAACGGGGACAACGAAATTCACCCCGCGGGGAGATTGCAATGACCAGGAACCACGAAAAGCTGCTGATCGGCATCCTTGCCGGCATCATCATCGTCGGCGCCGGCGCCTTCGCCATCCAGCCGGCCCTCGCCGGCAAGGGCGGTGTGAAGGCGGGCTCGGAGCTCGCCGGCCCCTCCTACGACGTGCTGACCCTGCAGCTTTCGCCCCGCAAGTAAGCCTTTTCTGCCGGCCCTCCCAGCCGGTCCCATGCAACGTGCCTGCCTCCCGACCTCCTCTTCTTGACTTTGCCGGCCTCCTGTTGTCCCACCAGGACAACACGGAGGCCGATTTTTCATGGATGCCAACCCGATCCTCGCCGAAACCACGCGCGGCACCTGGGTGGAGAATCGCCATCGCGGCGCCTTCGTCGTCAGCGATGCTCAAGGCAATGTGATCGCGTCCGCCGGCGATATCGAGCGCCCCATCTTCCCGCGCTCCGCCGTCAAATCGATGCAGGCACTGGCCCTGGTGAGCTCGGGCGCCATCGACAAGTTCCACCTGACCGACGAGGAGCTGGCGCTCGCCTGCGCCAGCCATCAGGGCGAGGACATTCACGTCGCCGGCGTGACCTCGTTCCTCGGCCATATCGGGGTCGGCATCTCCGACCTCGAATGCGGCGCCCACGCCCCCACCTTCGCTCCGGCGCGCGAAAAGTTGCGCGACAGTGGCCAGGCACCGTCGTCGGTGCACAACAATTGCTCGGGCAAGCATTCGGGCATGCTCGCCGTCGCCAAGGCTCTCGGCGTGCCCACCGCGCACTATGTCGACCGCGACCATCCGGTGCAGGTGGAAGTGCGCTCCGGCATCGAAACCGTGCTGCACGAACCGCTGGACGTAGAGCGCTCCGGCACCGACGGCTGTTCCATCCCGACCTGGGCCGCGCCGCTGCACGACTTCGCCGCCGGCTTCGCCCGCATGGCGACCGGAGAGGGCCTGCCCGACAATTTCGCCGCCGGCGCCCGGCGCATCTTCGACGCGGCCACCTCGCACCCCGAGCTGGTCGGCGGCACCAATACGCTCGACACCGAAGTGATGCGCGCGTTCGGCGGCCGCGTGTTCCAGAAGGGCGGGGCCGAGGGTGTGCAATGCGGCGCCGTGCGCGACAAGGGCTGGGGCTACGCGCTCAAGGTCGACGACGGCAACATGCTCGCCTCGCAGGCGATGGTGGCGACGCTGCTGCTCGCCATCGCCGACCCGACGCCCGAGCAGGAGCACGTTCTCAAGCGCTTCGCCGTGCAGATCACCCGCAATGTCCGCGGCCTCGACGTCGGCATGATCAAGGCCACTGCGGCGATGCGGCCGAAGCTTTAGAATTTCTTTGGGAGGCCGGCCGTTCGCAGGATGCCATTGGCGGTGTGCCGGCTATTGAGGTTTCTTGGCACGATGGCATCCCTACGGCCGGTGCAAATTCAGCGCTCGTGCGAGCCTTTGGAGTTTCCGCTGTAGGTGTAGCCGACCGCCCTCAGCTCTTTGATTAAAAGGGCGTAGTACCCCTCAACCATTACTCGGCAGCCGCCAGCGGCGCTTTGAAGACGATCGTCGGCACAAGCTGCAGCAAGGGCGTACTCGCGGCCTCCGCCGCTGTAAGATGGTTCGCCATGATCATTTCTGGCCCAAGCTCGAACACCAGTGCCTCAAACTCTTCCAGCGACGGGGTTTCGATATGCAAGCCCCAGATATCGCTGTCCGTGTAGAAGGTTTTAGCTTCGTCGTCCCAGACCGGTCGAACGTAATAGTGCTTCTGCATGAGCAGAACTTAATCCTGCCAACGGTGAATTTCCAGTCTACCTGACCGTATTCCCGTCCACCGTGACATTGGGATAGCGCCCGGCCTCCTTGGTGAGGTCCTGGCTCACCACCTTGTCCCATTCCATGCCGACGATGCCTTGCTGCGCGCCGCTGACGAGGTTGCCGCTGACCCGCACCGGCCCCGGCGATTGCTGCTGCACCACGCTCACGGCGATGCCGATCATCGCGTTGGTCACCAGATTGTCGGCCACCACCAAATTGCGCACATAGGGCCCGAAGCCGGCAACGATGCCGGCGCCCGGCACGGTGTCCACGGTGTTGCCGCTGACCACCGTGTCCGCTTCGGCATAGATGCCGACGGGCTGCGTGTCGGGATTGTTGGCCGAGCGCGGCGCGATGTTGCGCACGATGTTGCCGGTGCAGGTGGCAAGGTGCCCGCCCTGGTCAAGATTGGTGATGGAGATGCCCTGCGCCGCGCCGTCAATGATATTGTCGGCGATCACCGACCCGGAAAACGCGAACTCCGAAAAGATCGCCACCTCACCCGAGCCGATGCAGACGTTGCCGCGGATCTGGCAGTTCTTGCCGGTATTGATGCGGACGGCGCTAAAGGCGCAGTCGCTGATGCGGTTGTCGGCGACGATCACCTCGTCGGCGCGGTAGATCGACACTCCATTTCCGTTCTGGCCGTTGCCGCCATCCGTCCAGTCGATCTTGCTGATCTGGTTGCCGGTGATGATCGATCCGTCGGGTCCCGGATCGTCGCGCCAGATGCGGATGCCGGCGTTGTCGGCGCTGTTGATGCGGTTGCCGCGAATGATGACGTTTCGCCCATTCTGCGAATGGATCGCCGCCGCCGTCGCACCCTCGAAATCGCAGTCTTCGATGCTCAGCGCGGAATCGTTCGCGGCGATGCCATTGCCCGCCGCATTGAGGAAGCCGCACTTGCGGAAGCTGATGCCGCTCGAATTCTCGATTTCAATCAGCCCGTTTACCCCCGCGGCCGTCTCCGGCGCATTGGCCTGGAACACGATGCCCTCGATCGTGGCCGAAAACGCGCCCGAGATCGCCGCCAGCCGCGCATCGCCCGGGGTGGTGAGGATGGTCTGCAGCCCGATGACGTGCAGCCCGCTCGGAATGTTCAGCCTGCTCACGGCAAACCCGGCATGCCCGCCCGGCAGCAGCAGCAGCCGGCCGTCGCTGGCGGCCGCATCGAAGGCGGCTTGCAGCTTGCTGCTCTGGTCCGACTGGTCGTTCGGGTCGAGCCCAAAATCGCCCACCGCATCGATGGGCTGCGCCGCGCGCGCGGCGGTGATGAGGGC
>JAEWCE010000058.1 GCA_023390785.1 Pseudomonadota bacterium
GTTTGGGCCGCCCCCTCCACCACGCTGACGTGTGGTTCCCCCCCGTGGCTTCGCCACAGGAGAGGACCGCCGACTGCACCCCCGCTGCCCCCGCTTCGCCCCGCGGCGAGGAATTCCAGCCGGTTGCCCACCGGGTCATTCGCGTAGAACCGCCGCACGCCGGGAATGGCGTCGTCGAAGCTTACATCCATGTCCGCCGCGCGGAATCGGTCGGCCAATGCATCAAGTCCATCCACCACGAATGCCGGATGCGCCTTGCGGGCCGGCCGAAAATCCTCCTCCACGCCCAGATGCACCTGCCCCTCGCCGATATCGAGCCACAGCCCGCCCCGCGCCGCGAGGGCTGGTGGCTTGTCCACCTCGCGCCAGCCGAGCAGCCGGCAATAGAACGCCCGGCATATCGCTTCGCTGCCACGCGGGATGGCGAGTTGCACATGATCGATCCGCATCGGCCGCCTCCAAACGAAAAGGCCGCCCGAAGGCGGCCCTCGAGCTGGATCACCGACCTCAGTGGTCGTGGTGATCGTGGTCGTCGTGGTGATGCTCGTCCGGCACGTCGTCGCCTTCGTCCTGGATGATCTTGGCCAGATCCTCTCGGGTCATCGGCTTGTCGGTCTGCGTCGCGATGCTGGCGATGTAGTCGACCACCTTGTTCTCGAACACCGGCGCGCGCAGTCCGGCCAGCGCCTGCGGGTTCTTGCGGTAGTAGTCGTACACCTGCTGCTCCTGGCCTGGGAAGCGACGCACTTCGGCGATCAGTGCCTGCTGGTGCTCGTCCTCGGTCACTTCGACCTTGTTGGCGTTGCCGACTTCGGCCACCACCAGCCCGAGGCGCACGCGGCGCTCGGCGATCTTGCGGTACTGCTCGCGCGCTTCCTCTTCGGTGGTTCCCTCGTCCTCGAACGAACGGCCGTGATCCTTCACCTCATGTTCGACGCGCTGCCAGATGGTCTCGAACTCGGCATCGACGAGTTGCTCCGGCACGGCGAATTTGTGGCCCTCGTCGAGGGCATCGAGAATCTGCCGCTTCACCGCCTGCCGGCTCATCGACGCCAGCGCCGCCGTCATCTGCTCGCGCACGGCGGTACGCAGGGCCTCGAGGTTCTCGAGGCCCAGCCGCTGCGCGAATTCGTCATTGAGCTCGCCGGCCATCGGCGCATCGATGTGCAGGATGGTGACGTCGAAATTCGCCGTCTTGCCCTGCAGCTCGGCATTGTTGTAGTCGGCCGGGAAGGTCACCTGGACCTCACGCGTCTCGCCCTTCTTCATGCCCACGAGCTGATCTTCAAAGCCCGGAATGAAGTCGCCGGAGCCGACGATCAGGTGCGCATGGTCCGAGCTGCCGCCCGGGAACGCCTTGCCGTCGATCTTGCCGACGAACGACAGGCCGAGATTGTCGCCCTGCTCGACGACGCCGTCGTCGGGCTTAGGCTCGTAGCCGCGGTTCTGGCGGAACACGCGCTGCATTTCCTTGCTGACGTCTTCGTCCGTCACCTCGACCACCGGCCGGTCGAGCTTCAGCGTCGAGAAATCCATCAGCGTAACAGCGGGAAGCACCTCGTAGCTCACGTCGAACGCGAGGTCGGCTTCGCCGTCCAGCACCTTGTTGATGGTGCCCTGGTCTTCCGGCAGGTCGACCTTGGGCTGCGTCGCGGCGCGCTCGGAGCGCTCGTTCAGTGCGTCGCCCACGGTGGCGTTGATCGCGTCCTGCATCACCTCGGCCATCGCCGACTTGCCGTACACCTTCTTGAGGTAGCTCGCCGGCACCTTGCCCGGGCGGAAACCCTTGATATTGGCTTGGCTCTTGAGTTCGCTCAGCCGCGTCTCGAGGCGGCCGGTCAGGTCGCTCTTGGGAATGACGAGGCTCAGCTTGCGCTTCAGGCCTTCATTGAGGGTTTCGGTGACCTGCATTCAACAATCCGTTCCAATTCCATCGGGGGCCGAAGGCAGGGATGTTTCGCCAAACTGGTGCGGGTGAGAGGACTTGAACCTCCACGCCTTTTGGGCGACGGAACCTAAATCCGTTGCGTCTACCAGTTTCGCCACACCCGCAACCGCCCATCGGCCGGGCTGGCTGCATCTATATGATGTTCCCAACCCAGTCAAAGCCTGAAAGGCCCTCAGCTCCAATCGAGCAGCGAGCGATGGCAGCCGACCCCGGCCAGGGTGCCGCCATGGATCGCCCCGTTGACGCTGTGGCGCGGCCCGGCCAGGTCGCCGGCCGCGAAGACCCCCGGCACGCTGGTCTGGTACTCATCGTCGATCTCGAGATAGGGCCCGAGCGGCGCCTCGAGCGTCCGCGCGCCGATATCTCCGTGCAGCCGCGCCGCCGGCAGCACGCGCGGATGCGCCACCATCGCGTCCAGCTCGATCTCGCGCCCGCTTTCCATCCGCACCGCACGCAGCCGTCCCGCCTCGTGCAGAAAGGCCGCCACCCTGCCCTCCAGCACGCCATTGCCGCGCGCCTTGATCCGCGCCTCCTGGCCGTCCGGCAGGTCGAGCCCGTTGGTGAACAGCGTCAACTCGTCGGTCCAGTCGCGCAGCAGCACCGTCGCATGCAGCGAGGCCGGGCTCGAATACAGCAACCCCAGCCGCCCGCCCGCCACCTCGTAGCCGTGGCAGTAGGGACAATGGATCACCGTCGAGCCCCAGCACTCGGCAAAGCCCGGAATGGCCGGAAACTGGTCAACGACCCCATAGGCGAGGATGACGCGCCGGCCCACAAGGCTCTCGCCGCCGGCGAGCGTGACCACGAAATCGTCGCGCACACCGCCAATGCCAACGGCTTCGCCCTCAATGCGTCGCGCCGTAGGATATGCCAGGACATTGGCCAGCCCGGCGCGGCGGATGTCGAGCGGCGACACGCCGTCGAAACCGAGCACGTTGTGCGCCGCAGCCGCGTATCGGTTGCGCGGCCGCCCGTTGTCGACGATGGTCACCTTCCGGCGGGCCCGCACCAGATGCATGGCCGCCGTCAACCCGGCAAAACTCCCCCCGACGATGATGACGTCGTCCATGTCGCCCTCGCGATGTAATGTTATTACACGCCGCTACAGGAGCACACGCCCTAGGTCAACGCCACTCGCGTCGGAACCGTCGTCATGCGCAATCCTTTTGCACTGGCGGAGGAACCGCCGCCGCATTCTGCCGATCCCGAAGGCACGCTGCACAATATTTTGGCACCGTATGTCGCCGGCCCATGACCCGCTTGATGAACGAGGTCCTGCAACCCGCTGCAGGATCGAAAGAAACTGCTCGCAGATGGCCGCTGGCATGGCCCGTGCATGCCAAGGGCAACACCCGCAAGGGTCGAAGTGGAGGCCTGCATGAAGAAGATCGAGGCGATCGTAAAGCCGTTCAAGCTGGATGAAGTGAAGGAAGCGCTGCAGGAAGTCGGCCTGCAGGGCATCACCGTCACCGAGGCCAAGGGCTTCGGCCGTCAGAAGGGCCACACCGAGCTCTATCGCGGCGCGGAATACGTGGTGGATTTCCTGCCCAAGGTGAAGATCGAGGTCGTGTGCCCGGACGAGTTCGCCGACAAGGCGATCGAGGCCATCCGCACCGCGGCACAGACCGGGCGCATCGGCGACGGCAAGATCTTCGTCTACTCGATCGAGCAGGCCATCCGTATCCGCACAGGCGAATCCGGCGACGACGCGCTCTGAGCGCCCTCGCCCAACACACCAGGACTTTCAACGGGGAAAACCATGACCACTGGCAACGACATTCTCAAGCGGATCAAGGACGAGGGGATCAAGTACGTCGACCTGCGCTTCACCGACCCGCGCGGCAAGCTGCAGCACGTCACCTTCGACCAGACCATGATCGATGAGGACATCTTCGAGGAAGGCACGATGTTCGACGGCTCCTCGATCGCCGGCTGGAAGGCGATCAACGAGTCCGACATGGTGCTGATGCCCGATCCGAA
>JAEWCE010000096.1 GCA_023390785.1 Pseudomonadota bacterium
GCCCTCACCCGGCGCTTCGCGCCACCCTCTCCCCGCAGTGGAGAGGGGACGGTGTCCGTTGCACCCTCGCCCCTCACTCCACAATCTCCGCCGTCTCCACCACCGCGTGGAACAGCACGTCCGCGCCGGCGGCGGCCCAGTCCTTGGAGATGTCCTCGGCTTCGTTGTGGCTGAGGCCGTCGACACAGGGACACATGATCATCACCGAGGGGCCGACGCGCTGCATCCAGCAGGCATCGTGGCCGGCGCCGGAGATGATGTTCATGTGGCTGTAGCCGAGCTTTTCGGCGGCGTTGCGCACCCGGCCGACCAGCGTCGGGTCGAACGTCACCGGATCGAAGTGACCCACCGCCTCGACCGAGCATTTGACCTTCAGCGCATCGGCGATCCTGGCCGACTCGGCTTCGATTTTGGCGCGCATGCGGTCGAGTTTGGCTTGCTCGGGGGAGCGGATGTCGACGGTGAACACCACGGTGCCCGGCAGTACGTTGCGCGAGTTGGGCGAGAACCTCATCTGCCCGACGCCGCCGACGGCGCCGGGCTGCTCGCTCATCGCGACCGACTGCACCATTTCGAGGATGCGTGCCATGGCGAGGCCGGCATTGACGCGCATGTGCATCGGCGTCGAGCCGGTGTGCGCTTCCTTGCCCGTCAGCGTGAATTCGAGCCACCACAGGCCCTGGCCGTGCGTCACGACGCCGATCTGCTTGTTTTCGGCCTCGAGGATCGGGCCCTGCTCGATGTGGTACTCGAAATAGGAGTGGAACTTGCGAGCCCCGACCTTCTCGTCGCCGACCCAGCCGATGCGCTTGAGCTCATCGCCGAAGCTCTTGCCCTCGCCGTCCTTGCGGCCATAGGCGTAATCGAGCGTATGCACGCCGGCGAACACGCCGGACGCCAGCATCGCCGGCGCAAAGCGTGCGCCCTCCTCATTGGTCCAGTTGACCACCACGATCGGTCGACGCGTCTTGATGTTGAGATCGTTCAGCGTCCGGATGACTTCGAGGCCGCTCAGCACTCCTAGAACGCCGTCGTAGCGCCCGCCGGTGGGCTGCGTGTCGAGATGGCTGCCGATGAATACGGGATCGAGCGAGGGATCGGTCCCTTCGCGACGGGCGAACATGGTGCCCATCTGGTCGAGCCCCATGGTCATGCCGGCACCTTCGCACCAGGACTTGAACAGGGCCCTGCCCTTGGCGTCGTCGTCGGTCAGCGTCTGCCGATTGTTACCCCCGGCGACCCCCGGTCCGATCTCGGCCAGCTCGTGGATGGAATTCCACAGCCGGTCTGGATTGATGCGGAGGTTTTCGCCGGGAGAGCTCATCGGTCTACTCGCTGTTCAGTCTTGCGACGCCGCCAGAAAGGCGTCTGCTGCGTTTGCGGGTGGTTGCGGCACTGGCTCCTCTCCACCCTCGTCCCACAGGGGAGAGAGTGCCAAGCAGCGGCGAGGCGGGTGAGGGACCGTGCGGCATCGTTACTTGTGGCTCGGAAAGCTGAAGTCGGCGCCGCCCTTGATGCCGGCGGGCCAGCGGGTGGTGACGGTCTTGAGGCGAGTGTAGAAGTGCACGCCCTCGGGCCCATAGATGGCGTGGTCGCCGAAGATCGAGCGCTTCCAGCCGCCGAAGGAGTGATACGCCACCGGCACCGGGATCGGCACGTTGATACCCACCATGCCGACTTCGATGTGGTCGGCAAACTCGCGGGCGGCATCGCCGTCGCGGGTGAAGATGGCGGTGCCGTTGGCGTATTCGGTGTTGTGGATCAGCTCCACGGCGTCGCGGTAGGACTGGGCGCGCACGACCGAGAGCACCGGCCCGAAGATTTCTTCCTTGTAGATCTTCATGTTCGGCTTGACGTCATCGAACAGCGTTCCACCGATGAAGAAACCGTTCTCGTAGCCCTGCAGCTTGAAGCCGCGGCCGTCGACGACCAGCCTGGCGCCCTCGGCGACGCCGCTGTCGATATAGCCGGAAATCTTGTCGCGCTGCGCCTTGCTGACGATCGGGCCCATCTGCGCGTCCTTGTCGGTGGACGGGCCGATGCGCAGCGCCTCGACGCGGGGCTTCAGCTTCTCGATAAGGATGTCGGCGGTCTTGTCGCCGACCGGCACTGCTACGGACACCGCCATGCAGCGCTCGCCGGCGGAGCCGAAGCCAGCGCCCATCAGCGCGTCGGCGGCCTGCTCCATGTCGGCATCGGGCATGATGATCATGTGGTTCTTGGCGCCACCCAGCGCCTGTACGCGCTTGCCGGCCTGGGTGCCGCGCCGATAGACGTATTCGGCGATCGGCGTCGAGCCGACAAAGCTCACTGCCGCGACATCAGGGTGGTCGAGCAGCGCGTCGACGGCTTCCTTGTCGCCGTGAACGACGTTCATTACGCCCTCGGGCAGCCCGGCGTCCATCAGCAGCTGCCAGGCCAGCATCGGGGCGGAGGGATCACGCTCCGACGGCTTCAGCACGAAGGTGTTCCCGCAGGCGATGGCGATGGGATACATCCACATCGGCACCATGGCCGGGAAGTTGAACGGGGTGATGCCGGCGACGACGCCAAGCGGCTGGCGGTCGGAATAGGTGTCGATGCCCGGCCCGGCGTTGCGCGAGAACTCGCCCTTGAGCAATTGCGGGATGCCGCAGGCGTAGTCGACGCAGTCGATGCCGCGGGCCAGCTCACCCATGGCGTCGTCATGCACCTTGCCATGCTCGCGCGAAATCTCGCGGGCCAGCTCGTCGGCGTGCTTTTCGAGGAGCTCCTTGAACTTGAACATCACCCGGGCGCGCTTCATCGGCGTGGTGTTGGCCCAGGCAGGCAGCGCCTTCCTGGCGGCGGCGACGGCGGCGTTGATCTCGTCGAGGGTGGAGAGCGGGAGCGTTGCCACCGCCTCGCCGGTTGCCGGGTTGTACACCGGTTGGGTGCGCGTGCTGGCGCTCTGGATCAGCTTGCCGGCGATGGCGTTCTGGATGGTCTGCATCGATCTTGTTCCCTCATCTTGGAATGTTTGTTCTATCCAGGACGGAATAGAACATTCGTTCCACGCTATTCAAGCGTCGTGAGGATGTCTGCTAGCTTGCCGATCAGCGTGTCAACATGAGTTTTTTCGACGATCAGCGGCGGCGACAGGGCGATAATGTCGCCGGTGGTGCGGATCAGGATACCGCTTTCGAAGGCCTTCACGAAGGCGGCGAAGGCACGCTTGGTCGGCGATCCGGCGATCGGCTCGAGCTCGATGGCGCCGACGAGGCCGAGATTGCGGATATCGATGACGTGCGGCAGGCCCTTGAGGGAATGCAGCGCATCTTCCCAATACTTGCCCAGCTCGCCGGAGCCGCGGGTCAGCAGCCCTTCGTCCTTATAGGTCTCGAGCGTCCCCAGCCCCGCCGCGGCGGCCACCGGATTGCCCGAGTAGGTGTAGCCGTGGAAGAACTCGATCATATGCTCGGGGCCCTGCATGAAGGCGTCGTGAATCTCCGAGGTCACGAGCACGGCGCCCATCGGGATGGTGCCATTGGTGAGACCCTTGGCGCACACGATCATATCGGGCAGCACGTCGAAATAGTCGGCGGCGAAGGGGGTGCCGAGGCGGCCGAAGCCGGTGATGACCTCGTCGAAAATCAGCAGGATGCCGTGCTTCTTGGTGATCTCGCGCAGCTTCTTGAGGTAGCCCTTGGGCGGGATGAGCACGCCGGTGGACCCGGCGACGGGCTCGACGATGACCGCGGCGATGGTCGAGGCGTCGTGCAGGGTGACGATGCGCTCGAGCTCGTTGGCCAGCGCCTCCCCGTCACCCTCGCGCTCGCCGCGGGTGAACTGGTTCTTGCCCGGGGTATGGGTGTGGGGAAGGTGGTCGACGCCGGTGAGGAGCGTACCGAACATCTTGCGATTGCTAACAATTCCGCCCACCGAAATGCCGCCAAAATTAACGCCGTGATAGCCGCGTTCGCGGCCGATCAGCCGGAAGCGGCTGCCGTCGCCCTTCACCCGGTGATAGGCAAGGGCCACCTTGAGGGCGGTTTCGACCGATTCCGACCCCGAATTGGTGTAGAGTACATGGTTCAGCCCGTCGGGCGCGATGCTGACGATGGCGTTGGCCAGCTCGAAGGCCTTGGGGTGGCCCATCTGGAAGGCCGGTGCGTAGTCCATTTCGGCCGCCTGCTCGGCGATCGCCGACACGATCTTGGGGCGGCAATGGCCGGCGTTGACGCACCACAGGCCCGCCGTGCCGTCGAGCACCTGGCGTCCATCCGAGGTGGTGTAGAACATGTCCTTGGCGCCCACGAACATGCGCGGCGCCTTCTTGAACTGGCGGTTGGCCGTGAATGGCATCCAGAACGCGCTCAGATCGTTCGGCGCAACATTTTGACGATTGGACACGCGCAACTCCCTCGCGATTCTTTCCTGGGCACACCCTCAAGCTTGTTTGTGGCTTGACGCGGCAATGTGCTACGGGAATTTTTGACCAGTTGGAAAAAGTGTTAGCACTTGGCGGCTGCCGATCAAGGTGAAAATGCTCCCCGAACGATCCCCGACGGACCACCGCTGATGGCGCCTCCCGCCAAGGCGCGACCGCGCACCCGCATCCAGCGCGAGAAGCAGGATGTGATCCTCGACGCGGCGCTCGATGTGTTTTCGCTGCACGGCTTTCGCGGCGCCACGATCGACCAGATCGCCGAGGCGGCGGGGATGAGCAAGCCGAACCTGCTCTACTATTTCTCGAGCAAGGAAGAGATCCACCGCCGGCTGCTCGAAGACATGCTCGACCTGTGGCTCGACCCGTTGCGCGAATTCGACGCGGGGGGCGACCCGGTGTCGGAACTGCGCAGCTACATAAGGCGGAAGCTCGAGATGGCGCGCGACTTTCCGCGGCAGAGCCGGCTGTTCGCCAATGAGATGCTGCAAGGGGCGCCACATGCGATCGACGTGCTCGAAGGCGAACTCAAGGCGCTGGTGGACGACAAGGCCCGGGTGATCGAGAGCTGGATGCACGAAGGCAAGATCGTCCGCACCGACCCTTACCATTTGATCTTTTCGATCTGGGCGACGACGCAGCACTATGCCGATTTCGACGTGCAGGTCCGCGCCGTGCTCGGCCCCGCCCGCGGCGGCGACGCCCGCTTCGAAGATGCCGCGCGCTATCTCGAAGGCCTGTTCCTCAACGGCCTCGTGCCGAAGGCCTGAGGGGGGTCAGTCCTTGACCACCGCCAGCACGATCAGCCCGAGCACCGTCACCGCCGCACCGGCGATGATCGAAAGGCTCGGCAGGCCGTGGCCGGCGATGGCTTCGAACAGGATGACGAAGGCCGGGGTGAGATAGCCGTAGGCAATGACCTTGGGCGCCGGCAGGCGCAGCGAAGCGAACTGGATGAGGAAGAAGCAGATCGCGGTGGACCCAACGGCGAGATAGAGGACGACCCACCAGACCAGCGCCGGAAGGTGCAGCCAGTCAGTCGCGACAATATCGGGGATGCCACTGAGCGCGATGCAGATGGCGCTCGCCGTCAGCGTCCAGAAGCTCAGCACCAGCGAGGGCTCGCCGCGGCTGTAGCGGCGGAGCAATGGCGTCTAGATCGAATAGGCGACGCAGCCGCCGAAATAGATGAGCTCGCCGCGGCCGACATCGAAGCGCAGCAGCGCCGCGAGGTCGCCGTGGAAGATCACCCAGATGGCGCCGGCGGCGGCAATGACGAGGCTCAGCAGCACAACCGGACCGGAGCGCTGGCGGACGATGAGCCAGGCGGTCACCGCGGTCATCAGGGGCACGAGCGTATAGACGGCACTGGTCGCGACCGGCAGCGTCATGCCCAAGGCGATGAACTGGGTAACGAAATAGGCGGCCATCAGCAGGCCCATGACGCCGAAGCGCCATGGCGCAGGCGGAAATACCGCACGGTTGCGCGCGAGGCCGAAGGCGACCACGCCCATCAGCGCCGAGGCGAGCACGAAGCGCACGGCGTTGAGCGGGATGGGGTGGATGTAGGGCACCGCCAATGCGCCCGAGGTGAACGAGCCGGCGATCAGCGCCGAGAAGGCCAGCATCGCCCCATGCGCGAGCCAGCGCTCGCGCGGCGCCACCGGCGGGCTCACGAGATGGCGATCACAAGCAGAAAGCCGCCGACGATGGCCGCGTTGGCCAGCACGGAACTCAGATGGCCCTGCCGCTCGGCGCCGGTGAACTGCGTGAAGTTGTGGTAGAGGTGGTTGGCCGCGATGGTGAAGATGATCAAGCCAATGGCGCCAATGGCGGGGAAGACCCCGAGCGCCACCGACAGGCCGCCCAGCACCTGCACGGCCAGCGCCACCGCCAGCGACACGCGCGGCGCTGGAACACCCTTCTTTTCGAGGATGCCCGTGTGCAGCTCGAACTTCATGAAATTGCGGATGCCGGCCTGCACGAAATAGCCGCCGAGCAGCAGGCGGCCGACGATGATGAGGATGGCGGTCAAGGTCATGCAGACAGGCTCCGGCAGGTCGCGCCCTTGCTGCCGGAGATGGGCGCTGTGGTCAACCCCGAAGGGGCAGGCTCATGGGTCGAGTTCGGGGTAATGCCGGAACAGTCCACCGGTATTGAAGTCGAGGCGACGCTGGCTGCGGAAATAGGTCTGCAACGCCGGATATTCCGCGATGCGCTGCCGGTGTGCGGTGACCAGTGGATACTCGCCCGCGATCCGCGCCCACAGCCTGGGATAGGCATAGGCCAGCCCCTCGACGACCTGGAACAGCGAGAAGTCGACATAGCCGGAGCGGCGGCCCACGAGCACCTTTCGGCTGGCGATATTGTTGCGCAATACCGTTTCGAACCAGCCGAGAAACTTCGGCGCCCGCTCCTTGCGGAATTCCTTGGCCCGGCGCTTCGCCTCCCGCTTCTGCTGCTCGTAGTAGAGCCCCGATCCTACGGGATGGTGGCTGTCATGCGCCTCTACGACGAAATCGGCGATGGTGAGCTGGATCTGATGCGCCCAGAGCCGCAGCCGCGGGTCTCGCGGGGCGAGCCCGAGTTTCGGCCCCAGGTAGAACAGGATGGCCGCCGTCTGGCCGACGACCACATCACCGTCGACCAGGAAGGGCGGCGGGAAGCTCGGGGTCCGCGTCCTGGCAGTGAACGCCTCGATCACCCGTCGCCCTTTTGCCGGGCGATATCCTGGTACTTCGCGCCGGCGGCCTCGAGCGCCAGCCGAACAAACTCCCCGCGTCCCGGAATGCCGGTCCAGTAATAGAGCCTGTACATGGCGGGGAAATGCGCGGCGCCAGTGGCCGTTCCCCGCGCCGTTACTCCGCCGGCTCCATCGCGTCTTTGCGCATGGGGTTGTTCGGTTGCGTGGTCCAGTTGGCGTACTTGCCGGTAACGACGCGACCGGTGCGCTCGTCGATCATGCCGGGC
>JAEWCE010000180.1 GCA_023390785.1 Pseudomonadota bacterium
CCGGCGGGGCGTTCGCCCGCCGGGACCTCGCCCGGCATCGGCTTCAATTCGCCCGTCACCGGCAGGGTGCGGCGGATCAGCCGCTCCACCTCGCGCAGCTTCGCCCGCTCCTCGCCATTGACCAGGCTGATGGCGATGCCCGATGCGCCGTTGCGTCCCGTGCGGCCGATGCGGTGCACGTAGTTCTCGGCATCGTCCGGCAGCTCGTAATTGATGACGTGCGTGATGTTGGGCACGTCGATGCCGCGTGCCGCGATGTCCGTGGCAACAAGGATGCGCGCCTGCCCCGAGGCAAACGCCTTGAGCGCCGCCTGCCGCGCGTTCTGGCTCTTGTTGCCGTGGATCGCCGCGGCCTCGTGCCCATCGATCGAGAGGTTCTTGGCCACCTTGTCGGCGCCGTGCTTGGTGCGCGAGAAGATGATGACGCGCTCAAGCGCCGGGTCCTTGAGCAGCGTGTTGAGCTCGTCGCGCTTCTGCTTGGTGTGCGCCAGAATGACCTTCTGCTCGATCTTGACCACTGTGGTCGCCGGCGCCGACGCCTCGATGCGCACCGGGTCCTTCAGCAGCCCGCCCGCCAGCTTGGCGATCTCGTCCGACATCGTCGCCGAGAACATCGCCGTCTGCCGGCGCGGCCCGATGGCGGCGGCAATCTGCTTGACCGCGTGGATGAAGCCCATGTCGAGCATGCGGTCGGCCTCGTCGAGCACCAGCCAGCGCGTCTCGTTGAGGCGCAGCTTGCGGTCGTCGATCAGGTCCTTGAGCCGGCCCGGCGTCGCCACGATCACGTCGACGCCACGCGCGATCTTGTTGATCTGCGCCGAGCGCGACACCCCGCCCAGCACCAGCACGGTCGAAAGCTTCTTGGGCCCGAGCGTGCGCAGCACTTCGTCGATCTGCACCGCCAGCTCGCGCGTCGGCGCCAGGATCAGTGCCCGCGTCGTCAGCGGGTTGGCCCGGCCGCTCAGCGTGCTGAGCCCCGCGAGGATCGGCAGCCCGAAGGCCGCGGTCTTGCCCGAGCCGGTCTGGGCAATGCCGATGATGTCGCGGCCCGAAAGCTGCGGCCCGATGGCCTTGAGCTGGATCGCGGTCGGAGTGGCGAACCCGGCGGCATCGAGCGCGCTGAGCAGCGGCGCCGGCAGGCCGAGGTCGGAAAACGTCTTGTTCACGTAAAATCTCATGTTTGGCCGGCGCACCAGCCAATCGGGGCGCACGGCAGGAGGCCCGCGCTCTCGGCGGGCGTTGCATCAAGCAATGGCGACAGGAATTGCCGCGGTTGCGTTTCCCACCCGGAACCCTGCGCGTCTGACGCGCTTCCGGGGGACTTCGCCGCTCACCGCATTGGCCGATAAGAAGAGAAGCCGGTCGCCTTTTGCTGCAGGCGAACCTGCGGGCGACGTCGGCTTATATGGGCAGAACCGCTCCCAACGCAAGCGCCGCGAGTGCATGGCGTCCATGAAACGCCGATCCGGTGCCCGCTGCCCCCAGCCCCTCCCCGCAAGGGGGAGGGGCGCCGGCCTGCAACCACCCGGGCCTGCGGCTCCATCGCCCCCCTCCCCCTTGCGGGGAGGGGCCGGGGGTGGGGGCCACAGCCACCGGCGTTCCAGGTACGGTGCTGCTTCCGCCCGACGGCGAAACTCTCTAGCTTGGGTCCGACCCCGCCCCGATGGACCCAAAGACCATGACCGAAACACCCCGCAACTGGGCCGGAAACATCGCCTACAGCACCGGCATCGAGACGCCGCGCAGCCGCGCCGAGCTGCAGGATCTGGTTCGGCGCGCCGGCAGGCTGCGCGCCCTCGGCTCGCGCCACTCCTTCAACCGCATCGCCGACAGCACCGGCGCCATCGTCTCGCTCAAGGGCTTCGAGCGGCTCTACCGCCTCGACCGCGACGCCCGCACCGTCACCGTGGACGGCGGCACGACCTATGGCGATCTCTGTCCGCGCCTCGACGCCGACGGCTTCGCCCTCGCCAATCTCGCTTCGTTGCCGCACATTTCGATCGTCGGCGCCGTCGCCACCGCCACCCACGGTTCGGGCAATCTCAACCGCAACCTCGCCGCCGCCGTCGCCGCCCTCGAGTTCGTCACCGCCGGCGGCGACGTCGTCACCCTCCGCCGTGGCGATGCCGATTTCGCCGGCGCCGTGGTCGGGCTCGGCGCCCTCGGCATCGTCACCGCCATCACCCTCGACGTGGTGCCGCGCTTCGACATGCGCCAGAACGTCTATGTCGATCTGCCCTTTGCTGCTTATGTCGACAATTTCGACGCCATCACCGGCAGCGCCTATTCGGTCAGCGCCTTCACGCCCTGGCAGGGCGAGCGCATCGCCAGTGTCTGGCTGAAGAGCCTCGCCGACGCCCCGCCGCGCCAGGGTGATTTGTTCGGCGCCCGCCCCGCCGAGCGCCCCTACCATCCGATCGAAAGCCTCGACCCGGCGCCGGCCACCGAACAGCTCGGCGTGCCCGGCCCCTGGTATCTGCGCCTGCCGCATTTCCGCATCGAGTTCAGCCCCTCGGCCGGCGCCGAGCTGCAGTCGGAATATTTCGTGCCGCGCCGCGACGGCCCCGCCGCCCTGCGCGCCCTGCACGCCGTGCAGGACCGTTTCGCCGCCCCGCTGATGGTGTCCGAGCTGCGCACCGTCGCCGCCGACGATCTCTGGCTCAGCTCCGCCTCGGGCCAGGATTGCCTCGCCGTCCACTTCACCTGGCAGCGCGACTGGCCCACGGTGCAAACCGTGCTGCCGATCATCGAGCAGACCCTCGCCCCCTTCGCCGTGCGTCCCCACTGGGGCAAGCTCTTCACCCTCCCCAAAGCCGACATCGCCACCCGCTGGCCGAAACTCGAGGCGTTCAAAGCGCTGGTGAAGCGGTACGACCCGCAGGGCAAGTTCCGCAACGCGTTCCTCGACGAAACGATGTTCTAGAAGTCGGGACTCCTCCCCAGCGCAGCGGGGGAGGGGACCCGCCGGCGTCGGCGCCAGCTCCTCTCGCGCGAAGCCCGTTACAGCCTCACCGCCACCCCGGTCCGCACACTCTCGTCCGCCGCCAGGCAAATCCTCAGCGACTCCACCGCGTCGTGCATCGATCGGTTCAGATCCAGATCCTCGACGATGGCGCGATGGACGAAATCCTGTTCCAGTGCGCACAGCCCGTCATGCCCCGCTTCCGCCGGCACCGCGATCATCTCGTCGTCCTGCGCAAACCCGCCATCCGCGCCCAGCGCCGCGCGGTGCACCCGGATGCGGTCGGCGCGCGTATGCATTTCGAGATCGTCCGAACGTCCGCCCGGCGCCGGCACGATCGATACCGCCCCGTTGGGGCTCACCACGTCTTTGACGAAGAACGCCTCCTCCGACATCATCGGCCCCCAGCCGGCCTCGTACCAGGCGAGCGAGCCGTCGGCGAACAGCACCTGGAAGTGGCCGTAATTGTACATGTCCGGCGCCACCTCCGGCGTCAGCCTGAGCCCCATGCCGCGCACCTCAACGGCCTTGGCGTCGGTGATCTGGCACATCACGTCGACATAGTGCACGCCGCAATCGACGATCGGCGACGTCGTCTGCATCAGCGCCTTGTGCGTGCGCCAGCCCTCGCCGCTCGACTGCTGGTTGAGGTTCATGCGGAACACATACGGCCCGCCGAGCTTGCGCGCCTCGGCGATCAGCCGCACCCAGCTCGGATGATGGCGGAGGATGTAGCCCACGATGAGCTTGCGCCCATTGGCCTTGGCTGCCGCCACCACCCGCTCGGCATCGGCCACCGTCGTCGCCAGCGGCTTTTCCACGAACACATGCGCGCCCTGTTCCAGCGCCATCACCGCGTACTCGGCATGCGTGTCCGAATAGGTGTTGATCGACACCAGCTCCGGCCGCGTCTCGCGCAGCGCCGTGGCGTAATCCGGCCGCACGGAGTAGCCCCGAAGCTCCGGGCTCAGCCGCGGCGCCGACCGGTTCACCAGCCCCGCGATCTCGAACCCGGGGTGCCGGTGATAGGCCAGCGCATGGCTCCGCCCCATTCCCCCGAGCCCCGCCACCAGCACCCGCACTGCCATCATCGTCTCCTGTGTCGATCCCCCCACTAAGCACGCCCGCCGCCGCCGCGGAAGTCGCCGCAGCGCCCAGTCAGCCCGCCGCCAGCTTTGCGATCCGCCGCGCGTCGCGGTTGACGCCGAACACCATCGCCGACGCCATCGAGGTGAGAAAATGCTGGCCAACGAAATACAGGCCGTCCACGCCCCGCGCCACGCCGCGCTCGTGGTCGGGCTCGCCGTCGTCCTGCAGCACCGGCAGGT
Source organism: Pseudomonadota bacterium (assembly GCA_023390785.1). GTDB lineage: Bacteria > Pseudomonadota > Alphaproteobacteria > Rhizobiales > Devosiaceae > Devosia_A. Next base: position 4,291 of record JAEWCE010000180.1, read on the forward strand.
CGATCCAGCCGAGCCCGTTGTCGAACCCCGTGCACCAGATCACATTGGCTACCTCGCACACGCTGCCATCATCGCACAGCGGTTTGCCGTCGCGCACGCCGGTGATCCGGCCCACCCGCACCACCCCCATCGCCGCGAGGTCGCGCGACTTCACCCGGATCAGTGGAGCGGCGCTCTTGATCACCTTCGGCCGCGCCTTGCGCCCGATCGGCGTGTTGACCGACAGGATATGTGGGAACACCAGCCGGTTGAGCAGTGGCACCACTACGCGGCGATTGACTGGGCTCGAATATTTGCCCGGCACCTCGCTCACCCTGCGCCCGGCCAGCAGCACGCGATGCGTCGGCACCAGGTCGTTGGCGATCTCCGCGCCCGAATTGGCCGCGCCCACCACCAGCGCCGCCCCCGGCCTGAGCTGTCCCGGATTGCGGTAGCTCCCCAAATCCAGCTGCACGATCTCGGGCGATAATGCCGCGGCAAACCCCGGCCGCTTCGGCACCTGGTAGTTCGACATCGCGACGATCACCCGCGCCGCCTCGTACTGGCGCCCGCCGGCGGTAACCGCGAACCGCCCGCCGTCGCGGCCCAGATGCGTGACGCGCGCCTTGAGCACCACCGGCAGCTCGAAGTGCCGCGCATAGGCCTCGAGATAGTCGGCCATCTCGTCCTTGCCCGGCGTCGCGTCGCGGGGCGCCGGGAACGCCATGCCGTCCAGCCCGTCGAACGCCGCCGGCGTGAACAATTGCAGGCTGTCCCAGCGCTTGCGCCAGGCATCGCCGATCCGCGCCTCGGCATCGAGGATCAGGAAATCCGTCACCCCGAGCCGCCTCAGATGGTAGCCGACCGACAGCCCGGCCTGCCCGCCGCCGATCACGATGATGCGCGTCCGCACCGCGGGTTCGGCGAACGCGTCCAGCGCCGCGCCCTCTTCGAGCCGTGGGCTTGCGTGGTGAAGTGTGTTGGCCATCTGCCTCTCCTTGTGTCCGAGGCAGCAAAGCTAGGCGGCGGCGTTGCCCGCCGCTTCGGCAGATCGCGCCAGAAGCGGCGGGGCCGGGCTGGGTAGTTCTACCCAGCGGGCGGATGCGGCCGCACCAGTCCGTGCTCATAGGCATAGGCGGTAGCCGCGGCGCGCGAGGGCACCCCGAGCTTGGCGAGGATGTTGCTCACATGCCGGTCCACCGTGCGGCCGCTGAGCCGGAGCTCGGCTGCGATCTGCCTGTTGGTGCGCCCGGCGGCGCAAAGCTGCAGCACCTCGTGCT
>JAEWCE010000297.1 GCA_023390785.1 Pseudomonadota bacterium
CGTCAAGACCAAGGAGCGTGCACTGTCGGGCGGCGCGCCCCCAAAAGAGCCCACGCTGCCGTGGGCAGCCTTCCCGTCCAAGCCGTTCGAGACGATCCTCAGCCTGGCGAAGGGCGGCTGGGGCTACTGGATCGTCGACACGGTCGACGCGACGGTCTGGTCCGATGGGGGCGTCGGCATCATCGGCGACGCAGCGCATGCGATGCTCCCTTTTCAGGCGCAGGGCGCGGCGATGGGCATCGAGGATGCAGCGATCCTTGCACCACTGCTGATGACGGAGCCGGATGCCGCTTCGGCCTTCCAGCGTTTTGGCGCGATGCGAAAGGAACGCGTCGAACGGGTGCGGAAGCCCTCGGATTTCAACGGCTTCGCCTACCATCTCGAGTGGCCGTTCACCGCCGGACGCGACCTCGTGCTCAAGGCGCAGGGCGGTCGCGGCCACCTCAAACGTCTCGATTGGCTCTATGGCTTCGATGCCGCGCCCGAACCCGCCGTTCCGCCCCCCGAGCGAAGCCCGAAAGCCGCAGAGGGCAGCAGGCCTTAGCGCTTGCGCTGGCCCTCCCCGCTGTGTCAACTGCCCCCTCGCAACTCCGAGACTCCATGGCCTCTGACCGCAAAGACTCGCCGCTCACCCTCGCCTGCATCCTCGTTACCATCCTCCTGGACATGGTGGGCTACGGCATCATCGTTCCGGTGCTGCCAGAGCTGATCAAGGACCTGACCGGCGGCGGCGTAGCCGAGGCGGCGGTGTTCGGCGGCTGGCTGGTGTTCGTCTATGCCTCGATGCAGTTCCTGTTCTCACCGGTGCTGGGCAATCTCAGCGACCGTTTCGGGCGCCGGCCGGTGCTGCTCGGCTCGCTGCTGGGGCTGACGTTCGACTACACCATGATGGGGTTCGCCCCCGTGGTCTGGTACCTGTTCATCGGCCGCTTCGTGTCCGGCGTTGCCGGCGCCGCCGTCGCCACGGCCACCGCCTACATGGCCGACATCACCCATCCCGCCAAGCGCACGCAGCGCTTCGGGCTGATCGGCGCCGCCTTCGGGCTCGGGTTCATCATCGGGCCGGTGATCGGCGGCGAATTGGGCGAATTCGGCCCCAAAGTGCCATTTTATGCCGCGGCAGTGCTCGCTTTCGCCAACTTCCTCTTCGGCCTGTTCGTGCTGCCGGAATCGCTCGACCACAAGCATCGCCGGCCGTTCAGCATCCGCCGCGCCAACCCGTTCGGCGCGCTGCTGTCGCTCAGGAAATTCCCCGTCGTGCTGTGGCTGATGCTGGCGCTCTTCATGTTCACCACGGCGGCGCAGGCGTTTCCTTCGGTCTACAACTACTTCACCATCGAGGTGTTCAACTTCTCGTCCTCGCAGATCGGCCGCACGCTGGGGCTGTTCGGCATCGTGTTTGCGCTGTTCCAGGCCTTCGGCGTGGGACCGCTGGTCAAGCGGTTCACCGAGACGCCGGTGGTGGTCGTCGGCATGCTGGCGGCAGTGGTCGCCTTCACCGGTATCGCCTTCATCAAGCACGAGGTGTGGGTCTACGTGTACATCGTCGTGGGTGCCGTCAGCGGACTGGCCGCGCCGGCGATCAATGGCGTGCTGTCACGGCAGGTGCCCGACAACGCACAGGGCGAGTTGCAGGGCGCGGTCAACGCTGCCAACTCGCTGGCGACGATCATCGGACCGCTCGCAGCGACCCAGATCTTTGCATACTTCACCTACGGCGAAGGCTCGCCCGGCTATTTCCCGGGAGCGCCGTTCATCGGCGCGGCCATTCTCACCGCCGGCGCGGTGGTGTTGTTTACGTTCATCGCGCTCCGCTTCGACCTCGGCCACAAGCCGAGCGTCGCCGCGCATCCGCGGACCCCGGAAATGGCGCCGCCGGGCCAGATGCACATTCCCCGCGATGCGCCCGAGGACGTACAGCCGCCGCTCTAGTGGACCAGGCGGCGCAGCTCCCTGATGTCGGCTGGCCTGATCAGCCGCGCATGCGCGACGGTCACCGAAAAGATCGGGCCCTCGATCTCCTCTTCCCAGAAGGCGAGGAACCTGCCGAGCACCGGGAAATCCGGGAACGTGTCGTACTTCTGCCAGACGAATTCCTGCAGCACCTCCAGGTGGTCGGGGACGCGATAGACAATTTGTGCAGTCGTCAGTCCAAAGCCTTCAGCCGTGGTCGTCGAAACCGTCATGTTCACCTCCGTCACGCACGAGTTCACACGACTCGAACGCTTGAAGGCAAGCCTCGGCTCACAAAATTAAGACATGATTTCAGGCTCTTAGCAGCAGATGCAGCGAATTGCTAACAGCCCCCCGGCGCTCCTACTTGCCGATCGTGCTCGGCCAGGTGCCGTGCTGCTCGCCGGGGCGGTCGGTCAGCTCGAAGCCATGGGCGCCGAAGAAATCGCGCTGCCCCTGGGTCAGGTTGGCAGTGCCCAGCGCCTGCCGGTAGCTGTCGAAATAAGCGAGCGAGGCGGACAGGCAGATCATCGGGAACTCGCCGAGGGCCGCTTCGGCCACCACCTTGCGCAGCGATTTGTGCGCATCCTTCATGATGGCGACGAAGTCGGGAACCATCAGCAGGTTCTGCGCCCCGCCCTTGGCGTAGGCGGCCGACATCTGATCGAGGAAGCGCGAGCGGATGATGCAGCCATTGCGCCAGATCTTGGCAATAGTGGCCAGCGGCAGGTTCCAGCCGTTCTCCTCCGACGCCTTGGCGAGCACAGCGAAGCCCTGGGCATACGAGACGATCTTGCCCGCCAGCAGCGCCTTTTCGAGTTCGGCCAGCGGCACGTCGGCCTTGCCCGCGCTGCGCTTGCCATAGACCTTCTCGGCGGCAACGCGTTCGTCCTTGCGCGAGCTGATCGAGCGGGCCGCCACGGCGCCTTCGATGGCCGTCGCCGGGACGCCGAGCTGCTGGCCGGCGATGGCGGACCACACCCCGGTGCCCTTCTGGCCGGCCTTGTCGAGGATCAATTCGACCAGCGGCTTGCCGGTCTTGGGTTCGATCGCCTCGAGCACGTAGCCGGTGATTTCGATGAGGTAGGAGTTGAGCGGCCCCTTGTTCCAGTCCTTGAACACGTCGGAGGCGGCCTTGGGCGCCATGCCCAGCCCGTCGCGCATCACCCCGTAAACCTCGGCGATCATCTGCATGTCGCCGTATTCGATGCCGTTGTGGATGGTCTTGACGAAGTGCCCGGCGCCGCCTTCCCCAAGATAGGCGCAGCAGGGCTCGCCGTTGAACTTGGCCGAGATCGCCTCGAGGATCGGCTGCGCGTTCTTCCACTGCGCCTCCGCGCCGCCCACCATGATGGAGGGGCCGTGGCGCGCGCCTTCCTCGCCCCCGGACACGCCGATTCCGAGATAGCCGATGCCCTTGGCCTGCAGATAGGCGAACCGGCGCGCCGTGTCGGTGTAGAGCGAGTTGCCGCATTCGAGGATCGCGTCGCCCGGCTCGAGCATGGGCAGCAATTGCTCGATCATCTCGTCGACCGGCTTGCCGGCCTTGACCATGATGATGATGGACCGCGGCCGCTTCACCGACTGGATGAAGGCCTTGATGTCGGCCTCGGGGACGCACCTTCCGTCCAGCCCCTGCTCCTTGGCCACTGCCATGAAGTCGTCGATCTTGCTGGCGGTACGGTTGTGAACCGCGATGGTATAGCCTTTTTCGGCAATGTTCAGCGCCAGGTTGGAGCCCATCACGGCAAGACCAATGAGGCCGATATCGGCAGACGGCATGAAAGCTCCTCCAAGGCGCAAGATGTTCTATTCTGCGAACTTTCTGGCACGCGACACCGGCATTTGCCAGCCTAAAAGCGGCCCGGAATCCAAGGGGGCGAGCGCTGTCGGCCCTTAACAGGCGGTCCCGGCTGCGCTACTGCCGGCGCACCGGATCGGAGGCCTGAAATGGATAGCCTGTCGCAGTTCAGTCTTGCCGGAAAGCGCGCCCTGATCACCGGGTCGAGCCGCGGCATCGGCTTTGCCATCGCGGCGGCTCTTGCCGGCGCCGGCGCCGACATCATCCTCAATTCGCGTGACCCTGAAACCCTCGGCAAAGCCACCGCCGATCTCGCCGATTCCGGCGCGCGGGCCCGCGCCGTCGCCTTCGACGTCACGAACTCTGAGAGCGTCAACGACGCGGTGGAGTTCGTCGAACGCGACATCGGGCCGATCGACATCCTGGTCAACAATGCCGGGATGCAGTTTCGCGCCCCGCTGGAAGAGTTCCCCGAGGACAAGTTCGAGCGGATCATGTCGGCCAACGTGACCTCGGTGTACCTGGTCGGCCAGGCCGTGGCGAAACGCATGATCCCGCGCGGCGCTGGCAAGATCGTCAACATCTGCTCGCTGATGAGCGCCGTGGCGCGGCCGTCGATCGCGCCCTACGCAGCCAGCAAGGCTGCCGTCGCCAATCTCACCCGGGCCATGGCGACCGAATGGGCGCGGCACGGCCTCAACGTCAACGGCATCGCGCCGGGCTATTTCAAGACCGAGCTCAACGAGGCGCTGGTCAAGGACCCGGAGTTCAGCGCCTGGATCGGCCGCCGCACGCCGATGGGTCGCTGGGGTGAGGTGGCGGAGTTGGGCGGCGCGGCGATCTTTTTGAGCTCGGACGCGGCGAGCTTCGTCAACGGCCACATCCTTTACGTCGACGGGGCTTTCATGGCGACCGTGTAAGCCCGGCGGGTGCCCTTTCCTCGCCACGCGCCATCCGCTAAGGCTGAAAGCGCAATCATCGGCTTGGAGCCCTATCCCTTGACCCTACGTCCGGCCCGCATCCTCATCGCCATGGGCGTGTCGTCCAGCGGCAAGACCGTGACCGGCAAGGCGATCGGCCGGCGCCTGCACGCGCCCTTCCTCGATGCGGACGACTACCACTCCGACGCCAACAAGCAGAAAATGCATGCCGGCATCCCGCTCAACGACGACGATCGCTGGCCGTGGCTGACCGCTTTTGCGCAGGCGCTGCACGAGGCGGCCGAACGCAAGGGCGTCGCCGTGGGCGCCTGCTCGGCACTCAAGCGCAGTTATCGCGACTGTCTCATCAAGGCGGCCGGCGAGCCGATCCTGTTCGTCTATCTGGAGGGCAGCCGCAAGCTGATCGAGGAGCGGGCCTCGGCCCGCCACCACGAGTTCATGCCGTCATCACTGGTCGGCAGCCAGTTCGACACGCTGGAGGTTCCCGGCCCGGACGAGAACGCCATCAGCGAACCGGTCACCCTGCCCGTCGAAACCATCGCAGAGCGCGTCGTAAAGGCGGTTCCGCATCTGAAGAGCTTTCGGCGGAAGCAGTAGCGGCGCGCACCGGCACCTGCTGTACGGCGACGATCGAGCCGTCCATCGGGAAATCCGTCCTCGACAACCGGCTCGGCCAGTCGGTCATGCCGGCGAGGCAATAGGATTTGATCGAACGCAGCGACAGCAACGGCGCGGTCGGCAGTACAGGCAGTGCCTGGAACGGCGTTTCCACCGGCACCGTCGCGTCGCCGATGGCGCGGCGGAAATTCAGGTCGCCCTTGAGCACGTTGAGGACGTCCGGCCCCTCCCCCAGTTCCTCGACCGGCAGCCGGTCGAAAAACTTCGGCGACGACCAGAAGGCGTGCGCGGCAAAGCGGATGCTGCCGCGCTGCACCGCCGCCTGCAGGCGCTTGCCGAAGCCGTCCTTCCCCAGCCGGTCGAACAGGATGGTCACGTCGTCGGTGGTCGTATCCGAGACGAACATCGGCAATTGCTTGACGTGTACCACCACCTCGATACCGACCTCGGCCGCCACGAGGCCAAGGACCAGATCGGCCACGAACTCGCCGCCGAAATTGTCGGCAATGAGGTTCAGCCGCCGGATCGAGCCGGCATCGACCTCCAGCGCCTCGCGGCCGAGCGCGTAGCGGCCGGTCGGCGAGCCGATCTGCGACAGATCGTGTGCATTGGCGTCGAGCGCCATCGCCAGTCCCTCGGCCAGCGTCGAGACGCGTCCGAGCGCCTCGTCGGCCCATTTGAGGTGGCGGTCGAGGTCGCGGTGCTTGGTGGCGCGGAACGGATCGGCCCGGGTCTCGGCGAAGCGGACCGCCTCGAGGATGCGAAAATACATCCAGAACTCGAAATCGAAGAACGGCGCCTCGCCGATGCGCCGGCCGTTGACGCGCGCCGGAAACTCTTCCCAGCCGGCGAACGGCCAGTTGCCAAGGTCCACCACCATCGGCGCGCCGGCGGCAATGGCCCGCGAGACGGCCTCGAGCCGCGCAACGGTCTCGGCATCGAAGCCGGTCTCGGCGTTGCGCACGATCATCGGAATGCGTTTGGCCATCGTCTCGGCGACGAAGCGGCGATAGCGCTCCATGGGATCGACGGAACGGGGCCTAGCCAAGCAGGGTCACCATCAGAACCCGAACGCGTACTGGCCGGTGGGACTGGCGGCGTGCTCCAGCGCCAGCATGCGCATCTTGGCGCCGACCCCGCCGGGCGAGGAAAAGCCCACGGCCTTGTCGCCGGCACCCAGCACGCGATGGCACGGGATGATCAACGGAATGGGGTTGGCGCCCATCGCCTGCCCCACGGCACGCGACAGCGCTACATCCCCGAGGGTGCGGGCGATGGCACCATAGGTGGTGGTTTCGCCGTAACCGATCTTCAGCAGTTCGGCATAGGCCTGGCGATTGAACTCGGGGATGCCGTCCAGGTCCAGCGGCACGCCGGTGAAGTCGATCCGTTCACCCTCGGCATAGCGCCGGATCATGTCTGGCAATGCCGCGAAGCGGCCATCGGGAAAGCCCGGCTCGGCCGGGTCGCGGGATATCCAGATTTCCGTGCGCGCCCGGTCACGGCCCGGCAACGCCACACGCGCCACGCCGGTGTCGGTCCAGGCGAGGCCGAAGGTTCCAAGCGCAGTGTCGACGAGGCAGTAGCGCATGTGCACCAATCTAGTACCAGGTCGCGGCGGCCCCAACCCGAATCGGAAGGAAGCAACAAGATGGCGCGCATTCTCGGCTATATCGCCGCGAGCCTCGACGGATACATCGCCGACAGCGGGGAATCGCTGGATTGGCTTACCGGACCCTCCGATTTCGAGCTCGGCGAGCACCACTACGATGTCTTCATCAAGCGCATCCGCACCGTCGTCATGGGCCGCACCACCTACGACTGGATGATCCGCAGCGGCGCGCCCTGGCCGTACGCCGCCCAGCGGGCAATCGTCGTGACCTCGCGGCCGCTCGTTGACCCTCCGGTCCCGATCGAACCGCGCACTGATATCGATGCGCTGGTCGCCGAGTTGCGCGGTCTGTCGGATGGCGATGTCTGGATGCTTGGCGGCGGCCGCCTGCAGATGGCCTTCCTCGAGCGCGGCGCCCTCGACGAAATCGAGATCTATGTCGCCTCGGCCTTGCTCGGCGGTGGCTACCCGCTGTTTCCGGCGACCGGCTTCAAGGCGACACCCAGGCTGCTCTCGGCCAAAGCGCTGGGTGCCGGGATGGCCCGGCTACACTACCGCTTCGACTGACACCCAACGCGCGCCCGGTCCGGACGGCTGGCTCAGGTGAGGATCACGACGGCCAGCGCGAGCAGCGCCGGCACCGTCTGGATCAAAAGGATGCGGA
>JAEWCE010000310.1 GCA_023390785.1 Pseudomonadota bacterium
GTCGTCGCCGGCACCGCACCCCCAGCAGACGGGCTGGCCGTCGGCGACGGCGCTGGCCCAGGCGACGGGGCCGGCGGTGGAATAGAGGGCGGCGGCGGTCCATTCGGCGGCGGTGGGCAGGCGGTAGTCGTCGCAGGGCGCGTCGGCATCGGCCTTGCTGCCGAGCCAGGTGACGTATTCGAGCGCATCGAGCCAGGTGACGTTGCCGGCGGGGCGATCGCCACGGCCGAAGCCGTCGTCGGCCAGATAGCGGTGGCAGCCCATTTCGCGATAGCAGGCGTCCCACTGGGCGTAGGTGATCTCGGTCGAGGCCAGCGCCAGCTTCGGCACGGCGGGCTGGGTGACCATGGTGGGGCAATCGACGCAGGCGAGGAACTGGCCGGCGCCCAGCCGCGCCGTCTTGTCCCGCAGCAGCGCCTGCTGCGGCGTGAGGCCCGCCTCGGCGGCAGGCTTCGGGCCGCCGGGGCTGAGGAAGATGAAATCGCCCTGCAGCGCATAGTCGATCTTGTCGCCGGCCGGCACGTCGGGGCGCGGCGCGACCGGCGGCACCAGCTTGGGCAGCACGGCGAAGACCGGGTCGTTGGCGTGTCCGGCGAGCCGGGTGGCGCGGGCGACGCGGCCGCGGACGAACTGGGCGATCTCGGTGCCGAGGATCAGCCCGTCGCCATCGGTATCGGCGGCGCCGCCGAGCGCATCGACGACGGCGGCGGCAAAGGGATTGTCGACGTCGGGCACGGTCTGGCTGGCGTTGCCGGCAGTGAGCACCAGGCGAGCGTTGTGGGCGAGCAGATCGAGCGTCCAGGCCGCGGTCTCTTTGCTCAACGCCAGCGCGGGCTTTGACGAGAGCATGGTGTCGCTGGCGCGGGTCGGCTCGGGCAGCATGGCGCCGGAAAAGCAGGAATCAAAGAACAGGAACACGTGCTGGGCGGCGATGGAGGTGAGCGCGGCGCTGAGCTCGTGCACCGAATAGCCATTGGGCAGCGTGCCGTCCTTCGGAACACCGGCGTCGGAGGCGACGAGGAAGCCATCGGCGTCGGGGCGCGACGGATCGGAATAGCCGTGGGTCGCGACATAGACCACGAGGCGATCCTCGGCGCGCTTGCCGTAGGTCGAAAAGAAGCGCTCGATTGCGGCCTTGAGCGTCGCATGGTCCATGCGCCCGGTGTGGCTTTCGGGGACGATTGTGAAGCCCTGCGCGGCGAGCGCAGCGCCCACCCTTTCGATCTCGGGACCGACGCCGCTCAGATCGTGCCAGCCGGCATTGTCGAAATCGGAGATGCCAATCAGCAACGCATAGGAATGGGCGGGGCCGAGCTGCTGCACGATCTGCTGGCGCACCGCGGCGCGCGCGGCGTCGGTCACGACCGGGGTGATGGCGGCGGCGGTACCGGCCGCGAGCAGTGCCAGGACGAGCGCGAGAGGGATCAGGAGATTACGCCAGGGCACGAACCGCTCCCTCGTCGTTGACAGCCTCGGACGCGCGCGCGGCGAGCGCGGCGGCGACGGGGCTGGAGGCCACATGGATGCGCCAGGCGCGCCGCAGGACCGCGGCGAGACCCGGAAGCACATAGTCGGCGCCGGCGCCCAGCACCGCCTCGATGGCGATGCCGTCGGCCAGCAACGCCGCCGCCATCGCCACCATGGCGGCCGTGTCGAGCGGTAGGACGGCGACCGGCACCTGGTCCTTGGGCGTAGCGCGCAGATGGGCGGCGAGGGTTGCGAGGGCGCCCGCCGCGAGCGGCTGCGGAAGCGCCACGCGACGTTCGCGCCGCAGCGCCTCGCCGGCGAGCTGGGCGAGGCGCGGCAGGCTCGCGACCTCGTCGCGATCCTTCTGCTTCACCGGCTCGCCGAGCCGGTCGTAGGGCGGCATGTCGGGATGCAGCTGGCCGCGGTCATCGCGCTCGCGGCCATAACGCCAGCCGCTCAGCGCCTTGGACGCCCACCAGCGGGCGTGGGCGATGCGGGCGAGTTGTTCGGTTTCCTCGGGCGTCAGTTCGGCATTGCCGGTGCCGGGCGCGGCAAGCATGAAGATGCTGGCGAGCTTAAAATCCATCTGGTCGGCGACGTTGCGGTTGTCGTCGCGGAACGGCTCGGGCAGATGCGCCCAGTCGGCCTCGGCGGGGGCGCTGCCGAATTTGTCGCCGCGGGCCTCGCGCTGGGCCCGCAGGAATTCGGCATGGACGGCGACGGCGCGCGCATCCATCAGCCGCGCCAGGGCGCGCGCCTCGGCAAGATCGGGCGCCGCGGCGATGCGGATCATGCCGGTCAAGCCAAGCGGCCGGTCTGAGGCGCCATAGGCAATGATGGGCGGCACCAGCTGATGCAATGCGAGCAGCACGCGTTCCCATTCGAGCGCGATGGCCTCGGCCTCCCCGGGCGTGGCGCCGAGGCAGTGGACCGCGAGCAGCGGCGGCGCGTCCAGCACGAGGCCGGTGATGGCGCGATCGAGGCTGCCGGCCGAAGCGGCGAGCGCCGCGGTGACCTGCACCTCGGCGGCTTCGCTCGCCTGCAGGCGGTCGAGCGCGCCGGCGGCGAAATCGGCCATGCCGGTGCGCAGGATCGAGATCAGCGGCCGGTCGGTATCGAGCCCAAAGCCCTGGCGCACGACATCGAGCGCCGCGGCCTGCAATCCTTCGCCAGTGCCGCAGAGCGCGATGTGCGGGCGCGGCGCGCCGTCCAGCGTGTAGCGCCCGGACATGGCGGCGGCCATGCCGCGGCGGGTCTGCAGCGCGGTGCGCGAGACGATGGCGAGATCGCGCCCCTGCCGCTCGGCGCGCTGGCGCAACCGGTGCGACGACAGCGCCCGCACCGAGGCCTGCTCCAGCCGCAGCAGGATTTCGGCGCGGCCGGGACAGTCGAGCGCCGATTCCACCAAGGCGACGTTGGCGAGATCGTTGTGGGTAACGGCAGCGAGCAGCCGCGCCGCCGGGGCGCCGAACCGCGCGAGCTGGCGCGGCAAGGCATGGGGGGCGAGCGGGGCCGCTTCGGCAAACGGATGGCGGCGGGCGAAATCGGCAAGCGCAGCGCGGTCGGGCGCCAGATAGACCGAGGCGGCGCGGTGGGCACGGGCGAGGCCGGCGACGTCGTCGGCGGCGCCGGCGAGCAGCAGATGGCCGCCCCGGGTACGGAACCAGGCGCGCCGGAGCTCGCGGCCAGCCAGCTCCCACAGCACCATGAGCGCAAGGGCGACGAGCAGGATGCCAGCGCTGCGGGCACCGAGCCACAGGGCCGCGCTGCCGGCCGGATCGGCGGTGAAGCAGGC
>JAEWCE010000150.1 GCA_023390785.1 Pseudomonadota bacterium
GGGCAGCGCCGGCGCCCGGGGCCGCCGCGACGGCGACCGGAGCAGCGGCGGAGACGCCCCACTTCTCTTCGAGGAGCTTGGACAGTTCCGAAGCCTCGAGAACGGTGAGGGCCGAGAGATCGTCTACGAGTTTGGCGAGATCAGCCATTTGATTGTCCTATGTGTTTCGTTTCAGTTCGAACCAGAGGGGCCGCGTACGGCCCCGTGATGTGAGCCTCAGGCTTCGTTGCCCTTCTCGGCGTGAGCCGACAGGACGCGAGCGATCTGGCCGCCGGGTGCCTGCAGGATCGAGGCAATGCGCGTGCCGGGCTGCTTGAGCATGCCGGCGATCATCGCACGCAGCTGATCGAGCGAAGGCATCGTGGCGAGCGCCTTGACCTTGGCCGGGTCGAGACCCGTCATTCCCATCGAGCCGCCGAGGACTTCGAACTTCTGGTTCTTGTCCGCGAAGGCCGACGCCACTTTCGGCGCCGTCATGGGATCCTTGGCAAAGGCGATGACCGTCGGGCCTTCGAAAAGACCCGAGATGTCCGCAGTGCTGGTGTCCTTGAGAGCAAGCTTGGCCAGGCGGTTCTTGGCGACCTTCACATTGCCGCCGGCCTGCTTCATCTGCACGCGCAGAGTCTCGAGGTCAGCGACGGTGAGGCCGGCATTGCGCGCGACGACGATCGATCCAGCCTCGGCGAACGAGGACTGGAGCGAGGCGACGACCTCACGCTTTTCCGCTCTTTCCACTCTTAGTCTCCACATTTGGCCCCGGTCGCCCGGAGCCGTCTGCCAATTGCTGCCCCCGATTGCGCGAGGTCAGCGGTTGATGCCTGTCAACCGAGCCGACGCGTCGGGGGCGAACTGCCCCTTCGGCGGCAACTGGCCTGGTTCGAACCGCGGCCGGCGGGCCGTTCGACCCGTCGAAATCGGTTCTTACCCCGTCTATTGCAGGCCCCCGAATTCGAGGAATTAAGGCTCGCGCCGCCATGCAGTCTCGGACAGGACTTGTGCCTCTCTTGCGAGAGACATCCCGGGACGGGGCGAACCCGTCCCGAAAGAGGTTATGCGCTCAGCGACGCCGGATCGACGTGCACGCCCGGGCCCATGGTCGAGCTCACGGCGACGCGCTTGACATAGGTGCCCTTGGCGCCGGCCGGCTTGGCCCTGGTCACGGCGTCGGTGAACGCCTTGATGTTCTCGAGCAGCGCGGCTTCGGTGAACGAGGCCTTGCCGACGCCGGCGTGGATGATGCCGGCCTTCTCGACGCGGAACTCCACGGCGCCGCCCTTGGCGGCCTTGACCGCTCCGGCGACGTCGGGCGTCACGGTGCCGACCTTGGGGTTCGGCATCAGATTGCGCGGCCCGAGGATCTTACCCAGGCGGCCGACGAGCGGCATCATGTCCGGGGTCGCAATGACGCGGTCGAACTCGATCTTGCCACCCATGACCTCGTTGACGAGGTCCTCGGCGCCAACGATGTCGGCCCCGGCCTTCTTGGCTTCATCGGCCTTGGCGTCCTTGGCGAACACGGCGACGCGGACGGTCTTGCCCGTGCCGTTGGGCAGATTGACCACGCCGCGGACCATCTGGTCGGCATGGCGCGGGTCGACGCCCAGATTCATCGCCACTTCCACGGTCTCGTCGAACTTCGCCTTGGCGCGGTCCTTGACCATCTTCACCGCATCGCCGAGCGGATACAGCTTCTTGCGGTCGACGCCCTTTGCGATCTCGGTCGTACGCTTGCCAGCCATCGCTCAGCCCTCCACCTGCAGGCCCATGGAACGGGCGGAGCCGGCGATCATCTTGGCCGCGGCGTCGACGTCGTAGGCGTTGAGGTCCTTGAGCTTCGCCTCGGCGATCTCGCGGATCTGCTTGGCGGTGATGGTGCCGGCCGATTCCTTGCCCGGAAGCTTGGACCCCGACTTCAGGCTCATCGCCTTCTTCAGGTAATAGGTCACCGGCGGCAGCTTGGTCTCGAATGAGAAGCTCTTGTCGGCGAAAATGGTGATCACGACCGGGGTCGGGGCGCCCTTTTCCTGGTTCTGCGTCGCCGCGTTGAACGCCTTGCAGAATTCCATGATGTTGAGGCCGCGCTGGCCGAGCGCGGGGCCGATCGGGGGCGACGGGGTCGCCGAACCGGCCGGGACCTGAAGCTTCAGGTAACCGGTAATCTTCTTTGCCATGTTACGTCCTTCACTTTCTTGCCGGCGTCACCCGGCGGCTAGACGCTGTGGTTCGGGTGCCAGACGGCCTGGCCGGCCGCCATCCCTCCCACAGATTCGAGCAGTCACCTGCCCAGGGATCAGACCTTCTCGACCTGACCGTATTCGAGCTCCACATGGTTTGGCTTCGCCAAACCGGCTTTCTGAAGCTGTCGAACTCGTTTCGAAAAACTCAGACCTTCTCCACCTGTCCGTACTCGAGTTCGACTGGTGTGGGACGCCCGAAAATCGATACCTCGACCTTGAGCCGCGCACGCTCTTCGTCGACTTCCTCGACGACGCCGTTGAAGCTGGCGAACGGGCCGTCGGAGACGCGCACCTGCTCGCCGACCTCGAACGAGACGGAGGGCTTCGGATGCTCCACGCCTTCCTGCACCTGCTGCAGGATGGCCATGGCCTCCTTCTCCGAGATCGGCATGGGCTTGTCGCCCGAGCCGAGGAAACCTGTGACCTTGGGCGTGTTCTTGATCAGATGGAACGCCTCGTTGGTCATGTCCATCTTCACCAGCACGTAGCCCGGGAAGAACTTGCGCTCGGCATCGACCTTGCGGCCGCGGCGCATCTCGACGACCTTCTCGGTCGGGACGATCACGTCCTCGAACAGGTCCTGAAGCTTGTTCTGCGCCACCTTCTGGCGGATGTCCTCGGCAACCTTCCGCTCGAAGTTGCTGTACGCCTGAACGATGTACCAGCGTTTGGCCATGCCGCGCTTAGTCTCCGAAATTCCGTGTCCGATCCGCTTAGCGGATGCTGAGAACGAGTTGCACCAACCAGGAGATGATCTGGTCCGATGCCAGGAAGAAGGCGCTCGCAAGCGCCACCATGACCACCACCATCACCGTCGAAATCAGCGTTTCCTGCCGCGTCGGCCAGGTCACCTTGCCGACTTCCTGCCGGACTTCCTGCAGGAATTTGACGGGGTTCATCACGGCCATCGGCTTCACTTTCAACGAGATCGTCTGGGGGGCGATTTGCCCAATAACAAACTGCCGCGCGAGTCACCCCGGGCGGCTGAGAGCGGCTTATCTAGTGAACTGCCCACTGAAATGCAACAGGCAATCCATGCCGGGCCTGCGGACCGGATCAAACTCGAATTGTCGGGATACCTGCCCGATGTGGGAGCCGTTTCCCTGGATTTCAAGGCCGAGCAGCGAATAGCGGCGAATAGCGATTAGCGATTAGCGAATAGCGAATAGCGATTAGAAGCAACCAACCGCTGCTACTCCCTACTCGCTACTCGCTACTCCCTACTCGCTGCTCGCTGCTCGCTACTCGCTACTTCCCTCACGCCGTCGCCAGCGCAGGCGGCCGGTGCAGCCGGCTGTTGAGCCAGCGCAGCGCCAGGCCGAACAGCACCAGCAGGATGCCCGCACCCAGCACCGACAGGGGGTTGGCGCCCAGATATTCGAACCACTGCGTATAGAAATGGATGGCGCCGAAGACCGCCGCGGCGTTCACCACCCAGCGCCGATTCTCGTAGACACCCCAGAGCGCGGCTGCGATCAGCACCACCGCCCAGCCGACGCTGAACCAGCTCGCCGGCCACCCCAGCGTCATGTCGCCGAACAACGAGCCGACGAGGAAAGCCAGGTTGATCACCAGGATCGCCGTGCGCGCCGCGATGAGGCACACCCGCTCATAGACCGGCGCAACCTGCAGCGACACCAGATATAGCGCGATCGTTACGACGATCAGCATCGAGATGGTGAAAGTGGGCCGGTCGACGCCGAAGAAATAGCTCGCGTGCCAGTACGCCGTGCCGGTGCCCAGCACATAGGACAATTGCAGGATGGCCAACACCGCCAACAGGCCGGAGCGGGCAAGGAACGCGGCGGCGGCCAGTCCGAGCGTCAGCCCGACCCCGACCAGCGGCGAATTGTCGGACAGGAAGGTGGCGCCGCCGGCAATGCCCAGCGCCCCCAGCGTCACGCAGAACTGTGCGAACAGCTCCCATTTCTTCGCCCGGTTGAGGATCAGGGCCAGCCCGAGCACGAACAGGATCACGCCCATCAGGATCACGGCCTGGGCGTTGGGAAACAGGAACCCGCCTCCCAGCGCCACCGCCACCATGCCGAACGACAGCAGGATATTGCTGCCGAGCGAGCCGGTGTCGGCAGCCCCCAGCCTGGCCAGCCGGTCGGCCTCCTCCTTGCTGAGTTGGCCCTTGGCCACCAGCTCCGTCAGGTCCAGCGTCACTTTCATGATCTTGCCCTCGAAAGCCCCCTAACCCGCATTGCTAGCAGGATTCCGGTATCGTCGCACTGCGATCGGGCCGCGCTGCCACGCGTACGTCGAGTGCCGCCTGCGGCGGGCGCCCGCCATGCCACGGCGCCGTGACAGTCCCCGGCAGGACGCCATTGCGTCCCGCAATAACCTGACAGTGTTGCATGGAATTCTGGCCGGGCGCGGCGAGTCGGCGCCTGGCGGTGGCCATCAACGGGCCTTATGCCTTGGCAGGGGCAGCAGGACTTGAACCCGCGACCCTCGGTTTTGGAGACCGATGCTCTACCAACTGAGCTATACCCCTCCGAGGCGGAGCTTCGTCTAATCGCAAAGCGGCCGGCGCGCAAGCCGTCACGGCGCCCCGTGAGTGTTGCCAAATCCGCGCAGTGTGCAGAATTGGCACACATATTATTGTCGGCGTTTTCGCTCTGGCATAGCTTCCCCGCGCACCCGCGGCTCAGCGCGGGTTCGTCCAGGGGAACTCCAATGAAAAAAATCCTGATTGCCGCGGCGCTCGTTGCGTCCACCGCCATGCCGGCGACCACCGTGCTCGCCGCCGACGCGCCTGCCGCCAGCACGCCCAAGCCGGTCTGCTTCATCCTGCCGCTCATGCCCGACTGCCTGTCGGCCTGGAAGGATGAAAGCGCCGCGTTCTGGCACAAGGTGACCCCGGCTCCGAAGGCTGCCGCCAAGACTGCGGCGGTGACGGTCCCGGCGATGCCCAAGATGCCGGCCATGCCGAGCTGCACCAAGGCGCCTGCCGGCGCCGGCCATCTCTACGACTGCAAGTAACGAGCACCTCCTGCTCGCGCCCGTTCGCCCCGGCCCGCGCCGGGGCGATGTCATCTGCGGAGCCTGAGGTCGCTGTCGAGCCCCAAATCGCGCCGGAGGTGCGGACTCATCGACAAGAGGTCGAGATCGTCCTGACGCTGCCGGCTGAGCAGCATCCGTAGCGCCGCCAGCGCGCGGACGCCGATCCAGTGCCGACCCAAAACCCTGTCCCGATAGAGCATTTCGACCACCTGCGGTGATGTTTCGATGTGCTCCAGATGCACCTGCGAAGACTCGAATTCCAATTCGATGTCGGCTAACATGCATAAGCTGGACTTATGCCAATGACCGACCTCCTGCCGCCCCTCTCTGCCATCCGCGTGTTCGAAGCCGCTGCGCGCCATTTGAGCTTTACCAAGGCCGCGGCCGAGCTGGGAATGACCCAGGCCGCCGTGAGCTACCAGATCAAGCTGCTCGAGGAACGCCTTGGCGCGCCGCTGTTTCTGCGTCGCCCCCGGGCCCTGGCGTTGACCGAGGCCGGCCAGTGGCTGGCGCCGCGCACCAGCGAAGCCTTCGACCTGCTGCGCGACGCCTATGCCCGCTTCGGCCGGCAGGAGCGCACGACACTCACCGTCAACACCATGCACACCTTCGCGGCGCAGTGGCTGAGCCCGCGGCTGGGCAAGTTCCAGTTGCTGCACCCCCACATCGCGGTGCGCATGGAGACGACCACGCGACTGGTTGATTTCGCGCGCGAGGAGGTCGACGTCGTCATCCGCGCCGGGCGAGGCAAGTGGGACGGCCTCACCTCGCTGAAGCTGATCGATGTGCGCTTCACCCCAATGCTGTCGCCGGAGCTCGCGGCCAGAGTCGGTGGGCTTTCCACCCACGAAGACCTGCTGAAAGTGCCGCTTCTCGATCCGATGGACCCCTGGTGGGACCGCTGGTTCGAAGCGCACCAGCTGCCGCTCGGCGCGCTCAATCGCGACAACGCCCCCACAATTCTGCTGCAGTCGATCACCGCCAGCGCGGCGATGGCAGGCGGCGGCGCGGCACTGCTGATCCCCGAATTCTTCGAACTCGAGATCGCCGCAGGGCGGCTGGTCGCGCCCTACGAGACGATCAGCGAGGACCACAACGCCTACTGGCTGGCGTATCCCGAAGGGCGGCGGAACGTCCCCAAGATCAAGGCCTTCCGCGACTGGATCGCCACCGAAATCCAGAGCTGAGGGCCCGCCGGCAGCTCAGGCGCGCGCGGTGGTGGCGGCGTAAAGCGCGATCGCGGCGGCGTTGCTGACATTCAGCGACTTGATCGGCCCCGGCATGTCGAGCCGCACCATCTCGTCGCAGAGCTCGCGCGTGCGCTGCCGCAGGCCCTTGCCCTCGGCGCCGAGCACGATGGCGAGCGGACCACTGTCCCGACGCGGGGCCAGCGCCGTGGCGGCCTCGGAGTCGAGGCCCAGCACGTGCATGCCGCGCTGTTTCAGGCGTTCCAGCGTGTCGCCGAGGTTTCGCACCTCGATCAGCGGCACGAGGTCGAGTGCCCCGGAGGCGGCCTTGGCCATCACCCCGGTCTCGCGCGGGGCATAGCGCTGCGTGGTCAGCAGCGCGTCGGCCCCGAAGGCGCAGGCGGTGCGCAGGATGGCGCCGACATTGTGCGGGTCGGTCACCTGATCCAGCACCACGACCAGCCGCAATGGCTCGATGTCGTCGAGCCCGAATCGGCTCACCGGGGCCACCTCGAGCGCCACGCCCTGGTGCACGGCTTCCCCGCCGAGCAGACGGTCGAGCTCCCTGGGCGTTACCTCGCGCTGCCGGACCTTGCCGATCGGGCCGGTTTCCTTGAGCCGGGCGAAGGCGTTGGGCGTCGCCAGCAACTCGCGCTTTTCGCGCCGCGGATTGTCGAGCGCCGCGCGCACCGTATGCAGGCCGTAAAGATAAACCGGCCCGCTGTCGGGATCGTATTTCGGCTTGGGGGGGAACTTGTTGACGCTCATTCAGCCCGGCCTTTGCGCACACGAGGGAATTGGAGCGGGTGAAGGGAATCGAACCCTCGTATTCAGCTTGGAAGGCTGCTGCTCTGCCATTGAGCTACACCCGCAGTCCGGGCCGAAACTCCCCGGTGGGGAGTGGTGGAGGGGACTGGATTCGAACCAGTGTACGCTAAGCGAGCAGATTTACAGTCTGCCGGATTTAACCACTCTCCCACCCCTCCACACAGAGACGGAAGATATGCGGCGCGAACAGTGCCCTGCGCGCGCCGTGGCGGTTTATGGTGATGGGGTCCGAGGCTGTCAACCGGGAAAAGCGAAAGGGCCGCGGCGAACCGCGGCCCTTGGCTATTTTCCGATTCGATGCGCCCTACGGCGTGCAGCGGATATAAGCCTTGCCGTCGATGGTTAGGGCGTCGGGTGAGGTCTGCTCGATGGCGATCGACCGCGATCCCGCGCTGCCACCCGCCTCGAGCGTTGCCTTGCCGTCCGCCAGGGGGCCGAAATTGCCGTACGAGGCACTCGGTCCATCGCGGAAGGTCGAACCGGTGATCACGGCGAAGTCGGTCTCGGTCGCGGTGCCGATGGCGGCGCAGGCGGCCGCGTCCTTGGCCCAGACGCCCACATATCCGAAGCCCTCCGCTGTGGAACCGGTAGCTGCCACTCCGACGTCGCCGGCAAGGGCGCTGGCCGACAGCTTGCCTGTCGCCGCGGCAGCCGGTTCGGCTGACGAGGCCGCAGACGACGCCGCCATTTCCGACGACGAAGACGACGA
>JAEWCE010000285.1 GCA_023390785.1 Pseudomonadota bacterium
CCCGTGGTCCGGCTGGCTGTCCTCGAAGGTGGCCCTCATCTCCGCCGGCACCGACAGCCCCAACGCCTCCAGGCTGTTCATCCACTACATGCTGACCGACGAGGGCATCGCGCCGCAGGCGATCGACGGCAAGCGCTCCACCAACATGTCGCTGTCGCTGCCCGACGACGAACCTTCGGGCGTCGGCAAGGTGTGGGACCAGCTCGAAGACTACGACGTCTCGACCGCCAAGTCCGATTGGGACGCGCGCGAGGACTGGCAGGATTTCTGGCGGCTCAACTACCACAAGTAATACTCCCGACTGAGCCGGACCGGAACATTGTTCTGGCCCGGCGCTTTTTCCCGATTTTGGCGCGGCCGGGCATGGCCGCGCCCAGTGACAAGGAACTCCTGGCATGAGGCCGGAAAACCGTATTCCCACGGGCAGGTTGTGCCGTCCACGCGCCCTGTTGCTCGATTTCGGCGGCGTGATCGTGCTGACCCGCCACAACCCCGACTGGCCCGGTCGGCTGGCGTCGCATGTCGCCGCGCAGATCGAGGCGCAGGGTGCCGCCGACCCCGGCTTGCCCGAAACGCTGATTGCCGAGGATATCCGCTCCGCAGCGATCGCCGATTCCCACTGGAAGAACGCCATGTCGCGGCCCTATGCGCCGCGCGAACTGCGCCACGAAGAATTCTGGGGCGACTTCGTCGCCGCCGACTGGCCCGCACCGGCGCGTGACGCCGTCGTCGCGGACGCGGCCGAGCTGTGCCGGGTCATGGGCCATCTGCGCTCCGAGCGCACGCTGCGCGAGGGCATGCTCGACCTGCTCGACACCGCTCGCGCCCGCTCCATTCCCGTCGGCATCGTCAGCAATGCCCTCGCCGGCCAGGTGCACATCGATTTTCTCACCGAGCGCAAGCTGCTCGATCGCTTTGCCGCCATCGTCCATTCCGACGCGGTGGCCATGCGCAAGCCCAATCCCGGCATGATCCTGCATGCCGCCGAGCTGCTGTCAGTCGCTCCCGGCGATTGCTGGTACGTCGGCGACAACTATGATCGGGATGTGCTGTGCGGCCGCCGCGCCGGTGTCGGCGGCAACATCCTGATGGAGGCGCGCAAGACCTACGAGCCACCCTACGATCTCGACCTGCGCCCGGACGCCATCGTCGCCGACCCCGTTGGTCTGCTTGCCCTGTTCGACCGCATGACCGGCGAGGTGGCCGCATGAGCGACCACGCCGAAGCAACGCGATTGCTCGATGTCGCCATCCGCGCGGCACGGCTGGTCGAAGAGCCCCTGCGCACTGCCTTCCGGTCTGGCGTCGATGTCGCCTTCAAGCGCGACTGGCATGACGTCGTCACCGTGCACGACAAGCAGAGCGAAGCCAGCATTTACGACTTCATCCTCGGTCAAGTCCCCGACTCCACCTTCGTCGGCGAGGAGGGCGGTCACCGCGGCGATGGTCGTGTCCACTGGTATGTGGATCCCATCGACGGCACCGCCAATTTCGCGCGCGGCTTCGCCTTCTGGTGCGTCTCGATTGCCGCGGTGGTCGACGACGTGCCGGTCGCCGGCGTCGTCCTCGATCCCGTCGCGGGCCATCTGTTTGCCGCCGACCTCGATGGCGCCACCTGCAACGGCCATCCCATCCGCTCGCGCGCCCGGGCCGACGAGCGCGAAGCCACCCTCATCACCGGCTATCCGGCGAGCCGCGATTTCGCACAGGACGGACGGCCGAAGGCGCTCACCCATTTCGCCAACCTCACCGAGGCCTTCCAGACCCTGCGACGCCCGGGCAGCGCCGCGCTCAGCATCTCGCACGTCGCCGCCGGATGGGTCGACGCCGCGCTTGGCCTCTGGGTCAACCCCTGGGACGTCAGCGCCGCCATTCTGATCCTGCAGCAGGCAGGCGGACGCTATGTGCCGTTCGAGCTCGGCAAGGTACCGGCCGGTACGCCCGCGCACCTCTGCCCCGGCTACGTCGCGCTCGGCGACGGGGCCGACTATCCGACCCTGCTTAGCATCGCCGGCGAGATCTCCGCCGACCGCGGCCGGCCCCAGGGCGCGCCGGCTGCGTCCTTCAGTCAGCCTCCACGCGCCCTTGGCCTATGAGAACCAGCAAGAGACCTGCATTGACCCCGTTTTACCCCCTCTCAAGCGGCCAAAACTGTCCCCGGAGGCCATTCGAATGGCTCCTGTGACCGCCGTTTGGCCCAGCGACACGCGCGGTGAGCTCGACCGGCGCGAGGCCGCCTGCCGCGCCTTGGCGCTGTCGGCCGGGCAACTCGCCGCCCAGGCCTTCGCCGATCGCGGCAACAGCGGCCCCGTCAGCCTCAAGGGCCCGCAGGACTTCCTGACCGAGACCGACGCCGCCGTCGAGCAGCATCTGCGCCAGGGCATCGCCGCAGCCTTCCCCGACGACGGCTTCTTCGGCGAAGAAGGGGGCGGCGTCCTCAAGGAACGCGTCTGGGTGGTCGATCCCATCGACGGCACCGCCAATTTCGCCCGCGCCATCCCACATTTCTGCATCTCCATCGCCTTCGTCTCCGCCGGCCGGGTGGAACTCGGCGCCATCTGCAACCCCAGCACCGGCGAACTCTACTTCGCCCGCCGCGGCTATGGCGCCACACGCAATGGCGTGCCGATCCACGTCGCGGCGACCAGCGACTACCGCGCCGCCTGCGGCGAGCTCGGCTGGTCGACGCGCGTCCCAAACGCTGACTACGTTGGCGCGCTCAGCCGTATCCTCGATCGCGGCGCCAATGTCCGGCGCGGCGCCTCCGGAGCACTTGGCCTTGCCTACGTTGCCGACGGACGTTCGGACGCCTATGCCGAACTGCACATGCATCCCTGGGATTGCCTCGCCGGGTTGCTGCTGGTTGAAGAGGCCGGCGGCGTCGTCGCCCCGTTCCTCGAACTCGGCGGGCTCGAGCATGGCGGCGCCGTTCTGGCCGCAACGCCGGCCATCGCCGGCGGGATCAGCGAGGTGACAGGTATTGCACTCCAGTGACCAACCGGCGGTATCGCCACGCTACGATCGCGCGAGCATCAGCCGTGTGGCCGACAACGTTCAGCCCTACGGCATCGACCTGTTCATCGGCGGTATGGAGGGCGCCAGCGATCTCGAGCTGCTACAGGCCAATGATATCGGCATCGTCGTCAACTGCGCCGTCAATCTCGATCTCGATTTCGTCGACCAGCCGCTGTCGCCGCCCGACCAGGCCGTGGCCTATGGTTATAGCCCCATCCGCTACTACAAGCTGGGCCTCATCGACGGCGACGGCAATCCCGACACCATGCTCCTCGCCGGCTACTACCTGCTGAAGGGGGCGCTGGAGCAGGTGCTGCCCGACAAGCCGAGCTACCCCATGCGCGGCGGACGCAATGTGCTGCTCAACTGCCGCGCCGGGCGCAGCCGCTCGGCCATCCTCGCTTCGTTGTTCCTGTGGCGGACCGAACCCACCCGCTTTCCCAGCCTCGAAGTGGCGCTGGACCAGGTGCGTCGGCGCCGTGAACTGCACCCGGATGAATGGTTCGAAACCCCCAAGCCGGTGCTGATTGCCGCCGCCCGCCGCGCCGGCGCGTGGGCCGGCATGATCGAGGCGTCAAGCCCCTAGCCATGCAGATTGCCGTCGTCGCGGACCCGCACTATCACGACGTCTTCGGCTGGCCCGAAGCAACCGGCGACCGGCCGGCGCTGCGCAGCTTCGCCGACTCCATGGCGTCGACGCGCATCTTCAACGAGAGCTATCCGGCCTTCCGCGCAGTGCTCGACGACATCGTCCAGGCCGGCATTTCCATCGTCGTCATCGTCGGCGACTTGACCGACGACGGCCAGGCCACGACCGTTCGCTCGGTCGACTCGCTGCTCGCCGACTACACCGACCGCCACGGTCTGCGTTTCTATATGACGCCGGGCAACCACGACCTGTTTGCGCTCAATGGCCGCCACCAGTCCAAGCGCTTCCTCAATGCCGACGGCAGCACGCTGCTGGTCACCAGCGATCCGGACGAGCCGGCTGGCCCCTCGACCGGCCGCCTCGTCACCACTGAAATGCATTGCGGCGGCTATGCCGATGGCCTCGCGGCCTATGGGCGCGGCTACTTCCGCCGTCCCGGCGACTTCCACTGGGAGAGCCCGTTTGGCCCGAGCGACGCGCTCTCCGACCGCCGCTTTCTCATTCGCTCCGACGACGGCGCCACGATCGTATCGATGATCGATGCGTCCTATCTGGTCGAACCGGTCCCCGGTCTTTGGCTGCTGTCGCTCGACGCCAATGTATTCGAGCCACGCAACGGCAGTACCGATCCACTCGCCGAGGCCAGCTATTACGACAGCAGCAATGCTGGATGGAACGCCGTTTTGAAACACAAGCGTTTCCTGTTCGACTGGGCTGGCGACGTATCCCGTCGCGCCCGGCAGCAAGGCAAGCACCTGCTCGCCTTCTCGCACTATCCGCTGATCGATCCGCACGCCGACAGCTTCGACGACGAGCTTGCCGTATTTGGCCAGTCGAGTTCCATTCGCCGTTCGCCGCGGCCGCCTGCGGTGGCAGCGGGCGTTGCCAGCGGCGTCGGCGTGCATTTCAGCGGCCATTTGCACGTCAACGGCACCACTGCCGTCACTGGACCGGACGGCTTTCTCGTCAATGTCGCGGTGCCGTCGCTGGTGGCCTACCCGGCCGCCTACAAGCGCGTTCGCTTTGAGGCCGGTCGCATGGCGGTCGAAACCGTCGCCGTTGACGATGTGCCCGGCTACGACATCGCCTTTGCCGGTTATCGCCAGGAGGCCGCGCATGCGGCCAGGGACACGACTATCTTCGATCGATTGTCGAACTATGCCGATTTCTGCGACCTGCATCTGCGCGACCTGGTGCGCAATCGCTATGCGCTCGAATCGCCGCCCGACCTCGCCGGGCTGATGGCCAATCTTTCGGTGGCGCAGCTCGCTGAAGTCGCCGGCGTCCATGCCGATCTCGACCCGACGGCAACCACGCTGACCGGGTCCGAACTGATGCTCGACTGGTATCGCCTGCGCAAGGCACGTGAGCTGGCCCTGCCCCTGATCCCGGCGCCGCGCCTCGCGCTCTACCGCGATCTCTGCGCCCGTTTCCGCCGTGGCAACTGGCCCGCGGACAGCGTGTTGGGCCGGCTGGCTGCGATTTTCCGCATCCTCGAAACCAACCTCGACGGCCTTCCGTCCGATCGCTTCGTGATCGACCTCAACAGCGGTCGCGTTACTTCGGCCGCACGGAGCGACGCCACACCGGTTCCGCTTGCAGATAGTGCGGCTTAGGATCCGGGTCGACCGGGGCCTGCGAGCTCAGCAGGTGCGCGATCTGGTCCGCCATCCGTTCGATCGGCTGACGAAAGGTCGTCAGCTCGTAGGAGGCCCATCCCGCCTGCTCGATGTCATCGAATCCCACGATGCAGAAATCGTCGGGAATGCGCAGGCCGAACTCGTGACGCGCCGCGTCCATGAACCCGCAGGCCAGCAGATCGGTGACGCAGAAGGCGCCGTCGGGCCGGTCCGCCCGGCTCAGCATGGCGCGTGCGGCCTCGAGGCCGGTCGCATAGGCGGTCGGGCCGGCGCGAATCAGCGAGACCGGAATTCCGCCGGCCCTGGCCGCAGCGGCGAACGCCTGCTCGCGGCCGACGAGGCTGCTGGTGCCGGCCTGCGACGATACGATGGCGATGTGCCGGCAGCCTGCCCGCTTCAGCATGTCGAAGGCGAGATTGCCTGGACCGCTGGCATCGACGATCAGGTGCTCCGTCCCTGGGTGGCGGTCTTTGCGATTGATCAGGATGACGTGCTGGCCGTTGGCGATGCAGGTGTCGATCAGAGACGCCGCCGGCGATCCCGACAACACCACCGACGCATCGGCGCGATAGTTCAGCGTCTGCCGAAGCGCCGCCTCGACGCTTCCCGGCGGCCCCGCCGCGTTGATGACCATCGGCACCTTGTCGACGTCCTGCAGCCGACGGGTCAGCGCTTCCAGCATCTTGGCCTGAAACGGCGCCTGCAGGTCCGCCGCGATCAGGCAGACAATGCCCGAGCGTTCATGGATCAGTCCGCGGGCCAGATGGTTGACGTGATAGCCGAGCGACTCGGCCGCCTCCAGCACCTTGCGCCGCGTAGGCTCCGACACGCTGGCACCCGGCGTGAAGGTGCGCGACACCGCCGAGCGTGACACCCCGGCGCGCTCGGCGACCTGCTGCGCGCTGACAAAGGACCTCCCGGCCCGAAAAGGCATCTGTCCGCTATGCGCCATTGTTGCACATCATGTGCATTTCAGCTGATTGAAAACAATTAGTGCATATAATCCAATAGCTTGCCCGTTGCAATCCCGTGCAACCGCCGGCGCCGTTGCAATCTACGACACCTCAGTCGTCGGTGCATCGAACGCCAGCCGCAGCCCGATGTGGCCGGCAGCGCTGTCGGGCGCCCTGCCCATGCGACCGGCGATGCGATAGCGATGGCAATAGCTGCGATGGCAGAGATACGAACCGCCCTTGAGGGTGCGCTCCTGCTCTCGCAGCGCCTCGATATCGCGCTGCTTGGCCACTGCCGACAGCGAGCGCACCCTGAACCGGTCGGCACACCATTCCCAGGTGTTCCCCGACATGTTGTAGAGGCCGAACGGATTGGGTGCGAAACTGTCGACCGGCGCCGTCCCCAGATAGCCATCGGTCGCGAGGTTGCGGCGCGGGAACTCACCCTGCCAGATATTGAGCGGTGGGGTTTCGTCGCTGGGCTCATCGTCGCCCCACGGAAAAGCATGATCCGTGCCCCCGCGCGCCGCATGCTCCCATTCCGCTTCGCTGGGCA
This sequence comes from Pseudomonadota bacterium, assembly GCA_023390785.1. Lineage (GTDB taxonomy): Bacteria > Pseudomonadota > Alphaproteobacteria > Rhizobiales > Devosiaceae > Devosia_A. The sequence goes on from JAEWCE010000285.1 coordinate 6,813, forward strand.
AACGGCCGCCGGCCCAGGCCGCAAAGGCATTGGCATCCGTCCAGGACACCTGCACCACCGGATGGTCGAGGCGGTCCTCGATCGTTGACCCGGGACCGGCCGGGTGGCGCCAGTCGGCGCCATCGACGGCATGCCACCACGGCGTCCCCGGCACCTGCGGGGACACGCGCGCCAGTTCCTCGGGCAGGAACATCCAGAACACGAACGACCAGCCGAACCGCTCGGCCTCGCTCACATAGTCCGTCTCGTCGACGAAGACGCGAAACTGCCGGTTGCTGACGGCATACCGGCTCATCCCATAGCGGCCGAGCCTGATCGGCCGCGGCGGGCCCTCGCCGTCCGCCTGGATCACGGGGTGACGCGTGCCCACGAAGCTGTGCCCGCCCTCGATCCAGGCGATCGTGTCGCGCAGCATCGGATGCGGCTCGGCCCTCATGCGAGTCGGTGGTGCCAGGGGCATGCCGGCCGGGTGCGGCATGTTGGGTGCACAGCAGGACTCCGCTGCCATCGCTGCTGCTCCTATCTCCCTGCGTCGACCTGCAACTCGGGCCGTGTTCGACGCGCCCGTCCATTGCCCCCGCGCGTTCCCTTGCGCGGCTCGGCCACCGACTCGCGCTCGACGAAGTCGCAGGACATGCGGCTGGTCACCGATCCGGCCGCCCTCTCCCCCGCTGCACGCCCCAGGAGATACTCCACCGCAATCTCGCCCATCCGCGCATGCGGCACACGCACCGTGCTGAGCGGCGGGGTCACGATGCTGGCCAGCGGATCGTCGTCGAACCCGATCACCGACACATCGTGCGGCACGCTGAGGCCGAGAACCTTCAGCGCTTCGTAGCAGCCCACGGCCGTCCGGTCCGAGGCGCAGAAGATGGCGGTGGGCGGCTCGCGCAGCCCCATCAGCACCTTGGTCTCGCGCTCTCCCGGCCCGATGGTGAAATCGCCATCCCGGATCAGCGCCGGATCGACCGCCAGCCCCCGGTCCTCATGCGCCTTGCGATATCCCTCGAGGCGGTGCCGCGATGCCTCCATCGTGCTCTTGCCGTTGATGAAGCCGATGCGCCTGTGCCCGGCCTCGAGCAGCGCCTCCACGGCGCGGCGGGCGCCCTCCGAGTGTCCCGGGATGATGTACGGCACATTGGGATCGCGCGTATAGCAGTTGAGCAGAATGACGTTCGCCGTCCGCAGCGCCTTGGGCAGCGTCAGCTCCTGCGTGAAGTACGACTGGTACACGATACCCACCAGCCGCTGCGCCATCAGCAGGTCGATGGCACGTCGCTCGAGATCCTTGTCGCCGTGGATCGGGATCACCACCAGCACGCATCCATCCTTCCAGGCCCGCTCCCGCGCCGCCTCGACCGCGTTGAGCGACAGCGGATTGGACCCGATGTCGTCGACCAAGAGCCCGATCGTGCGGATCGATCCGCTGCCCACCGGCGACCGCCGCCAGACGCGGTAGCCGAGCGCCTCGGCCGCCTCGCGCACCTTCTGCCGGGTGGCATCCGCGACCCGCACGCCGCCCGTGTCGTTGAGGACGAGCGACACGCTCGCCTGCGAGACCCCCGCCCGGCGTGCCACGTCGATCATCGTGGGGCGCCGCGATGGCCGCCCTTGCTCCTTGCCCGTCTTGCTCACGTTTCCCGGTTCGCCCCCCGGCGGACTACAGCTCTTCGGCCCGTCCATCCCCCGCCACGACATGAGTGCAGGACACCGCCGCACGCAACCCTCAACATCGCCGCAGCAGGAATGGGACTGGACACAAGTAATAAATAACCCGATAGTCCCCCATCATGCAAACAGGGAGGGAACAGCATGGGCATCAAAGAAACTGGCGGCCTTAACCGCCGCGAGGCGCTGGCCGGATTGGCGGCGCTCGCCGCCGCGATGGCCACCGCATCGGGCCGCTCTGCCTTCGCGCAGGAGGCCAGGACCATCAAGTGGTGGGACCACTTCCAGCCCATCGCGCCGCTGTTCGAGAAGGCATGGGCCGACTACGGCGCCGCCCATCCGGGCGTCAGCGTCGAGCACACCATCATGAACCCGGCCGACATGATGCAGGCGCTGCAGCTGGCGTTCCGCTCGGAGCAATCGCCGGACGTGATGTCGATCCCGGCACCGCTCGCCACGCTCAATCAGCTCGCCAGCTCCAGCTGGTTCGCCCCCGCCGGGTCCGGATTGCATCTCGACAAGCCGTTCCAGAAGGACGTGTTGTTCGAGGGCCTGACCAATTTTGGCGGCAAGGTCTATTCTTTCCCGCTGTTCACGTTCCGCCAGCACTCGACCGCCCTGTGGTCGCTCAAGGACAAGATCGACACCGATGGCAATGCCATCAAGGGCTGGGACCAGATCCGGCAGGTGGCCAAGGCCGCGACCAGGAATGGCGTCTATGGCCTGCTGCTGCCCATCCAGTTCACCGACCGCATGCGCGTACATGTCGATGACCTGTCGCAGATGATCGGCGGCGCCGGCCCCATCGACTGGAAGACCGGTCAGTACAATTACGCGGCCGATGAATATGTCGAGACTCTCAAGCAATTGCTGTCGTTCCAGCAGGACGGCACCCTGCATCCGGCGTCGTCGTCGCTCGATGCACGCCAGGGCCGCACCCGCTGGGCCGCCGGCGAGGCCGCGATGTTCACCGACGGCCCCTGGAACAGCGGCGTCATCGCCAACAGTTTCGCCCAGGTCCTGCCCAACGTTGCCGTGTCTGGCAATCCGGTGCTCAGCGACAACGGCCATGTCCATGCGACGCCGCAGGCCGGCACCTTCTGGATTTCGGCGCAGTCGAAAAATCCCGACATTGCCTCGGAGCTCCTCAACCTGTTCACGACCGACGATTTCTACATCAAGCTCGCCGAACGCATGGACCAGCCCCCTCTGGACCTCGATGCCGTCGCCAAGGCAAATGTCGACCAGACCTACAAGGACGTCGTCGCCGGCTACAAGGACAGCGTGCGCCTCGCTCCCGAGCCGGTCATTCGCAATGCCGACGTCGGCAAGGTCTATGCTGAGATGAAGCCAATCAGCCCGAACCTGGGCGAGATCGTCCAGGGTGCCTTCGCCGGCGCCTTCTCCGATCCCAAGCCGGTGCTGCAGCAGTTGAGCGACCAGATGACGGCCGAACGCGACCGCGCCATCAAGGCGGTCAACGATGCCGGTGGCAAGGTCAGCGTCGACGACTGGAAATTCGACAATTGGAATCCGGCCGAGGACTTCACGCCCGACAAGTACTGACACTCCAGGATTGCCCGTGAGCTTCTCCCGCACGGCAATGCGTCCATCGATCCGCCGACGTTTGTGGGCGGATCGATGGATCTACCTGTTTCTGCTGCCCACCGTGGTGCTGGTCGCGAGCTATACGATCTGGCCCATGTTCGCGAGTATCTGGTTCTCGCTGCTCGACTGGAACGGCTTCGAGCGCGCCGGCCGGTTCATTGCCTTCGGCAACTACACCGAAATCTTTGCCGACCGCCTGTTCTGGAACGCCTTCGCCAACACCGTGATCTTCGTCGTCGTGGCGGTGCCGATCCGCGTTGGCCTCGCGCTGTTGCTTGCGATCGTCCTCAATGCGCGGCTGCCCTTCTCGCGCAGCTTCCGCACCGCCATCTTCCTTCCCGTCGTCACCACGGCCGCCATCCTCGGCGTCGTGATGCGCTTCGTCCTTGATCCCGCAAGCGGGCCTGTCAACGAAGTGCTGCTGCAGCTTCACCTCGTCAGCCAGCCCGTCAACTTCCTCGGCCGTGCGGGCCTGTCGCTCTACACCGCCATCGGCGTCTGGGTGTGGAAATGGCTGGGCATCACCCTGATCTACTGGATGGCGGCACTGCAGACGATCCCTGCCGACCTCTATGACGCGGCACGCATCGACGGCGCCGGTCCCTGGCAGCGCTTCCGCTTCGTCACCATACCGCTGCTCACGCCCTTCACCGTCATCATCACACTGATCACGGTGGTCGAGGCGACCAACGTCTTCGACCTCATGCTGACACTGACCAATGGCGGGCCGTTCTTTTCTTCCGAAGTCATCGACATCTTCGTTTATCGCCAGGCCTTTGCGGCCAACATCCCGCGTCTTGGCTACGCCTCCGCGGCCGCCCTGCTGTTCGGCGTCTGCGTCATGGCGGTGATCGCCGTCCAGATCGTCGTTGTGGCGCGGCTGCGCCGCCGGGTCGCCGAACAATGAGCGCCCTGGCCCCCTCGCGCGCCGGCAGCCGCTTCTGGATGTGGCTGTCGGTGCTCATCCTCCTGCTGCTCTGCCTCGTCTGGATCTATCCGTTTCTGTGGCTGGTCTCCGCCTCCTTCAAGGACCCGCTGGAGATCTTCTCGAAAGGCCTGAGCCTCATTCCCAATGCCCTGCGCTGGGACAACTATGCCCGCGCCTGGAGTACTGCCGGCTTTTCGACCTACATGCTCAACACGGTACTGGTGACCGTGGGCACCGTGGCCCTTGTCATCTTCCACACCTCGCTCACCGGCTACGTCCTTGGCCGCTACGAGTTCATCGGGCGCAGGCTCGTCATCGGGGTCCTGGTCGCAACCTTCATCGTTCCCGCCGGCTTTGCCATCATTCCCATCGTCGACCTCACCAAGACGCTTGGCCTGCTCAACAATCGCTGGGGCATCATCCTCGCCCTCGCAGGCAGCGGCAACGCCGCGGCCATTCTGCTCTATGCCGGCTTTTTCAGCCAACTGCCCAAGGAGCTCGAGGAGGCGGCCATTGTCGACGGTGCCGGCTTCTTCACCGTTTTCGGCCGCATCATGCTGCCCCTCGCCGGGCCGGTGACCGCGACCGTTGCGGTGCTGACCTTCCTTGCTGCCTGGAACAGCTTTCTGATTCCACTGGTGCTGACCTTCGGCGCGCCTGACCAGCGCACCCTGGCGGTCGGCATGCTGGCCTTCGTCGGAACCAATGAAACGGACTGGCCCGGCATGGCCGCCGCCGCGACGCTCTCGCTGGTGCCGGTGATCGTGTTCTTCTTCTTCGTCCAGCGCTTCTTCGTCGAAGGGGTCGCGGGCGCCATTAAAGCCTGACCTGAAGGAATTCACCGATGACGCAAAAGCCCAACATCCTGTGGATCTGCACCGACCAGCAACGCTGGGACACGCTGGGCTGCTATGGCAACGAGGCGGTGCACTCGCCGAACATCGACCGGCTTGCGACCCAAGGGGTCCTGTTCGAGCGCGCCTTTTCGCAAAGTCCCGTCTGCACGCCGAGCCGCGCCAGCTTCCTCACCGGCCGCTATCCGCGCACCACTCGCACGCGCCAGAACGGCCAGGACATCCCGGCCGACGAGAAGCTGGTCAGCCGCATTCTCGCCGACAATGGCTACACCTGCGGGCTTTCAGGCAAGCTGCATCTGTCGGCCTGCCACAAGAGCGTTGCACCCGACCACGAGCGGCGCATCGACGACGGCTATGTCGAGTTCCACTGGTCGCACCACCCCGGCCGTCCCAACAATTCATGGCCCACCAACGAATACGACCTGTGGCTGCGCGAGCGCGGCAAAGCCTACAACACCACGCCGGTCGAAGGCTCGAAACACGTATCCTACGGCATGGATGAGCCGGACCATCAGACTACATGGTGCGCCCAGAAGGCGATCACCTTCATGGAAGCGCATGAAGGAGTGGACCGTCCGTGGATGTTCTCGGTCAATATTTTCGATCCGCACCACCCCTTCGATCCTCCGAAAGCCTACCTCGACCGTTATCTCGCCGATCTCGATGCGATCGGCCTGCCCGAGTACAGGGAAGGCGAGCTTGCCGAAAAGACTGCGGTGCAGCGCATTGACCATGACGGCGCCTATGGTGGCCAGGCAGGCTTCGCTTACGACAGGATGAGCGATCGCGAGCACCGGCTGGTCCGCGCCGCCTACTATGCCATGTGCGATCTGGTGGACTCGCAGGTTGGCCGCATGCTCGAGGCGCTGGAACGTACCGGCCAGCGCGACAACACCATCGTCATCTTCATGTCCGACCACGGCGAGATGCTGGGCGACCACGGCATTTACCTCAAGGGTCCGTACTTCTACGAAGAAGCCATCCACGTCCCGCTGGTGATTTCCGGCCCGGGCTTCGTTGCGGGCAAGCGCGCCACCGGCATGGTCGAACTGGTCGATCTCGCCCCGACCTTGCTCGAAGCCGCCGGCATCCCGCGTTACGCCGGCATGCAGGGACACTCGCTGCTGACAACGTTGCAGGGCACCGCCGAAGCCGCGCGCGACGACATCTACTGCGAGTACTACAATGCTATGCCTTGGCACCCGGCCGAGGTTGACCCGCAGATGACCATGGTGCGGACCGACCGGCACAAATTGGTGATTTCGCATTCGGATGGCGACGCAGAGCTCTACGACCTGAAGGCCGATCCGCACGAGCACCACAATCTGTGGCGCACCCCGGGCCACGACGCCCTCAAGCTGGATCTGATGCGCCGCATGCTCGACCGCATGGCCTGGACCGTCGACCCCCTGCCCGAACGCCGCGCCGACTACTAGCCGCCCCTGCCGGACCCGCGGGCCGCCGTTCGACATGGCCATCCCCTTGATCTGCAACAGGCGCCGGCATTGCGGCGCTGGAACGCTTCGCCATCCGGCTCGTTCAAATGCAGAGGAGTCAAGGATGTCGGAACACGATCGCTGGGTTGACCCAGCTTTTGAGCAGGCCGTGCGCGAAACCGCCTATTTCCTGTGGGAACAGGATGGACGGCCGGAGGGCCGCGAACAGGAGTACTGGTTCCGGGCGCTCGAGCGCTCACTGCGCGAGCGTGGCGCCGATGCCGCCATCGCCGCCGCGCCGCGCCATACCCATCAGGTGGACGACAACCAGGACGATCTTGGCCGGCCCGTAAACAGCAGCGCTGCGCAGCCGGGCGGCTCCGCCTGAGGGCCGGGTATGCGTTGGCCTCGTCGCAATGGGCGGCACTGGAACTTCTATGTCTCTGCAGCCGCCGGCCTGCTGACCGGCGTGCTGACGCTGGTTTTCGCGCCCGACCTCTTCCCCGCGGTCGCGGTCTCCATCTTTTCGCTGACCTATCTGGTCCTGACCGCACGCGACCTGCCCAGGCTCACGCCAGACTATCTGCGCGATCATGCCGGCGATGAAGACGCGCCGCCGCTGATCGTATTCCTGCTCACCATCGGCATCGTCGGTTACGCCATGGCGGCACTATTCATGGCGGTCAACGACAAGGACCATAACCCGCTGCAACTGACGATCGGGGTCCTGTCGGTGGCGCTGGCATGGGGCATGATCCACACGATGTGGGGCATGCACTACGCC
>JAEWCE010000354.1 GCA_023390785.1 Pseudomonadota bacterium
CAACTCTCGTTTGCTCCAGCGGCGAAATGGGTCCCCGCTTGCGCGGGGATGACACCCGGGGCGAGCGACGGTTGACGCGGGTTTCCGACAGGTCTAAAGCCCATTCCCAGTGGTGATTTGGCCGGTCTGATTGCAGCCACTTAAAACAATTTGCTAAAGCGACCAGTGCTCGACCGGCCACGCATTGCGGGCCGGTTTTTTGTTTTGGAGCAAGACGTGTCGAAGTCCAAAAATCATCCCCTCGGCGACCCGGGCAGCTGGGCACCGGAGACGCAGCTCGTGCACGGCGGGGGCCGGCGCACCCGCTTCAACGAGACCTCGGAAGCGATCTTCATGAACTCGGGCTACTCCTACCCCAGTTCGCAGCACGCAGAAGACCTGTTCCTGCACAAGATCGACGGACACAATTACTCCCGCTTCGCCAATCCGACGCTCGACATGCTGCAGGAGCGCATGGCGCTGCTCGAGGGCGCCGAGGCGGCGCGGGCGTTCGCGACCGGCATGTCGGCGGTCACCAATGCGGTGATGAGCCAGGTGCGCGCCGGCGACCACATAGTGGCGGCCCGGGCGCTGTTCGGCGGCTGCCGCTACGTGGTGGAGGATCTGATGCCGCGTTTCGGCGTCGCCTCGACGCTGGTCGACGGGCGCGACCCGGCCAATTTCGAACGCGCCATGCAAAAGAACACCAGGCTGATCTTCCTCGAGACGCCGACCAACCCGACGATCGAGCTGGTCGACATCGCCGCCGTGGCCAAGATCGCCCGGGCGCATGGAGCCCGGCTGGTGGTCGACAATGTGTTCGCGACGCCGCTGTTCCAGCATCCGCTGCAGCTCGGCGCCGACCTCGTCACCTATTCGGCCACCAAGCACATTGACGGGCAGGGCCGGACGCTGGGCGGCCTCGTGCTCGGCTCGAAGGACCTGATTGAAGGCGACGTGCACACGCTACTGCGCCAGACGGGCCCGTCGCTCAGCCCGTTCAACGCCTGGGTGCTGCTCAAGAGCCTCGAGACCATGCCGATCCGCGTGGCCAGGATGACCGAAAGCGCGGTCAGGATCGCCGACTTCCTCGCCAACCACCCCAAGATCGCGCGCATCGCCTACCCGCACCATCAGTCGCATCCGCAATACGAGCTGGCAAAGCGGCAGATGTCGTCGGGCTCGACGCTGATCGCACTCGAGGTCAAAGGTGGGCGCGAGGCGGCGTTCACACTGTCGGATGCGCTGAGCGTGATCCTGATCTCGAACAATCTGGGCGACGCCAAGTCGCTGATCACACACCCCGCGACCACCACCCACGCGCGCTTCACCGAAGAGGTGCGGCAGGAAAGCGGAATCACCCAGGGCCTGCTCCGCCTCAGCGTCGGCCTCGAAAATACCGACGACCTGATCAAGGATCTGGAGTTCGCCCTCGACCAGGTGTGACCCGCTCAGCGGGCCATGCTGCCCCTCACCAGACGCCCGGCACCCAGCGATACTTCACCCGCTGGGTGTAGTCCGCATAGCCCGGCAGCTCGGCGCGCAGTGTCCGTTCCTCGAGGGGCGTTCTGGCAGCGAGCGCGATGGTGGCCATCAACGCCGGCAGCAGCGCCCACCACGAGCCGAGCATCAGCGGCATGCTGAGCACCAGCAGCGCCCCTGAGATGTAGCCGGGGTGGCGCACGATGGCGTAGGGGCCGGTGTCGATCACGGTCTGGCCGCGGTCGGACTGGATGCGCACGCCCGGCTCGAAATGCCGGTTCACCGCCTGCGGCCAGATCTCGCCGGCATAGCTCAAAACGAACAGTACATAGCCCAGGCCGATCGCCCATGCGGGCATGGCCGACCAGCCGAAGCGGTGATCGAACCCGGCGACCGGCAGCACCAGCGCGAAGCCGGCCATTACCAGCACGATGAAAATGTAGTCCCAGGCCTTGGTGCCGGCCTGCACTCGCGATCGGGCGCTGAAGATTTCGGGATTGGCGCGCCAGATGATGGCGATGGCGGCCAGTGTGCACACGATGAACGCGGCGCCGAACCACCAGCCGAGCGGCCAGTCGATGGTGCCGGCGGGCACGAACAGCAGCAGGCCCATGATCACCAGAGTGATGACCAGGGATACCAGGCTCTTGCGCATGGCGGCGGCGTTGCGGGCGGGTGTGAAGTCGGACATGGATCGGTCTCCTCCGCTGGAGCGGCCGAATCCTATGCCGGAGCCCCGCTGGGCGAAACCCTATTCGGCCGGCGCCGGGGTCATGGCGGTTTCGGCCGCGTCGAGTTCGCGCTCGAGCCGCTGCTCCTCATGCGCCTTGGGCTTGGAGAAGCGGGCCACCAGCAGGTAGGCGACCGGGGTCAGGAACAGGGTCGACACGGCGGCAAAGCCGAGGCCGCCGACAATGATCCAGCCGAGCGCCTGCCGCGCCTCGGCGCCGGCGCCGGTGGAGATCACCAGCGGTACGCCGCCGAGCACCGTGGCGATCATGGTCATCACCACTGGCCGGAGGCGGATATTGGCGCTTTCCTCGATGGCCTCACGCACGCTGAGGCCGCGATCGCGCAACTGGTTGGCGAACTCGACAATCAGGATGCCGTTCTTGGCCATGATGCCGACCACCATGATCAGGCCGATCTGCGAATAGACATTGAGGCTGCCGCCGGTGAACAGCACGGCGTAGACGGCGCAGGCGAGCCCGAACGGCACGGTGACCATGACGATCACTGCGGCAAACACACTCTCGAACTGCGCCGAAAGCACCAGCAGGATCACCAGCACGGCAAAGCCGAAGGTGATGGCGAGACCGTAGTTGGAATCGCCGATGGTCTTGGCCTCGGCCAGCGGCAGGATGGAATTGCCGGCGGGCAGGATCGGCGCGGCGATCTGGAGCACGCGCTGATAGGCGTCACCGAGGGCATAGCCGCCATCGAGCGAGGCGGACACCGACACGTCGCGGCGTTGCTGTTCGCGGGTCAGGCTGGGGGCTATCGGAGCTTCCTTGAGCGTGGCGATCGACGACATCGGCACGTATTTGCCGTCCTTGGTCTTAAGGAAAATGCTCTCGAGATCGCTCGGATCGTTGATGGGCTGTCGGGTCGATGCCAGCCGCACCGGATAGGCCTCGTCGCCGACGAACACCTGGCCGATCTGCGTACCGTCGATCATTGCCTGCATGGTGGTGCCGAGCCCGGTGATGTCGATACCGAGCGCCGCCGCCTTGTCTCGGTCGACGGTCAGCGTCAGTTCGGGCGTGGTCGCCGAGTAGTTGACGGAGACGCGGCCGAACCGGGGGTCCTGGCTCATCTGGTCGGCGATCTTCTGCGCCGTCGCGGCGAGTTCGGTGTAGTCGGTGCCGGCGACCGCAAATTGCAGGCCGTTGCCGCCACCGCGGATGCCGAGGCTGTTCGATTGGGCGAGGAAGGTGCGCACCCCGGGCACGAATTGGAGCATCTGGTTCACCTGGGCGGCGATCTGCTGCTGGCTGCGGGTGCGCTCGTCCCAGGGCGCCAGCGTCAACGTAATGAAACCGCTCGAGGTATTGGAGCCAAAGCCCGAGATCGAAAAGATCGACTTGACCTCGCCGGACTTGACCAGCGGCTGCAGCAGATCCTCGATCTTTTGCATCTGCGTCTGGGTGAAATCGAGGCTCACCGTCGGCGGCGCCGAAACGCGGATGGAGATCGCGGCCCGATCCTCGGGCGGCGTCAGTTCCTGCCGCATGGAGCCGAAGACGAAGATCGCCGACCCCGCGAACAGCAGGGCGATGACGATCACGACCAGCGGCGTGTCGAGGCAGAAATGCAGGATGCGCCGGTAGATGCCGGCCAGCAGGCGGCCGGTGGCCGCTATCGGGTTGTGGTGCACGCGATGATCGTGCTCGCGCAGGAAGCGCGAGGCGAGCATCGGGCCGAGGCTCAGCGCCACGACGCAGGACAGCACGACGCAGATGGCGAGGGTGAAGCCGAACTCGCGGAATAGCCGGCCGGTCTGGCCCGGCAGGAACGAGATGGGCACGAACACCGCGACCAGCGTCAGGCTGGTGGCGATGACCGCGAAGAACACTTCCTGCGTGCCCAGCACCGCGGCGGCGCGCGGCCCGGCGC
>JAEWCE010000368.1 GCA_023390785.1 Pseudomonadota bacterium
CCCATGTCGAGGATCGGGTCGATCGCCAGCAGCAGGCCGACGCCTTCGAGCGGGAGGCCGAGGGTCGAGAGCGTCAGCGTCAGCATCACCGTCGCCCCGGTGAGGCCAGCGGTGGCGGCCGAACCGATGACCGCGACGAAGACGATCAGCAGGTAGTGCGTGATGTCGAGCGGCACGCCGTAGAACTGCGCCACGAAGATCGCGGCAATGGCCGGGTAGATCGCGGCGCAACCATCCATCTTGGTGGTGGCGCCGAGCGGTACGGCGAAGGCGGCGTATTCACGCGGCACGCCCAGGCTGCCCTCGGTGACGCGCTCGGTGACCGGCAGCGTGCCGATCGAGGACCGCGAGACGAAGCCGAGCTGGGTCGCCGGCCAGACCTTGCGGAAGAACTTGAGAGGCGACAGGCCATTGCCGGCCAGGATCGAGGGATAGACGACGCCGATCACCAGGGCGAGGCCGATATAGATGGCGGCCGCGAACCAGGCGAGCTGGGCCAGCGCGTCCCAGCCATACTGGGCCACGGCGTTGCCGAGCAGACCGATGGTGCCGATCGGGGTGAGGCGGATCACCCACCACAGCACCTTGTGAACGATGGCAAGCAGCGAGCGGGTGAAGCTGATGAAGACGTCGGCCTTGGCGCCGACGCGGAGCGCCGCGATGCCGACGGCAATCGAGATCACCAGGATCTGCAGGACGTTGAAGTTGAGGCTGGTCGAGGCGCCGCTGTCCTTGACCGAGGTGGAGGCCTGCAGGCCGAAGATGTTGGAAGGGACGAGGCCCTTGAGGAAGTCGAGCCAGCCGCCGCTCGAGCCGGGGGCATGCGCCGCGGCCTGGGTAACGCCTGTATGGACGCCCGGCTGGATGATGAGGCCGAGACCGATGCCGATCAGCACGGCGATGAGGGCGGTGATGGCGAACCAGAGCAGCGTCTGCCAGACGAGCCTGGCGGCGTTCTCGAGCTGCCGGAGGTTGGCGATCGAGGCGATGATGGCGGTGACGATCAGCGGCGGCACCAGGGCGCGCAGCAGTGTCACGAAGATGGAGCCGACGGTCTGCAGGGTCTGGGTAAGCCAGTTGGCGTTGCCGGCGGCATCGGGGCCCATGGTGCGGGCGATGTAGCCGAGCGCGAGGCCGACGACCATGGCGCCCAGGACCTGCGCGCCGAAATTGAGATAAAGGGGACGCGGCTTCGCTGGACGCGACGCCGGGACTGCAACAGTAGGCATTTTCCACTCGCTTGAGATGTTCGGCCGCGGACTCGCAACGCCGGGGCTCGATTGGCGCACATTCTATCGTCGCCTGCCGATGAAACGAGTCATGCGTTTGCAAAGGTCGGCGCTGCGGGGAAACGCCGTCCCATTGTTTAGATGCGCTGCAGAAAAGCGGCGCGTCCGCTCACCGGCGGCGGGCGAAGCGATAGCTGAAGAAGGTCGCAGCGACGATCGGGGCGATCACGCCCACCGCGGTGGCCGACAGCAGGATTTCGGGCCGCCCGGAGGCGAGCGCGGTACCGGCCATCAGCAGGCCGCCGAGCACCATAAGCCAGCCCGCGAGGCGATTGGTCGCCTGCCAGTTCGCCGCATCGGCGAGCGTCCACGGCAGGCGTACCCCGGCAAATCGGTTGGGTTGGGTCTTGGGCAGAACGTTGCCGAGCACCACGAACATGATTCCAAGCGCCAGCACGATGAGCCGAACCATGTCGACGCCTATCCCGGCGCCGATCATCACAATGGCGACCTGCAGCGCGACAAAGAGGCCGAGCAGCATCGGTATCGCGGCTGCCAGGGCGTAGCGCCCCCCTGCCGCCGCATCACCTTTCCGAGACCACAGCAGCACGACCAGCACCAGCGCCGCAATCGCCGGCAGTAGCAGAAGCGCCACGTCGCGAGGCAGGAACCCATCGGCGGCGCCGGTCACGCCCCAATGGACCGGGAGGTCGCGGCCGGCAGGCACCAGGACAAAGCCGGCGACCGTCGCGGCAGCGAGCGCTGCGGTCAGGAGGACGTTGATCGCAGTCGCGGCAACAGGATTGGTCATTCGTCGTGCTCCCTGAAGGCGAGAAAGCCGGACAGCGCTTCCTCGAGGATGGACATGTTGAGGTGATAGATGAGGGTTGTGCCGTGCCGCTCCACCGCGACCAGCTCGGCTTCCCTCAGCTTGGCGAAATGCACCGAGAGCGTCGGCTTGCTGATCTCGAAATGGCCGGCCAGCTCGCCCGCACTCATCGGGCGCTGTCGCAGCAGCGCCAGAATCTGGCGGCGAACCGGGTGGGCCAGGGCTTCGAAGACGGCATTGATCGGCATGACAAGCTTCTTTCGTCGCTATGCTAATTAGATAATTATCTAATTAGCGTCAAGGCGAAAAGCTTAGTGCGCCTGAAAGAAGGGCAGCGCCACGCCGGCGCCGAGCAGCACGATCACCAGTTGCAGCAGCAGGAACAGAGTGGTGAGGCCGGGCAGGATCAGGCGCAGGCCGGCTGCCGCGCCGGCGCCGCGCCCGGAATTGCCGAAGCGGGAGATCAGGACGACGATCACCCACACGGCCGCGGCGGCGATCGGCATCTGCATGAGGGCGAGGTTGCGCGGCAGGGTGGCGTCGACATGCCCGTCGAGTCCCCAATGCACCGGCAGCGCCTTGCCGTCGGGGATCAGCAGGAAGCCGGCGATGGTGGCCAGCACCAGCGCGGCCAGCAGCGCGAGGTTGACGGGATGGCGCAGCATCAGCCGGTCACGAGCGGCAGGAAGGCACTGTCGGGAACGCCGAAGCTGGCCTCGAGCTCGGCCAGCGCCGCAGCATCCTCCGGCGGTTTCAGGCCGCGGGACTCGGCAGCGAGGAAGAACTCCTCGAAGCCGCCTGGGGTGACGATGCTCAACAGGCGGCCAGGTGTCTCGCCGATGTTGACCCAGGCATGAAAGACGTTGCGCGGCAGGGCAATGCAACCGCCCTGCCCGAGCACGTGCTCTTCGTCGCCGCAAGAGAAGCGAAAGGTACCGGCAAGCACATAGAACACTTCGTCCTCGCGGGTATGGCGATGCCGGCCGACGCCACGGCCCGGTGGGATTTCGGATTCCCAGATACCTATGTTGCCGCCGGTCTGAGCAGCGGTAGCGTGGAGCTTGGTAGGCTCGCCGAACAGGCTGAACATACGTTCGGTACCCGGCGTGGAGACGACGGCACGATCGAAGGGCATGGCAGGGCTCCGATACTGGTTTCACCGGCGCAAACAAAAAGGCCGGGATCGCTCCCGGCCCTTGTAGCATCGATCCGAAGCTTAGCGCTTGGAGAACTGGAAGGAGCGGCGGGCCTTGGCCTTGCCGTACTTCTTGCGCTCGACCACGCGGCTGTCGCGGGTGAGGAAGCCGCCCTTCTTGAGGACGGCGCGCAGCTCGGGTTCGTAGTGGGTCAGCGCCTGGCTGATGCCGTGGCGCACGGCGCCGGCCTGGCCGCTGAGGCCGCCGCCGGAGACGGTCGCGACGACGTCGTACTGGTCCTTGCGGGCTGCGGCGACGATCGGCTGCTGCAAGATCATCTGCAGCACCGGGCGGGCGAAGAACAGGTTGAAGTCCTTGCCGTTGACGGTGATCTTGCCGTTGCCGGGCTTCACCCACACGCGGGCGATGGCGTTCTTGCGCTTGCCGGTGGCGTAGGCGCGGCCTTCCTTGTCGAGCTTCTGCACATGCACGGGCGCGGCCGGCTGGGCGGTCGCCGCCGATGTGGTGCCGAGGTCTTCGAGCGAATTGATGGTCTCGGCCATTAATCGGCCCTCACGTTCTTGGAGTTCATCGCGGCGACGTCGACCTTTTCGGGCGACTGGGCCTCATGCGGGTGCTGGTCGCCGGCATAGACGCGCAGGTTGCGCAGCTGCTGGCGGCCGAGCGGGCCGCCCGGGAGCATGCGGCGCACGGCGTTCTCGAGCACGCGCTCGGGGAAGCGGCCGGTGAGCAGCTGGCGCTGGGTGCGGTCCTTGATGCCGCCGGGGTAGCCGGTGTGCCAGAAGAACTTGCGCTGATCGAGCTTCTTGCCGGTCAGCTTCACCTTCTCGGCGTTGATGACGATGACGTTGTCGCCCATGTCCATGTTGGGCGTAAAGGTCGGCAGGTGCTTGCCGCGCAGGCGCATCGCCACGATCGAAGCGAGGCGACCCACGACCAAATCGGTCGCGTCGATCAGCACCCATTTCTTCGTGATGTCACCCGGCTTGGCCGTGTAAGTCGACATCGGAATTTCCTTGAATCTGGCGGGGGTCCGCCGGTTTTGGTGGCGCGTGTGTAGCAGGGATTCCTGCCTCGTCAAGTGGTGATGATTTCCATTGTGAAATCAGTCACTTGACTTTTCGGTATGATAATACCGCGCGGCGGATGCCTTGCTTTTCAGGCATAACCGCGTTTGAGCAGCATCGTGGCTGCCTTGTCGAATTCCGCCTCGCTGGGAAGCGCGAATTGGAGGGCGTCGGCGTGGCGGGTGACGACGGCAAACAGCGTCGCGACGGCGACGGCGTCGGTCAGTGCCTCCGGCGTAACGCCGGCCTGCAGCACGAGGGCAGCATCGGCAGCGGTGACGTCGTCGGGAGTGCGGGTCAGCTTCTCGAGAAAGGACAGCGTGGCGATCAGCCCCAATGGCAGCGGCGCCGTGTGATAGTCCGCCAGCGCCGCGTCGACGGTGGCCTGTGACAGGCCACGTGCCGAGGTTGCCCGGTGCGCGCCGACGCAGAAGGCGCAGGAATTCCACTTCGCCACCAGCGCGGCCATGAGCTCACGCTCGCCGACGCTCCAGGGACTGGGGCCGCGCATCGTCGCCTGCGTCCACTCGCCGAGGACGCCGAGGAAATCGCGATGGTAGAAGGCCACGCGGGCGGCGTCGGGCAGGCGCATGCCGGCGACGAGCGAGATGAAGCTGATCAGCAGGCGATTGCCGAGGCTGTCGCCGCGGTCGATTTCCGGCAGTCTCATGCGCCGCTGGCCTCGTCGATGGCGGCCTGTCCGGCTTTCCAACGCTTCAGGGCGGCGCCGACGGCCGCCGCGGCGACCAACTCGAACGCGGCACGGTCGGTCCCCGCCAGCGCCCGCACCGCAGCCACCTGTGCATCGGTGACCCGGTAGGCGGCCTCGCCGATCTGGTGGGCAAGCTCATCGTAGGGC
>JAEWCE010000378.1 GCA_023390785.1 Pseudomonadota bacterium
GATGAAGCGATCACGCTCGGGCATGGCCGTCAGTACCTCGGCCATGCGCCGAGTCATCAGGCGGAAATCGCCGGTGTCGAGCGGAATTCTGGTGTCGGTCATGGCATCGAGCAGGCGGTAGAAGCCGGCTGCGGTCAAACGCTTGAACGCCGTTTCGCCCTTGCGCGAACGGCGGCGGCCATAAACCACTTCGGCCTTTTCAGCACGCAGCAGATCGCGCATCGGTCCGAGCAGTTCGGGCGGATCCTGCAGATCGGAATCGAGGACGAAGACCAGAGCGCCGGTGGCGGCCGCAAGTCCGGCGGTCAGCGCCGCCTGATGCCCATAGTTGCGGGAGAGCTTGATCGCCACCACATGCGGATCGGCGGCCGCCAGCTCGCGGATGCGGTCCCACGTGGCGTCGGTCGAGCCGTCGTCGACAAGGATGATTTCGTAGTGGCCGGGATCGACCCCGGCAACAGCGGCGGCGACGCGGCGATAGAACTCGCCGACCCCTGCCTCTTCGTTGAAGCAGGGCGAGACAACTGAAAGCTGCATGGACACGGCGGCCGATGCCTGTGCCCCGGTTGCGGGCACCCCCTGCGTCTGCATCTGAGCCTGCCCCCAGCGACCCCGCGACTCGTTGCGGCCCCAGGGCACGCCCCGCCGAAGCTGACCGACAGGTGTTAAGGATTGGTGGAGCGGCGACGCCCCCGCCGCGGTGGGAGGGAGTTCACATAACCCGAACGTGATGTGATGTTTTGCCGGCGTTAACGCTGACAGGGTTAGGGAACTCATAAGCCCGTCGGCGAGTTTCGGCCTTGGGCATTCCAGTATCGACAGAGTTGACTCTATGACCGCAGCCGTTCTCGCTCCCTCCCGCCGCAGCTTTCTGGCCGGCGGTGCAAGCCTTGCCGCCCTGTCCCTGGCGGGATGCGCCACACAGCGGATGAGGTCGGTCGAGACACCGCAATTCTCGCAATATTACCTCAGCATGTACGGGCCGCTGCCGAACGAGAAGTTCCCGGTGCCGGCCATCGACCTGACCAAGCTCGACCCCAACATGTTCCGCACCGAAGTGCCGGATCCGACGGGCGAGCGGCCGGGCACCATCGTGGTCAACACGTCCGAGCGGCATCTGTACCTGGTGCAGGAAGGCGGCCAGGCGATTCGCTATGGCGTCGGCATCGGGCGCGAAGGCTTCGCCTGGTCGGGCAAGGCCAAGGTCGGGCGGAAGGCGGAGTGGCCGACCTGGACGCCGCCCAAGGAGATGCAGATTCGGCAGCCCGAAACGGCGCAATATGCCAACGGCATGCCGCCGGCCTCACCAATCCGCTCGGTGCACGCGCCATGTACATCTACCAGGACGGCCGCGATACGCTGTACCGCCTGCACGGTACGCTGGAGGTGTGGAGCATCGGCCAGGCGGTCTCGTCGGGCTGCGTGCGCCTGCTGTTCCACGATATCATCGATCTTTACGGCCGCTGCCCGGTGGGCACGCCGATCGTGGTCAATACCTAGTAGCTGCTGATCGCGGCGTCCTTGAGCGTCACCACCAGGTAGTCCTGGGTCTGGGGCTTGCCCTTGCTGCCCGTCTTGCCCTTGCTCTCGGCGAGGGTGGCGCGGGTCGGCGTGACCGTGGTCGGGCAGGTCTTGTTGCCGTTCTTGTCGGTGGTGCAGTGATCGAAGTCGATGCAGCGCATGGTGTGGTTGAACGGATTGAGCGTGCAGCCGCGGCCGATGGCGCCGTCGCCGGCCTTGCTGTCGGCGAGGCTGGGCGTCGCGGCGGCGAGGCCGGCGACGAGGATGAGGCTGAGCGAGAGCTTGAGCATTTGTGGTCTCCGTGTGGGGTTCATACCGCGTAGCCTCGCGCCGGCCGGCTGAACGGGCGCTGACGGGAGCTTTCAGGGAACCGCCGTTGGCCGCCGCCCGTTTTACTCCGACGTTACCCGGAGGCGCACATGGCTCTCGATCCTGCCGAACGCGACGCGGCGAAGACCTCGCCAATGCAGATCGCCCACAACCCACTGTTCACCGCGCGCGAGAAGATCGAAATGCTCAACGAACTCAAGGGCGAAGTGACTGGTCGAGAGGCCAATCCCGACCACCTCGGCTACAGCCCGGACGAGATCGACGCCGCGATCGCCGAAATTCGCCAGGAGGTGCAGGACGGCACCCGGCCCGAGACCTCGCTTGCGGGAGATATCTATGGCGACGACCAGTAAGCCGCATCCCGCTGCCGACGAGGAGCTGAAGCTCGAGACCGAGGCGGCGCAGAGCACCGGACTGGTGACTCCCGCGAGCTGGTGGCGGATCGGGCTGGTGGCGCTGCTGGCGGTGGTGGCGCTGCTGTTGATCGGGCAGTTGCTGAGCGGCAACCGGCAAACCGACGTGGTGCCCGGCACGCCGATCACGGCCCCACAAACCAACGTGCCAGTTCCGGTCTCGTAGAACGGCACTACAGAAATGCAGAAGGCCCGGCAGCAAGCCGGGCCTTCCTGCACGAAGGGACCGATCAGCCCTGCGTCAGGGGCGAGATCTGGATTTCGACGCGGCGGTTCTGCGAACGGCCGCTCTCGGTGGCGTTGGAGGCGATCGGGTCGCTCTCGCCCTTGCCCTCGATATAGAAGCGGCGCTGGTCGACGCCCTGGTTGGCGAGGATGGTGGCGACCGCCACAGCGCGGCGCTGCGACAGATCCTGGTTGTGCGCGTCCGAACCGGTGTTGTCTGTATGGCCGGTGACATCGACGATGGTCTTGTTGAACTTCTTCAGCACGAGGCCGACCGACACCAGCGTGTCGTTGAAGGCGGTATTGACCGTTGCGGAATCCGTCTGGAACGTGATGTTGGACGGCATGTTGAGGATGATCTGATTGCCGACGCGGGTAACCGACACGCCGGTCGACTGCAACTGGGCGCGCAGCTCGGCTTCCTGCTGGTCCATGTAGTGACCCACGGCGGCGCCGGTGAGGCCCCCCAGGCCGGCACCGATCAGTGCGGCGATACGCGGATCATTGCCGGTGGCGGCGCCCGCAAAGGCCCCGACGACAGCGCCGGTGCCAGCGCCGATCATGGCGCCTCCGGCCGTCTTCGATAGCTGGGTGTCGCCGGTATAGGCGTTCATGGTGGTGCAGGCACTCAGCGACAAGGCTGCCAGCCCCGCAACAACGATCGAAGATTTCATCGGTGTTCCCTCGGAAAAAGTCCGCCTCTCCTGCCCAGAGAATGCGGCAGCACGGTGATTGGAACAAGGGTCTGCGCAGCGATTTCCGTCAATGCGCCCAGCCACCGTCGACGATGAAATCCTGGGCGGAAATCATCTGGCTGTCGTCGGCGGCAAGGAATAGGGCCATGCGGGCCACATCGGCCGGATAGACGCGGCCGCGGAGCGCCTGGCCGGCGTCGATCATCCGGTTTTCGGCGTCACCGACGATGGTGGTGAGCTGCTTTTCGGTCATGATCCAGCCGGGAACCAGGGTGTTGACGCGGATGCCGTGCTGGCCCCAGTCGCGCGCCAGCGAGCGCGACATGCCGTGCATGGCGGCCTTGGCGGCGGTGTAGGCCGGCAGATTGCCGAGCATGATCATCCAGCTCAGCGAGCCGAAATTGATGATCGAGCCCTTCCCCGCCTCGATCATGCCGGGCACCACGGCCTGAGCCGCAAAGAATGAGTGCTTGAGGTTGACGCCGATCGACCAGTCCCACTGCTCCGGGGTGACGCTGTCCCACTCCATGCGGCGATCGTTGGCGGCGTTGTTGACCAGGGCCAGCGCGGGGCCATGGGCCGCCTCGAAGTCGCGGATGGTCGCCTGGTAGGCGTCGGTGTCGGTGATGTCGGTCGCGGCGAATTTGACCGTGTGGCCGGCAGCGTTGAGCTCGGCGGCCAGCGCCTTGCCGCGATCGGCCATGAGGTCGACGCAGCCGACCTTGCAGCCCTGCGCGGCGAAGGCGCGGACGATGGCCTCGCCAATGCCCGAGGCGCCGCCGGAGACGACAACGGGCATGCCCTCGAGGCTCGGATAGATGGCGAAGCTGGACGGCATGGCGGGCTCCTTCGGGTTTGGCGTGACTTAGCCGCACGCAGGGTGACTCGCAAACGAAAACGCCCGCCGGAAGTGCCGGCGGGCGTCCGACTTCATGGGCGTTTGCGTCAGGCCTCGTCGGCCTCGACAACGCTGCGGCCGGAGGGTGGCACCGGCATGGCTTCCACCTTGTCGAGCAGCGCGCTGATGCGGTCGACCATGGGGATCAGCCGCTCCTCAATGGCGAAGTTCAGGGTGACGTAGTCGCGACCGGGGCAGAAGGTGCAGATGTTCATGCTGTTGTGCCAGGCGCCGCAATAGATCGGCTCCACCATGCCGTTGGTCATGGGGCCATAGGTGCGGTGCGGGGGCACCAGCGTCAGGGTGATCTTGATGCCGGCCGAAAAGCGCCAGAAGCGGCGGCCCGGCAGCCACGAGGCGAGCCGGTTGAGCGACCGCAGGGTACGGAACATCGTATTCATCATCACCTGGAACTTGGTGATGTCTTTCTTTTCGATATGGCCGATGGTGTCGTCGATGTTGCGGACGTACTGGACGAAATCCTCGGACCATTTGAAGCTCGCCTGCAGGGCGCGGACGCGGAAGAAATCGTCGTCGGCCTCGTGCCGGTTGGTGTCGAGCATGGTGTAGGCGGCGCCGATCACCTTGTCATTCATATGCTTCTGCTTGCCGTCGCCATTGAGCGCATAGGTGACGAGGGCGAAATAGAGCGAGCGCTGACGCACGCCGAGCTTGTTGGCGACGGCGCGCAGGCGGTGGCGCGAGATGGCCAGGGTCTTGAAGCCGAACGGCTTGTCCTTGGGCGCCAGCAAGAGGCCGAGCACCACATAGGTCAGCGTCATCGACCAGGCGCTCAGCGTGCCGACCACGCGCGCCCACCAACCGATCTTGTTGCTCTTGTCGGACATGACGCCATGCGCCGCCGATTGCGAGCGGGTGAGCAGAGCCGAGTCGGAGCCTTCGAGCAGCGCATGCGACGAGCGCACCTGGATGATCGAGGCACGGCCCTCGGCGTCGGGGCCGCCCTTGCGCACCGCGATCTGCACGCGGAACAGCGGCAGGTCGTCGCGCTCGAAGATGTCGGCCGACTTGCCCAGCCATTTGTCGGGGTAGCCGTCGAAGCTATCGACGTAGTCGATGGAGGTGATCGCATCGAGCAACTGCTTGGGGAAGGGCTGGCCCGGACGCGCGCCGAAGAAGCCGTGCGTCAGCTGCGGCGCCAGCGCCACCATCTCGGCGACGAGGTTGTCGAGGGAGTCCCGGTCGAAGGACTGCGTAGAAAACGCCGTGTAGAAGACCGTATCGCGCCCCTCGTAGAGGAACCACTGAAAGTCGGTGAACAGTGCTTGCGGGTCTTTTTTGACGGCAGCGAGCGCGAGATCGAGAATCTCGGCCTGGTCGCTGGCAAAACTCGACGACGAAAAACTCTTCACTGAAGGCCCCCTACGCCCTTAGCAACCTGTTAACGGTGTTATTTCGTGCCGTCCGGTTGCGGTCAACCGGCACGAAACGATGATGTTAACGGCGTGGCCGAAACTCATCAGTCGTCCCGGCGGTGCCGCCGGAGGCGTGCGATCTAGCCGAGCGTTCCTGAATGGAAAATGAGCGCCGGGAACGGGGGATGCACGGAAACCCCTACCCAGATGACGCACAATATATAGAGTATACGCCGACCGGGTGCCCGCGCCGTTGCGACGGCACCACGGCGTTTGACTTTGGACGCGGCCCGCCGATGCCTCCGGTCGTTGTCCGACTGGACTTGAGGAGCGCTTCCGCTTCAAGGACTTAGGACGCCGGCACGCGGCGAATTGACCAATGTCAAGCGGCGCCCCAGCCCAATAGGGTCCGTTGCGCCGGTCACAGGGCTACGAGCATATCATGGACTATCGCGGAATTTTCGAGGACGCCGTCGACACGCTGCGGCAGGAAAAGCGCTATCGCGTATTCGCCGACATCGAGCGCGTGGCCGGCCGGTTTCCGGCGGCGATCTACCGCGACCAGGCCGACAATGCGCGGGAGATCACCATCTGGTGCTCCAACGATTATCTGGGCATGGGGCAGCATCCCAAGGTGATTGCGGCCATGCAGGAGGCGGCCGAGAAGCTCGGCGTCGGCGCCGGCGGCACGCGCAACATCTCGGGCACCAATCGGCCACTGGTCGAGCTCGAGCGCTCGCTGGCGGACCTGCACCGCAAGGAAGCGGCGCTGGTGTTCACCTCGGGGTTTGTCAGCAACGAGGCCGCAATCTCCACCATCGGGCGGCTGATGCCCGACTGCCTCATCCTGTCCGACCAGCTCAACCATGCCTCGATGATCCAGGGTGTGCGCCAGAGCGGCATGGAAAAGAAGATCTTCCGCCACAACGACATTGCGCATCTGCGCGAGCTGCTCGTGGCCGCGGGGCGTGGCCGGCCCAAGCTCATCTGCTTTGAGTCGGTGTACTCGATGGATGGCGACGTGGCGTCGATCAAGGAGATCTGCGACCTGGCCGAGGAGTTCGGGGCGCTGACCTACATCGACGAAGTGCATGCCGTGGGCATGTACGGTCCGCGCGGCGGCGGCATTGCCGACCGTGAAGGGTTGATGGATCGCATCGACATCATCGAGGGCACCCTGGCCAAGGGGTTCGGCACGATGGGTGGCTACATCGCCGCCAACCGGGCGATCGTCGATGCGGTCCGTTCCTATGCGCCGGAGTTCATCTTCACCACCGCCCTGCCCCCGGCGCTGTGCGCGGCGGCCAAAACCTCGATCGAGCATCTCAAGACGAGCGACGCCGAGCGGACGGCGCAGCAGCGACAGGCGCAACGGACCAAGGACGTGCTGACTGCCGCGGGGCTGCCGGTCATGCCGACGGATACGCACATCGTGCCGGTGATCGTGGGCGACGCACGGCTGTGCAAGGCGGCGAGCGACCTGCTGCTCGACAAGCACAACATCTACATCCAGCCGATCAACTACCCCACCGTGCCCAAGGGCACGGAGCGGTTGCGCATCACGCCGACGCCCCTCCACACCGATGCAATGATCGACACATTGGCCAAGGCGCTGGTGAGCGTGTGGGCCGAACTCGAGCTGCCGAACGAGCGGCCCGAGGAAAAGATCACCGCCGACAAGCTGACCAGCGGTGACCTGACGTTGCCGACGATCGGCGGCTAGGCCGGCGCACCATCGCCGAAGCCGGTGGGCCGGCGAGGGAAGTTGCGCGTGTCCGTGGTCGCCGTGGTCGCGGGCACCGTGTCGAGCCGCAGATTGCGGGCCCATAGCTGGCCGGAGCCCTTCAGCATTGGACCATAGTGGATGGTGCCGGCTTCATCGGGTACCTCCAGAACGATGCTCCGTTCGGTCCAGCCGAAGCGGCCGCTGATGGCGCCGTCCTTCTCGCGCGTCAGCATGTTGTCGAAACGCAGCGACTTGCCGCCGCCCTTCGGATCGACGCGCATCCATAACGCGCCGTAGCCAACATCCTCGCCGCGCAAATCCGCCGTGAGCCTGAGCGTCTGGCCACGATAGTCCTCGGCCGAGATCGACTGCATCAGCGTCGCGAAATTCTGGCCGACCACGTCGGGGCTGCTGATCGAAACGATGGTGACGCTGCCCGGGTCATTGGGGTCGGCGCCGGCTTCGAACAACGGGTACCCGGCGCCGTGATGGATGTGCCAGCCCTGCGGCAGCTTGCGGGGCCGCCCCGCCTCGATGCGCGCCGCGAGCGTGTTCCAGTCGTCGAACCCGAACTGGCGGGCAACCAGTTCGAGACTGTCGGAATGGGTGATGTCGATCTGCCGTTCGGCGAGCGCGGTGCGCAGCGCCTTGGCCATGGCCTTGGAGTCGAGGAAAGTATGCATGGTCTGATCCTCATCAGGGCAAGCGCTCGAGGTCAGTGCTCGCATTGCTGACGGCCTGCCCGATGGGTCAAACCGCGATCAGACGATGTGCATTCACCATCCCCGAAGGGCGCGAGCGGCGGGCTGCACCTGGCCGAGGTGGAGCACACACCCGGTGCTGCCTGCTGTCAACTCGTCAACACGATGCGCATCAGGTCGGCGGTGTTTCTGGCGCCCAGCTTTTCCATGACGCGGGCACGATGCACCTCGATGGTGCGCGGCGAGATGCCGAGCTCGCGCCCCGCCTCCTTGTTGGACTGGCCGTTGGTGATGAGCTGCAGCACCTCGCGCTCGCGCGGCGTGAGCTGGGCGAAGCCGCGCACCTCGACCGAGCGGCCGCCGGCCTGCACGGCGCCGACATGGATGTCCTGGCGCAGTGCGTCGCGCACGATGCGCACCAGGTGCTCGGTGTCGATGGGCCGGGTGACCACGTCGGAAGCGCCGATCTTCATCGCCTGTACCGCGGCGTCGACCATCGGCGCGTTCTCGAGCATGAACACCGGCGTGCCCGCGCGCATGGCTTTGACATGCCTCAGCAGCGCCAGCCCCGAGTCGGCGCCAAGGTCGAAATTGGCGATCACCACGTCCGGCCGTCGACGCTCGAGCGAGGCGAGAAAGCCGCCGAGGTTGATCGAGAACATCGTCTGGAAGCCCTCGAGCCGGAACAGCAGGCTCAATTGCTCGCAGGTGGCGAGGTCGGGGTCGCAGACGTGGACGAGGCGGTCGCGATTGAGAAAGGAGCGGTAGAAGATCTCGTCGGGCATGAACGTCCTCAAGAAAAGGCGTGGTCGTCAAACACGACCGGCGCACAGTCGGAGAAACGCCCCGAGATCGGTCCGCGGCAATTGCGGGCGATGCTGCAGGTCCGTCCTGTGCCGCCGGCTACGGATGAATCATGCCCGGAGTTTGCGCTAAGCAGAGATGCGCGCCGAGCGGAGGCTTCCGTAGGACTGAGTACTTATTGTTAGGTATATATTCCTATACGCGGCGAGATGTCAACGACAACGAGACAACAATCCTGCAAACCCGACAACGAAAGAGGGCCAGCACCCACGGATGCTGGCCCTCTTGCAAAGTCCCCGGTCGGCCTCGCGGCCGAAGTAGAACTTACTTCTTGGCGGCTTTCCTGGCCGGCGCCTTCTTGGCAGCGGCCTTCTTGGCCGGCGCCTTCTTGGCGGGAGCCTTCGGAGCCGCGGCCTTGCGGGCAGCGGCCTTCTTGGCCGGCGCCTTCTTGGCCGGAGCCTTCTTGGCGGCGGCTTTCTTGGCTGGGGCCTTGTTGGCGGCGGCCTTCTTGGCCGGGGCCTTCTTCGCAGCGGCCTTCTTCACCGGAGCCTTCGCAGCAGTGGCGGGCTTCGCAGCGGTTTTCCGAGCGGCCGGTTTGGCAGACTTCGACGGAGCCTTCGCGGCGGCCATCGGCATCGACTTGGTGTCACGGGTATCGGTCAAGAGACGTTCTTCCTTTGTTGGCTGTTAGATGAGCGGGCGAGCCGCGGCTTGATCATTCCTAATCGCATTGGTGCCTTTGACGACGAGGAACAACCCAAAGGCGACAATGGCGAACTCTACTACGGCATTGATGAACAAACCGATATTAAGCGCCGCTGTCCGCCTGCCTCGCGGAGGCAAAAAGCGGCACTGCAACGCTGTTCGGTTTGCCCACGACAAACAGGTCGGAGGCATCGTGCTGTCCGTGCAGAAGACTGGCCACGAGCAGCCGGAGCTCATCGACGAGGGAGGTGACGATGACGCTCGATGCCACCACGACGCCGCCGTCGCTGGCGATGTCGGGGGCATTGCCCTCAATAGCGAAGTCCTGGAACTCGAACGGCGACACTGGACCCTCTGCGGTCTGTCCACTCACTGGCGTCGCCGACCCTCCCGGCGGCACCCTGCAAATCAAGAGATTCGCATTGCGCGGAGAATCACGCAAAGCGCGGCGGAAAGCAATGGTCCGACTTAGTGTCAACTTGCCCGGCGGGCGGTGGCGAACGATAGTCGTCCCACCGCCGCTCTAGAATGTCGACCGGCGGACGACTGGAACAGGATCATGGACCCCGAGCAAGCCGCCGACATCAGCCTCACCCGGGCGGTCGACTTCATCCCCGAAGGGCTGGCCGTGTTCGACGCCGATCTGCACCTGGTGGTGTCCAATCAGCGCTATCGCGAGCTGCTCGACCTGCCCGCCCGGCTGGTGGTGTCTGGAACCGCGCTCTATGATATCGCGCTCTACATCGGCAAGCGTGGCGATCTCGGCGCCGGCGACCCGGCGCGGCTCGCCGCGGAGCGTGTGGAAACGCTCACCGGCGCACCGCGCTCGGTCTCGCAACGCCTTGGAAAACAAGGACAAACGCTCGAGTTTCACTCCGCTCGACTGCCCGATGGCGGGCTCGTGGTCAGCTTCTCCGACGTGACCAAGAGAATGGATGCGGAGGCCGCGCTGGAGCGCGCCAACGCCACCCTCGAGGGGAGGGTGGCCGAGCGCACGGCGACCCTGCTGAGGGTCAATTCCGAGCTCGAGAGCGCCCGCAAAAAGGCCGACGCCGCCAACCGCGACAAGACCCGGTTCCTGGCCGCCGCCAGCCACGATCTGCTGCCGCCGCTCAACCCCGCGCGGCTCTATACGGCCACCCTGATCGAGCGCGCGAACGAGGGGGAGACGAGGGGGCTCGCCCACTCGATCGAGGCTTCGCTAAATGCTGTGGAAGAAATCATGTCGGCCCTGCTCGACATGTCGCGCATCGATTCCGGAGCCCTCCGGCCGGTCGCGGCGCCGTTCCAGATTCGCGATCTGATCCGCAAGGCAGGGGTCGAGTTCGCTCCCCTGGCGGAGGAGAAGTCGGTGCGTCTCCGCCTCGTCGACTCCGGCGCGGTGGTCAATGCCGACCGGGCGCTGGTCGGCCGGATCGTGCAGAACCTCGTCTCCAATGCCATCAAATACACCCGGCCCGGCGGGCAGGTGCTCGTCGGCTGCCGGCGCCGCGGCAGCCGGGTGCGTCTCGACGTGGTCGACACCGGCATCGGCTTCTCGCGCGAGCAGCATCAGTTGTTGTTCGCGGAGTTTTCGCGGCTGGAGCAAGGCGCGCGGATGGCGCAGGGGCTGGGGCTGGGGCTGTCCATCGTCGAGCGGCTGGTGGCGGCGATGGGGCTGACGCTCGACCTGCAGAGCGTCGAGGGCAAGGGCTCGCGCTTTTCGCTGTACCTGCCGCGCGGCAAGATCGACCGGCCGGAGGCGGGTGAGGGGGAGCGCGCGGGCGAGGCGGCGAGCCTCACCGGGCTGCGCATCCTGTGCGTCGACAACGAGCGAGCGGTGCTCGACGCGATGGAAGGCCTGCTGCGCGGCTGGGGCTGCGACGTGCGCTCGGCGCGCTCGCTGCGTGACATCGATCGCGACCAGATCCTCGTCGGCTGGTTGCCGGACCTGGTGCTGATGGACTACCATCTCGACCAGACATCGGGGCTCGATGCGGTGGAGTGGCTGCGGCACAATGTGGGTGGTCATCTGCCGGCCGCGCTGGTCACGGCCGACCGC
>JAEWCE010000380.1 GCA_023390785.1 Pseudomonadota bacterium
CGTTTCCGATTGACTGCGCCTTTCCCCGTCCGCTCCGTTGCCGATTCGTCCGACTCTTCGCATATTTCGTGTAAACCGCCTCTCGTCACACACGATCCTGCGATCCGGCCGCCCATGCGCCGCGAGTATCACCGCTGGTGGAGTCCGTCGCTTCACCGCGACATGGAGTTGCTCGAATTCGGGCACGGCGGGGCGCGCGTCGTCGTGTTCCCCACGTCGCGGTCACGCTTCTTCGAGTGGGAGGAGCGCGGGATGGTCGGCGCGCTCGGCCACGCGATCAGTAGCGGCTGGCTCCACCTGGTTTGCGTGGACGGAGTCGACCACGAGAGCTGGTACGCCTACCACGCCCACCCCGGCGCGCGGGCCTGGCGCCACGAGCAGTACACGCACTACGTCATGAACGAGGTGCTGCCGTGGGCGCGGTGGCGCAACGGCCACCCCTACACCATCTTCACCGGCGCGAGCTTCGGCGCCTTCCACGCGCTCTCGATGGGGCTGCGCTTCCCCGACCAGGTGAACCGCGTCCTCAGCCTCAGCGGGCTGACCGACATCAAGATGTTCCTGGGCGGGTTCCACAACGAAACGGTTTACTACCAGAACCCGGTGGACTTCATCCCCAACGAGCACGACCCCTGGCGGCTCGACTGCCTCCGCCGGCAGGACATCATCCTCGCCGTCGGCCGCGACGACCGCCTCCTGCACCAGAACCGCGAGCTCTCCGGCAAACTCTGGGGCAAGGGAATCGGCAACGCCCTGCGCGAGTGGGACGGCTTCGCCCACGAGTGGTGGGTCTGGCACGACATGGTGCGGATGTACATCGGGGGGCACGACTGATTCATTGGTCCATAGTCCATGGTCCATAGGCCATGGTTCTGGGCCGTTCCCTTACCGACCTGACTTCCGGCGCGGGCAGGCGGAGCAACAAACCCCTGACCATGGACTATGGACCATGGACTATGGACCAATGACGTGAAAAAAGTCGGCGTCATCGTCGGGCGCGAGTGGTCGTTCCCGCCGCGGTTCATCGAGGAGGTGAACCGGCGCGGGGCGGGCGTCGCCGCGGAGTTCGTCAAGCTCGGCGGCACGCGGATGGACGAGCGCGTCCCCTACACCGTGCTGGTCGACCGAATCTCGCACGAGGTGCCCTACTACCGCACGTACCTCAAGCACGCGGTGCTGGAGGGCGCGACGGTCATCAACAACCCGTTCATGTGGACCGCGGACGACAAGTTCTTCGGCGCCTCGCTCTGCGCGAAGCTCGGCCTCGCGCACCCCAAGACGGTCGCGCTGCCGAACAAGGACTACGTGCCGGGGATCGTGAAGACCGAGAGCCTGCGGAACCTCGAGTACCCGCTGAACTGGCAGGCGGTGGTGGACTACGTCGGGCTGCCGTGCATTCTCAAGGACGCGCACGGCGGGGGCTGGCGCGGCGTCTACGTCTGCCACTCGGTTGAGGAGCTGATCCGCTACTACGACGGCTCGGGACTCTTGACGATGATCGCCCAGGAGTTCATCAAGTGGGACCAGTACGTGCGGTGCATGTGCCTCGGCGGCGACCGCGTGCTGCCGATGCCCTACGACACGAACAACCGCAAGTACATCCCGGACGAGAGCTACCTCCCCCCGAAGTTGAAGCAGCGAGTGATCGACGACTCGCTGAAGCTGGTGCAGGCGCTCGGCTACGAGATGAACACGGTGGAGTGGGCCATCCGCGATGGCGTCCCCTACGCCATCGACTTCATGAACCCCGCGCCCGACATGGACATCAACTCGCTCACCCCCGCGTACTTCGGGTGGGTGGTGAAGGAGATGGCGGACCTGGTCATCGACCGCGCGCTCAACCCGCGGCCGCAGTTGGCGGAGTTGCGGTGGAGTAAGCTGTTCTAGCCAGGCAGGAGGAGTGGCCACAAAAAGGCACAGGGGGCACAAAAGAAGACAGAAGGCAGAGAAGAGAATTGAGTTCAGATCAAGTCCACTTCCTTCGCCATTGTCTTCCCTCTATGTTCTCTGCGGCTCTGTTCTCTTTTGTCTTCTTTTGTGCCCCTTGTGCCTTTTTGTGGCCATCGTTTTGGAGAGCGCGATGTCCGCGGACGCGATCACGGCCTACCACGACCTCCTCGCCTCCGGCGGAACGCTGGCGGCCGACTCGCAAGCCGCACTGGAGAAGTCGCAGCAACTCCGCGGGCTCGTCTTCGGCGAGCGGCCGGTCTGCACGGTGCTGCGCCCGCGGTTCCTCACGCTCGCGCAGTACCGCCGCCTCCACGGGACGGTGAACTCGCTGCTCCCCGCGTTCCAGGCGGCCTACGACCGCGCGCTGGCCGAGCCGGGCTTCCGCGCTCAGTTCCGGATGCTGGAGTGGGAGAACGAACTCCTCGCCGTCGACCCGGGCTACCCCGACCCCAGCCCGACGAGCCGCTTCGACACGTTCTTCGCCTCCGAAGACGAGATCCTCTTCACCGAGTACAACTCGGAGACCCCCGCCGGGGCCGGTTACTCCGACGCGCTGGCGGAACTCTTCTACGGACTGCCGGCCTTCCAGGAGTTCCAGCGCCGGTTCAACGTCTGGCCCATTCCGGCCAAGCCCGGCGTGATGCACGCGCTCCTCGACAGCTTCCGGCACTGGCAGGGGAACACGTCGGACGCGCCGCGGATCGCGATCCTCGACTGGCGCGAGGTGCCGACGTTCAGCGAGTTCGTGATCTTCTACGACTACTTCCGGTCGATGGGGATCGAGGCCCGCATCGTCGACCCGCGCGACGTGGAGTACCGCGACGGCAAGCTGATGGCCGGCGACTTCCACATCACGCTCATCTACAAGCGCGTGCTGATCGGCGAACTTATTGAACGCGGCGGGATGGAGCACCCCGTGGTGCAGGCGGTGCGCGACCGGGCGGTGTGCATGGTGAACTCGTTCCGCTGCAAGATCCTGTTCAAGAAGGCGTCGCTCGCGGTGCTGTCCGACGAGCGGAACGCGGCGATGTTCACGCCCGATCAGCAGGCCGCGATTGCCAGGCACATCCCCTGGACCCGCGTGATGGAGCCGCGGAAGACCGTCTTCGACAGCGACGAAATCGACCTGATTCCGTGGGCGTCGCAGAACAAGGATCAACTCGTTCTGAAGCCCAACGACGACTACGGCGGCAAGGGAATCGTCCTCGGCTGGACAGTGGACCAGCGAGCCTGGGACGACGCGATCCAGACCGCGCTCGGCTCGCCCCACGTGGTGCAACGGAAGGTGAAGGTTCCTTACGAGGCGTACCCGGGCTTCGAGAACAACGCGCTCCGCGTCCTCGACCGGATGCTCGACACGAACCCCTA
Source organism: Pseudomonadota bacterium (assembly GCA_023390785.1). Classification (GTDB taxonomy): domain Bacteria; phylum Pseudomonadota; class Alphaproteobacteria; order Rhizobiales; family Devosiaceae; genus Devosia_A. Next base: position 3,319 of record JAEWCE010000380.1, read on the forward strand.
CGTCGCGTTCGGGGCGTTCATGCACGGCTGCCTCACCCGCATCTCCACGGAAGCGCTCGTGAACGTCACCGCCGGCGGCGGCTCCACCGTCCCGACGTTCCTGGTGGAACAACGGTAACCAACAGTTCCCGAGTTCCAAAGTCCCGGGCTCCCAGTTACAACAGGCGAACCTCTCTATAACTTGGAACCTGGAACTTTAGAACTCGGGAACTCCAATGAAAGCCCCGTCGCTGACCATCGGCATCGAGGAGGAGTACCAGATCATCGACCCCGCCACGGGCGAGCTGCGGTCGTACATCACGCAGATCCTCGACGAGGGGAAGCTGATCCTCCGGGAGCAGATCAAGGCCGAGCTGCACCAGTCGATGGTGGAGGTGGGCACCGAGATCTGCCAGACCCCCGCCGACGCGCGGAACGAGCTGGTGAAGCTCCGGCAGTGCATCTCGGGGCTAGCCGCCCGCCACGGGCTCTGCATCGCCGCGGCCGGCACGCACCCGTTCTCCAACTGGGAGAAGCAGGAGATCACGCCCTTCGAGCGCTACCTCGGCGTGCAGAACGACATGCAGGACCTCGCCCGGCAACTGCTCATCTTCGGCACGCACGTCCACATCGGGATCGAGGACCGCGACTTCCTCATCGACGCGATGAACGTCGCCCGCTACTTCGTGCCGCACGTGCTCTGCCTCAGCACCAGTTCGCCGTTCTGGACCGGCCGCAACACCGGCCTCAAGAGCTACCGGTCGATCATCTTCCGCCACTTCCCCCGGTCCGGCATCCCGCCGCGGTTCACCACCTGGGAGGAGTACGAGGCGATGGACGAGACGATGGTGCGGACCAACTGCATCCCCGACGGCTCGAAGATCTGGTACGACGTGCGGCCCAACCACCGCTACCCCACCCTCGAGTTCCGCATCTGCGACGTCTGCACGAAGGTGGACGAGGCGGTATGCATCGCGGCGATCTTCCAGGCGATCATCGCGAAGCTCTGGAAGCTGCGGCGCGACAACATGACCTTCCGCGTCTACCCCGCGGAGCTGCTCGAGGAGAACAAGTGGCGCGCGGTCCGCTACGGGCTCGACGGGAAGCTCATCGACCTCGGCAAGCAGAAGGAGTTGCCGGTCCGCGAACTCATCCACGAGATGATCGACTGGTTCCTCCGCGACGTGATCGACGAACTCGGCACGCGGAAGGAGATCGAGTACGCCTACAAGATCCTGGAGGGCGGCTCGAGCGCCGACCGGCAGTTGAAGACCTTCGCGCAGGGCGGCACGACGCGGGCCGTGGTCGAGCAGCTCGTGCGCGAGACGCAGGAGGGGGTGTCGTAGGGGGCCGGGGCGGGGCGTCTCCGTTGCCGTTCACACTC
>JAEWCE010000188.1 GCA_023390785.1 Pseudomonadota bacterium
CGCGCGCCGGGGCACCGGCCGGGGCGGGACCGGGTCCGCCCATGTCCAGCCGCGCCACTGTCGGACCGCTCTGCGATGGTCGGGGCGTAATCTGGACAATCCCAGGACCGCCCGTGACGGGCCGCTCGTCGATTTCGAAAGTGGCACCAGGTCATCGGGCCTGAACAGGCTCGCATGCTCCCGAAGAAACAAAGCGAGGTTGCGGAATCGATACTCGGTGCCATCCGGGGAACGCACCGCCCAATCCTTCGGCGTTCCGCCGCGCCGAGGCGGCTTCCGCTCGCCGGCATGATCGTTAAGGGGCGGCTGCGTGGTAGGACCGATGGATGTGGCGACGCTCATCCTATCATTTCAAATGCCGCCCACATTCGAGGGATGACCCATGTGGGCTATCGCCCGCCCACCGCGGCAGCCCTAAGTTCAGCTATGCGGCGGGATGACCTTGATGATAGTGCCCCGGGCCGGCGCCAGAACTGGTGGGTGGCGACGATCTTTCTGCTGCTGATTGCGCTCGGCTGTGTGTCGGCGGGGTTCTGGGCCGGAGCCACGGCGATTGTTGCTGTGGCGGTTGCCATTCTGGCCATCTCCTTTCGCATCCGGCCCTAGCGCGGCTCACGCCCCAGCGCTTCGGCCGCCACAGTGGAGACGTGGTTCCTTCAGCTAGGAAACGACAGCCAGGCCACGACGCGATCTGGCTGTCACTATTCGGTCTATATCCTACTTCTGCTTGAGCTTGACCGCGATCAGCTTCGCCATTTCAGCCGCAACCGCGTCCTCTTTTGCATTGTCGGCGAGCAGCTTCGGGAAGGCGTCCAAAACACTCTGCCAGACTTGCCGGTCGGACTCGCCCATCCCCCGGAACACGCAGGCGTTGTCCGTGCTCTCTGCGCCGTAGTGCAGATTGACGCCGTTCGGGCGTACGGCAAGTTTGCTGCACGTTTTCAGTTCGGCGGGATTTGTGGCCGGATCGTGCAGGGCATAAAGATCGATGGCAATGCGAAAGAGATCGACGGATTTCGGGGAGAACGACTTGTCCTTGAAGTTGGTCAGTATCTGGAAGCCGATCGTGCCCACGGACTTGTCACCAAGCTTCGCCCCACTGATGTTCACGCTGAAGTACTTGTTGTTATCCTCGGAGCCGCCGTTGAAGAAGAAGATCGCGTCGTAAGTCAGCGGTAGCGAGGCAATCTCAGGTGTGGGCGCTCCGATGGCCGCGGTCAGCGACGCGATCTGGGCATCGCTGATCGGCGCATGGTCCGACGCCTCCCGCTGCGCCAGTTCCGGAATTGCCAATCGATAGAGACAGCCCAAATTGACGCCCGAAGACTGGTCCCGCGTGGGCAAGTGTTCGTAGCTTGCGATTAGCGCCCGCAGTCGGTCCGAAACTGGCGAGTCAGGGAAGCGATAGAGGTACTTATACATCCAGCTGCCCCAGGCGCCGTAGGCGTTTCCCTCGTCCGGACCAAAGAGCTGCACGCGCGGGTCGGCGACGGAATGAAAATCGGCCTTGGCCCATTTGTAGATGCGCGCCGGGTTGTCGGTCGTGTTTCGGCCCGCCGAGAGGTCGTCCACGCCGTCGAGAAAAATGCCGATAGCCCGGTCGAGCCGATCCTTGAACTTGTCATAGAGATCGACGTCGTTGGCGCGCTCCATCTCCAGCGCGAATAGCATCTCCTCTAAGGCCGCATAGTGATACCACAGGCCGCGCGCACCTCGGATGGTTCGCTGGTCCAGCGATCCGTCGTTGAGCACGAGCTTGTCGAGCTTGTCGGCGAGGTTGGCGAGGCGAGCTTTGAAGTTCTTCTCGTTACCGGCCACGAGGTCGGCGACCGGATAGCCCCAAGTCTGCCAGTTGAAGCCGAAGCCGAAGAACACCTTTGCCTTAGCGGACCGGCCAGTGTCCGGCAGGCGCTTGAGGAAGACGCCGAGCCACTTTTCGATCTTGGCGTGCTCGGCGGCCAGCTCCTGGCGTTTATAGTCCGCCAAAATAAGATAGTAGGCGAAGGCCGCAGGAACGAGGCGTTCCTCAACGGACTGAAAATCCTTTAGCGGTGTAAGTTCGGTTCCGCGCTTGCTCACCCATTCGTTGCCGCAGGTCTTCCCCGGCTGAACCGAACAGTCTCGCGTCTTTGCATAGGCGCCGCTGTCGGCCCAGTGGCTGAGCAAGCTCATCAGGAAGTCCTTGTCGGCATCGTTGTCACGCACCAATGCTGATGCTGCGACGGCCGACAGGCCACTGGAAAAGGAGTCGATCGTCCTCAACAGGTAATTGGTGTCGTACATCTGGGAGGAGAGCCCCTGCAGCTTCGTCTCAGGCGTCAGCTCGGCAAGCTCGCGGCGATCGCTGAGGGTTGCCACGCAGGATTTCTCCCGAATGTCCGGATCAACCGCTGCAACCGCATCGAGCACATCCTGAGGCACGAAGCGGTTCAGTAATTTCGGTGGTTCGGCTGCGGTTGAAATTGCTGAAGCAAACAGGCTGAAGGCCAATAGTAGAAGCAGTCGCATTAAACGCCCCTCTCCGGAAAGAATTGGAACATTAGCCATTTGACAGTTGTTGAAAAGGCCCTCCTCGTTCAAAGGTCCCAGTCGTGAAAATAGTGAGTATGGGAGGGCGGGATCTCGATGGTCCGGGTGATCTTGCCACCTCCTGAGCGATGGCGTCGCTGAATAGGCCGAAGTCGTAACATTCGCGCTGGTCGGGCACCGGCGGCTGGATGAGTGCGGCCGGAAGGAGCGGTGGTTGCGATGATCATGCCGAGCCCTCAAGGCTGTGTATCGGCGGGGTTCTCTGCGTGCAGAGGAACGAGTACTTATCCCGGCTAACGCGCGGAAAGGACGATCCAATATCGTCCGCGCCGAGTTCCCTAGTGAAATCAACAGAATAGGTGGCGGAGAGAAAGGGACTCTCCGGGAGTTCCCGGAAACCGGCACTTTCGCTGAATCGGCTCGTTTTCGAATGTGCATGATGCACAATTCGGTTTCAAGGGCAGCATCCGGAGGGCGAATTTGCGCACGTTCGAATCTCTTCGGGCTCACCAATGTTGAGGCTTGTCTTCCTGTTCATTGCGGTGACGCTGTCGATGTTCGCAACCTGGAGCGGCACGCAGATCCCGGTGACCTACCTCACGGCGCTGTTCTTTACGCTGATCCTGACGACCATCGGCGGGCCGCTTTCGACAATCGGCATCGCCAAGTCGGGCCTGGCAGTCGAGCCGGCCGATGGCGCTTATTGCTAAGGCGCTTGGCGGGGCGTGACCGATGAAGGAACTTGATTTCTCGGATTCGGCGTTGACGACTATGTCCGGCCCGGCTCGCATGCGCAGCAGACTCAGTCCCATGCTTCCAGCATCGCCCGGCGCACATAGTTCAGATGCCGGATCATGGCTTGTCGCGCTGCCGCGGGGTCGTGCCGCTCAATCGCCTCGACGATACGCGTGTGGTCAGACAGAATTTCCAAGCGCAGGGCTGCAAGGCTCGCGAGATGCTGGTGGAGGTGCGTATCGAGCCCCAAAGGTCGGTTTTGCGCCAAATCCCGACGTTCGCAAGTTGCCACGAGCCGCTCGCCGTGCGGCGCGCCGTCCCGGCGGAGCCGTGGCGACAGGTCGCGGTTTACTAGCCGGGCTTTGCTGTCGCCACCATCATACTCAGTCTCGATGTGTCAACGAAGCCTGCGTCGAGCAAATCGGCGTTCCGGAAGACAAACGGCCTTCTGGTACAAAGCTCACCGAAAGTTTCCGATGGGAAAATCTTGTGGGCACAACAGTCCATGCCAGACTAGAGATCGATCGACCTTGGCACCTGCGCGTCGCTGACGCGTTGGTGATTCATGACCCGTAGCGCAAGGCGATCGGTCTGCGTCCGCACATGCTGGCGCTGGGATCGATGACCATGGTTACGACCGCGACCCAAGATCTTTTGAAATCTCCTTTTCGCCACTACCGCTTTGGTTCTCGCCGACCGATCGAAGTCCTGTGATGTAGCCGCAAGTTAAGGAGATAGGCGTGTTCGACATGGGCAATTTGGTTTCCGGCCTCAATCTGGTTACGCTGATCATGATTGGGGTGCTGTCGATCGTCAGCGCGATCGTCGCGGTCGCAGCCTTGATGCGGATGGGAGCGCTCCAGGACGTTTTGACCGCCGTGCTCGATGACCTGCGTCTGCGCGGCCCCGTAATCGACAGCCTGGCACCGGTGCTGCGCGACGAAGGTCGGCTGAGCCGCGAGGAACTCCAGAACGCGATCGCCGGGCTCCAGCAGGTTCTCGAGATCCGGCTGACCGGTCTTGGTCAGCTCCAGGGCGATCAGCTTTCGCAAATGCGGCGGGATGCGCTCGAGGGCAGAACTGCACTCGAAGGCTCCCTGAAGCAGGCGTTTGATGGCCTCGGCGACGGCCAGAGCCGGCGGCTGGGAGAGCTGACCACCAGTCTCAAAGAATCCGCTGAGCGTCTCGAGCGATCGCACGTCGACGCCCGCACGTCCCAGGCCGAGGGACTGGAAGCAATTCGTGCGCAGATCGGCGCATTGCTGGAATCGAACGAGAAGCGCCAGGACGCGATCCGCACGACGCTGACGGACGGTCTCGATCAGCTTCGCAAGGACAATGAGGCCAAGCTCGAGCAGATGCGCGCGACGGTGGACGAAAAGCTCCACAACACTCTCGAGGCGCGGTTGGGCGAGTCGTTCAAGATCGTCAGCGATCGCCTGGAGCAGGTTCACCGCGGCCTTGGCGAGATGCAGAATCTCGCCACCGGCGTCGGAGACCTGAAGCGCGTTCTCGTCAACGTAAAAGCGCGCGGCGGCTGGGGAGAGGTGCAGCTCTCGACCTTGCTAGAGGACATGCTGACGCCGGAGCAGTATGCGCACAATGTGAAGGTTCGCCCTGAGTCCAACGAGATGGTTGAGTTCGCCATCAAACTTCCTGGCAGCGGCGACGATCCGATGTATCTGCCAATCGACGCGAAGTTCCCGCATGAGGACTACAGCCGCCTGGTCAGCGCGCAGGAAGCCGGCAATCCCGAGGAGGTCGAGAAGGCGGCGGCGGCACTCGAGAGGGCGGTTCGACTGCAGGCCAAGCTGATCAGCGAGAAGTACATCCATCCGCCTCACACCACTGATTTCGCCGTTTGCTTCCTCCCCACAGAGGGCTTGTTCGCCGAGCTGATCCGTCGCCGGGGGCTCGTTCAGGAGATTCAGAACACCTACCGCGTGACATTGACCGGCCCGACGACGCTCGCGGCACTGCTGACCTCCTTGCAAATGGGATTTCGCACCTTGGCGATCCAGCAGCGCTCCAGCGAAGTCTGGCAGGTCCTTGGTGCGGCCAAGGCCGAGTTCCGCAAATACGGCGTCGTGTGGGATAAGCTTCACAAGCAACTCGAGACAGCACAACGGACCGTGGAAGAAGCTGGCACGCGCACGCGCGCCATCGAGCGGAAGCTCCGCAATGTCGAGTTGCTCGAAGGCCCCGTCGAGGTTGTCGATGATGTCGATGAAGATGACGCTGCATCGGAAGCCGCATCGGAGCTTGTGACTCACTAGGCGCGGACTGGTCGGCATGGCCACCGCCAGGTTGGGGACGGCTTTGAGAGAGCCTTGTGCTGCCGTGGCGACAAACCAGGTCCGGCGCCTAGTGCGGATCAGCATCGTGATGCGGAAGATAGCCGTGGGCCGTGAGCCAATCCCTGACGATGAAATTCAGGGCGGCGCTGTCTTCCTGCGGCAGCCCCTGCTCGCGGGCGGTGAGCACGGCATCCACCAAGTCCCAGTCGAGCACCATCCCCCGCGCATCGACTGTCCTCAAGTCTTCGACCTCACCCAGCAGCTCCCTGAGCGCGTCCCCAGTGTTCGGAGGGCGGGACGGGGACGGCCGTCCGAGTGCGATTAGGTACGCTTGCGCTCGCTTCACCTGCGGGTCGATCAGGAACAGGTCCGGCGGCATCGCGATCTTGGCGATGATCAGTAACTCTTCGATGAGCTTGGCGAGATAGTCGCGTATCTCGATCGTCATCCCAATCCCTAGCTTGTCTTGTCAGTCGGAATCGCGATTACTCGCCGGAATTTCGATTTCTCTTATTCTATTGCCGTGAGCGATCCGGAAACCATCCGGCGCAAAACAAAACAAAAAGAGAACATTGCGCTGCCGCTTCTGCGCTTGATGTCCGATCAGGGGGATGTTGGTGAAAAAACCTGGAGTGCCCGATGCGCCCGCGGACCTCGTTCCCCTTACTCGCAAGAGCAAGGGCGGCAAAACGTACTTCCGTCGTTCTGAACTCGAAGAGGAGATCCGCAAGGCGCAGCAGCGACCACTGCAGGATCTCATTTCGGGCACCCCAAAGGTCTCTGACGCTTGCCTGCTCTATTTCATTCGGAATTATTGGCCCAACGGCGCAAGTCGGACGCACGATGCCATGGTGATGGAGCTTCTGAGCAGGATTGACCGTCGTGTCGCCGGCCTGACTTTCAAGAACCGGCGTCGAGACGATATCCGCGCGGACATACGTCAGTGGTTCCTCGATAAGCTCTATTCGCGCAGTGATGCCCTGGATGCTTACGAGTACATCTTCGGCCGCGCGCTCAAGCGTCGGGTATTCGATCGCGTCGACTATTATGCGCTCCATGATGGGACAGAGCTCGAGCCTTCCAGTTTCGATACGGCTGGCGAAGGTGTCGATGACAGCGACGACTTCATTGACGCGCTAAACCTTCGTTCCAGGCCATCCTCGACCCCTGCCGCCGAAATCCTTACCGAGCTTCGGGAGCTGCTCGCGCAGATGACCCCGAAAGAGCGCGAGGCATTTATCGCGACCGAATATTTCGAGCTCGATCAAAAGGAGGCGGGCGAGATCATTGGCGTCGGCAAGCGACGAATACGCCAGCTTCTGCAGGACGGGAGAGATCGAATTCGAAAGAACCAGCAGGGAGGAAGCAAATGACCAGCACCGTCCTTCCACCCGATGTCCTTGAGTATCTTTCTGACCTCGCTATCGAGACGGACCTTTCTCGCGACGCCGTCGCTAAAGCTATCGCAACCTATCCGGGTTATCGCGCGCAGATTTTGCAATATGCCGTCGAATGGCATGCCGCGATCGAGACGGACGTGAGCGATGAGGTTTTGCCACCGCTCCCTGCGGTCGTCCTTCCGGCCGCTCGCCAAGCGGCCGTAGACCCGTTCTACGGCAAAACAGCCGTCGAGCTGAAGAAGACTGCGTCCGAGTGCGATATCCCTCTGTCGCTGCTTTCCAAGCTCGAGCAGAGGACGATCCGTGCCGAGACCATCCCGCTTGTCCTCATCCAAAGGCTTTCCTCTGCCCTGGGCGCGCAAATGGCGGTTCTTCTGGGCTACCTCGAACTCGATCCGACCTTGGCGAAGTCCGCGAATTATCGGTCCGATGAAACGCCGCATATGACCGGCAAGATCGATTTCGCCACGGCCGTTCGCAACGCACCGATGGACGAAGCGACGCGTCAGAAATGGCTATCGCTCAGCGAGTAACCGGTCATGGAGAACTATAGCCTCGTTCGTGTCTCGGCGGCCGATCTCAGGAAAAAAATCGATCCTGGGATGGCCGAGGTTGCTGCCGAGACGATCGTCGATCGGGCCTTAATCGATAGACAACTCACCCTCGAGGAATTGCCGGCGGGAGATCCCACTCTGGCCGGCGCGCTCGGCGTGTTCATCCGCAAGTTTGGTCTCGTTGCCGTCCAGAAGGGTTTGGACGCTCGGACGAGGCTCGAAGTCATTGCTCACGAGATCGGGCACGAGGTCGTCCACGACGGCGAAACGGCCGCGGTGTCGGCGGACTACGGCACGCCAGGTCCAGGAGACCCGGTACTGCGGGTCGAAGCTTACGGCTTGAAGGAGCGACGGGAAGCCCAAGCGAATGTCTTTGCCCGTGAACTCCTTCTGCCGCGTGCCCTGGCGCGACGCCTTTTTCAGGACGGCAAGCGAGCCCATGCGATCGCTGAGGCGACGGGCCTCAATTTGACTTTAGTGTTCCAGCAGCTGACCGACGCGCTTCTTCTCCCGGAGCCTCCGCGGCGCGCAGCACCCAAGCTCGAGCAATCCCTCACTCTCGATCCGTCACAGCAGGAGGCGGCTGACTTCCGCGGGCAAGCACTGTTGCTCGAAGCCGGGCCGGGAACGGGCAAAACCAGAACCTTGGTCGAGAGGATCGTTGGGCTGATCCAGAGCGAGGAAGCCCGCCCATCCGAGATTTTGGCGCTGACGTTCTCCAACAAGGCGGCGGGAGAACTCTCCGATCGTGTCGGCAAATCCGTCGGCGGCTCGGCGGCCAACATCTGGACCAGCACGTTCCATGCCTTCGGTCTCGAGCTTCTGCGCAAGCATCACAAGCTCTTCGATCTGTCGGCGGATCCGACGCTCATCGACGGCAGTCAGGCCATCGATCTGCTCGAGGACACACTTCCGGCCCTGCCGATCGTCCACAATCAGAACCTTTTCGAGCCTGCACTGGCGCTGCGCGAAATCCTCAGGGCGATCTCGCGCGCCAAGGACGAGCTTGTCGATTGGCCCACCTACACCGCTCTGGCCGACGAAATGGCCGCGAGCGCGGATCCTGCGGATACTGATGCGGTGCTGGCCGCCGCCAAGGCCCAGGAAGTCGCGTTGGTCTACCGCCACTATCAGGAGCGGTTGCTCGCCGAGCGCGCCGTCGATTATGGCGATCTGGTTATGCTGACGGCCATCAAGACGCGCGATGACGAAGGATTGAGAACGGCGCTACAGCAGCAGTTCAAGTGGATACACGTCGACGAGTATCAAGATATCAACCGCGCAAGCGCGATGCTCGTCAAGGGCATCGCCGGGAATGGCGAGCGGCTCTGGGTGGTCGGCGACGCGCGTCAGTCGATCTACCGCTTCCGCGGCGCTTCGATCCAGAACATGGCCCGGTTCGGCCGCGACTATCCGCACCACGAGCGTAAAGCCCTCAAGGTCAACTATCGTTCGACACAGCAGATCATAGACACGTTCAGCCGGTTCAGCGAGACGATGGCGGTGTCCTCGTTTTCGCTGCCACTTAAGCTTACACCCAACCAGAAGAGTCCCGGCCAAATGCCCTCGGTTGCGGTTGGGTCTGATCCAGACGACGAGTACTCAGCTCTGGCCGCGAGCATTCGCGACCTCCAGAGCGCGGGCATTCCTCTCAATGACCAGGCGGTACTGGCCCGCAGCAATGCCACCCTCGCGCGGGTTGGTGAGGAGCTGGAAGCGCGCGGCGTGCCGGTCCTTTATCTGGGGCCGCTGTTCGATCGTCCGGAAGTGCGCGATCTGCTCTCGCTCTTGTCGCTGATCGCCAACACGGGGTCCACGCTTTTGCGTGTTGGAACCTTCGATCAGTACCGGGTGGGCGTCGGCGACACCAAGAAGCTGATCGATGCCGCCAAGGCTCTCGACGTACGGGCGTCCACTATGCTGTCGCGGCTCAATGAGGTTGAGGGGCTGTCTGACAGGGGGCGCGCCGCGCTTGGTCTGCTCGCACAACATCTGGAGGGTTTCCATTTTGGGACCACCCCCTGGCTAGCCCTGATGGAGTATCTGTTCGAGCGTAGCAACTACATGGCCGGACTTCTCAAAGGCGAAAGACCTTCCGACGACATGCGTCGCGTCGCCGTGCGTCAGCTCGTCGAAGCGTTGCGCTCGATGCCGCTGAGTGGCAACCAGTCGCCGATCGGACGCGGACTACGCCGTATCCGGCACATGGTTCTGCTGGCGGACGAGCGAGAACTGCGTCGATTGCCCGACGAACTCTCCGATATAGAAGGCGTGCACCTCTTCACCATTCACGCGAGCAAGGGACTCGAATTTGGTGCCGTGCATCTGCCCGGCCTGAAGAAAGGCGCTGTTCCGGCGCCAAACCGACCCGACCGTTGCCCACCTCCTGTGGGCCTCATCAAAGATGCGGTCGAGACCGATGCTCACGCAGCGGAAGAGGAGTGCCTCTTCTTTGTCGGTATGTCGCGCGCCCAGTCGGCGCTCCGCTTTTACCGGCCCGCAAGCGCGGCCAACGGCAATCACGCCAACCCATCCATCTATCTCGACCGGCTTAGCCTTGCTTCGTTGTCGATCGACCGCATCGCGCGGCACGCTCCAAAGCCGATCTTCGCGCCTCTTCCACATCCCCCGGCGCCGGCGCTCATCGCGAGCGACCTTGAAGCCTATGACCGTTGTCCTCGCCGGTTCTATTATGACCGCGTGCTCGGCCTGCGCGGTGATGCCGCCGACAGCACTTATCTTGCGGCCCACCAGTGCCTCATGAAGGTGATTGCTGCCGCCAGAGAGGCCGGCGTGCCTCTCAGTGAGGAGCAGATCAAGGAAACCTTCGACAAGGCCTGGGCCGGCAGCGGACTGATCGACCATGTCTACGAGAAGCCGTATCGGGTGCTAACAGAGACGATGCTGACCTCGTTGCGGCCACTTCTTTCGCGCGGTCTTCCTGAGACGGACGTGATCGTGGTCAGGCTGGGCAGCAAGGATGTCGAGGTGCGGCCGGACCAGATCGTCACGACCGACGGCGGCGTCACGTTTCGAACCATCCGCAGAGGCCGCCCGACGACCACCGAGGAGGACCGCCTCGGCAACACCATGATGCTCGAAGCTGTCCGCCAGAACCACGGCGGGGGCGGGCGCGTGGAGAGTTTTCACATTGCGACGGGCGCGTTCGTCGAGATTGGGCAGACGCCGACGAAGGTTCGCAACCGCCTGCAGAGCAGTGCGGCGATTGCCGACGCCATCGGGCGCGGCGACTACCCACCGGAAATCAGCGAGTGGGAATGCCCCCGTTGCCGGTACTTTTTCATGTGCCCGGCGCCGCTCGAGGACGTCGCGACCTAGCCGCGGCCGGTCGATTGCCGCTTTCGCCAGCGTCGGCCGATCCACTCTGCAGAAGCCCCGGCAGCCTGCCGCCCGGCACCCGCATGAGTGAAAAATATGGATATCCAGGATGCGAACCAGGATGCCGAGCGCCGCGAGCGCTTCGCCTACCTCGTCAACTCCGCTCCGTTCAATTCCCGCGACCGCAAGATCGATGGCCGCGAGATCCTGTCCAATGCCGGCTATCTGCCGGCTGACGACCACGTGCTGATCCAGATTCTGGAGCATGGCAGCAAGTCGATTGGCCTCGATGAAAAGGTCGACTTCAAGGACGAAGGCGTCGAACAGTTCCGCGCCTTCCTTGGCGATCGCATCTTCGTCTTCACGGTCGACGGCCGTGGCTATGAGTGGGGCGCGGCCGCCATCTCTGAAACCGAGCTCCGCGGCTACACCGACATCAAGTCCGATCAGGTGTTTGCGCTCGAGCGCGCCGATGAGCCCGACAAGCTGATCAAGGACGACGAGGACATCGACCTCAACCGCCCCGGCAGCGAGCACCTCAAGATCGTCCACCGCCCCATCGTCGAGGTGACGGTCAACACCAAGACCGTCCGCCTCACCTTCGGCTGGCACACCGGTGCCCAGATCAAGGCGGCGGCGATCGTTCAGCACGTCGACATCCGGCAGGACTTCACCCTCGATGAGGAGAAGCCCAACGGCGATACCAAGGTGATCGGCGACGACGACCCCACTTTCATTGCCGGCGGCGAGGTCTTCGGCGCGGTCGACCACCACGAGGACAGCTGATGGCTGTCGCCCTCAAGGCCGGGGTTGCGAAGGCGATCGAGGGGTTTCGCAACCATTTCCCGACGAACCGCATCGAGGTCAACGCGACGCCCGACGGTGCCGCGTTCGTCATCATCGAGGAACTGCCTCTCGGTCCGCCCTACAAGCAGGCGACGACCTGGATCGGTTTCTTCCTGTCGACTGCTTGCCCCGACGACGACACCTACCCGTTCTACGTCCGCGGTGATCTCAGCCGGGTCGATGGCACCGAGCTCAAATCGCCGCTGCACAAGGACAGGGTCTTCCCCGACGGCGACGCTCCAATTCCAAAGCGGCCGGCGGTCATGGTCTCGCGTCGGCAGAAGAACCAGTCCTCATTCCCTCACGAAACCCCGCTCCTCAAGCTGCTGACGGTGACGAAATGGATGCTTCAACAGTGACCAGGACCTGTGAGATGCGCATGGGTGCGCAGATGTACGGCGAGCTGACCGCACACCTGTTTCCCGGTGATGGCGACGAGCATGGCGCAGTGATCTGTGCCGGTCTGCTCGACACGCTCAATGGTCCGGTGCTGACCGCGCGAGAGTTGATCCTTGCCGAAGAGGGGAAGGACTGGGTGCCCGGCACGCGTGGCTATCGCCGCCTGCTCGCGACCTTCGTGTCCAAGCAGGCCAGGCGCTGTCGCGATGAGCGCCTCGTCTACCTGGCGGTCCACAATCATGGCGGCCGCGATCGGGTCGAGTTTTCGTCCGTCGACTATGAGTCGCACGAGCGCGGTTTTCCGGCCCTGCTGGATCTCGTCAACGGCATGCCGGTCGGCTCTCTCGTTTTCGCCGACAACGCGGTGGCCGGCGACATCTGGATGCCGGGCAAAAAGCGCCTCGTACTCGACCGACTGGTGGTGGTCGGCGCCAGGCGGCGTGAGTTCTATCCAGCGCCGCCGCCGACGATCGCGGTTTTCGATCCCCGGTTCGATCGGCAGGTGCGCATGTTCGGTGCCAGCGGGCAGGCGGTGCTGCGCGGCTCGAAGGTGGCCATCATCGGTCTGGGCGGCGTCGGCTCGATCCTTGCCGAGTTGCTCGGCCGTCTAGGTGTAGGCCATTTCCTGCTTGTCGATCCTGATCGGGTCCAGCCCAGCAACCTGCCGCGGCTCGTCGGCGCGCGGCCTTGGGAGGCGATGAGCTGGATGGTTCAGGAGGGGCGTCCCAAATGGCTCCGCCACCTCGGCGCGCATCTCGCCAGCCGCAAGATTGACCTGGCGCGCCGGATCATTCGGCAGGCCAACAAGAACGCCGATTGCGATCTGCACTTCTCTGCGATGGAGGAAAAGGCCGTCGTCGAGGCCCTGAAGACGTGCAACTACAT
>JAEWCE010000190.1 GCA_023390785.1 Pseudomonadota bacterium
ATAGAGAACGGGTCGGCAGCCGTACCGGCGCGCGCGATATCGGACGGCGCCGCTGTATTGAGACCAAACGGACCGTCGGCCGTGAGGCCTGCGATGATGTGGCGCTGGGCGAGGAAGAACACGACGATCGTGGGGAGGATGGTCAGCGTGATGAACGCCAGGATCAACTGCCAGTCGGTCATGAACTCGCCCTTGTACACCATGATCCCCAGCGGCCATGGGTATTTGGACTCCGAGTTGAGCATGATCAGCGGCAGGATGTAGCTGTTCCAGCTGCCGACGAAGGACAGGATGCCCACGGTCGCGACAATGGGCCGAGCCAGCGGCAGCGAGACGTACCAGAAGAAGCGCAGATAGCCGCAGCCGTCGACAAAGGCGGCGTCGAACAATTCCGACGGCATGCCGCGGAAATAGTTGCGGAACAGCAGGATGCTCATCCCAAGCCCGAAGGCGACCTGCGGCAGGACCACGCCCCAATAGGTGTCGAGCAGACCAAGATCGCGGATACGGATAAATAGGGGCAGGATCGCCGTCGCCGCCGGGAACATCAGCCCGAGCAGGAAGTAGTTGAGCAGCATGCGCGAGCCGAAGAACTTCACGTGCGCGAAAGTGAAGGCCGCCATAGCGCCGCAGGCGATGGTGAGCGCCACTGTCAGGAGGGCAATGACCAGCGAATTGCCCATCTGCCGCCAGTAACGGTCGCCGGTGAGGATGTCCCAATAGTTCGACCACATCCATTGATGCGGTAGGCCGAAGGCATTGCTGCGCAGGTCACCCAGCGTCTTGAAGCCGCCCAGCGCAGTGGTGACCAGCGGCACGATGACGATGGCGGCGACGATGAGCAGCGAGACGTAGAGGTAGGTCTGCGTACCGGCACCGATACGGCGACCGGATTCGACGGCCCTGCCGGGCGATACGACAAACTCTTCGGTGGCGGCCTGGTCAGTCATTTCGCATGAAGATCCTGCGGTAGCTGAAGGCGAGAGTGACGCAGATGACGAACAGGACCACGCCGACGGCGCTGCCGAAACCCACCTGCATGCGCACGACGCCGAAGGTGTAAAGGAACGTGACCATGGTCTGCGTCGCGTTGAACGGCCCGGCGCCGGTCAGCGGCATGATCATGTCGAATAGTTGCAGCGAACCGACGACGGCAAAGAACAGCGACAGGCGCACCGTCGAGCCGAGCATCGGCAGCGTGACGAGACGGAATTTCTGCCAGCCGGTGGCCCCGTCGATCTCGGCCGCCTCCAGCACCTCGCGGTCGATGGCCTGCAATCCGGCGATGAACAGCATCATGTGGAAGCCGAAATACTTCCACACAATCACGCCGAGCACCGCCGCCATTGCGGTGTTCTTGTCGGCGAGCCAGAACGGCGCATCGACGCCGAAGGCGTGCCAGAGGTTGCCCACCAGTCCGAACTGGCCGTCGTAGACGAACCGCCAGATCAGGCCGGCGGCAACGTCGGCGAGGATGTAGGGCAGGAAAAAGATCAGCCGGAAGGCAACGGCGCCCCGGATCGGCTTGGTCACCATCGTGGCGAGCCACATCGCCAGCGGCACCTGGATGCAAATCGAGATAACGATGATCAGCCCATTGTTGATCAGGGCCGTGCGGAACGCGGCGTTCTTGAAGATGAGCTCGAAATTCTTGAGGCCGACCCACTGCGTAGGGAGGCTGTAGCCGTTCCAGTTGTAGAGCGAGTACCAGGCCGCCTCGCCCATCGGCAGGAACACGAAGATCGTGAACAGCAGTAGCGCCGGCGGCAGGAACAGGATGAGCACCGGCCACTTGCCCTGCGCGCCAATCGCCGACGAGCGACGGCGCGACAGACCCAGCGGGGCAGCCCTGTCTGATGATGCGATCGGCATAGTGCTCATCGGGTCACCGCCGTTGTCGGCCGAATGGGGCCGTTGCCGCAAGGAGGATGCCGCCGGGTACCCCGGCGGCATCCGGCACCCATCTTACATCTCGAGGGCGTGTGCGTCCTCAATCTGTTGTGATCCATCCTCAGGCGACACTTCGCCGGAGAAGATAGCGACCGACATATCGTTGACGACGCGTCCGACGTTGGGCCCGAGGTCCTGATCGACGTAGTTCTGGTGCCAGGTGGCCTTGGCCATCTGCGCGGCGGCATCCTTGAGCGTGGGATCGGTGATAGCGCCGTCGGCGCCCTTGATCACCGGCAGGTCGCCCAGCGCCACGAACTTGCTCTCGTTCTCGGCGTTGGTCAGGAACTTCACGAAGTCCTCGGTCTCCGGCGGGGCGGCAGCGGTGATCACCCAGCCGTTGATGCCGCCGAAGTCGTCGGTGATCTTACCCGCGCCGCCATCGATCGTGGGGAAGGCGAAGCGGCCGATATTGTCCTGCGACAGGCCCTTACCGTCGGTGGCATTGGCCGCCTGGCTGGTCGGGGTCGCCATGTTCTCGAAGCCGAGGATCATGGCGGCGCGTCCGTCGTCGAACACGGGCTGCGTTTCCGGCCAGGTCGCACCCTGCCAGCCGTCCTGGCACGGGTTCATCTTGCCGAGGTCGGCGAGCAGCTGGCCAGCCTTGATGAAGGGCTCGGCGGTGAAACCGCCATTCTGGCCTGCCTTGGCCGCCTCGAATCCGGCCTGCCCGGCCTCGCGCATGCCGAGGTAGCTCCAGTAGAAGTGGATCGGCCATTTATCGCCGCCACCGCAGGCAAGCGGGGTGATGCCGGCGTCCTTGAGCTTCTGCACGGCGCCGGTGAAATCGGTCCAGGTGTGAATGGCGGTGCCGTCGACGCCCGCCTTCTTGAACAGATCCTTGTTGTACCAGAAGCACACGACGCCGCTCTTGAACGGCGCGGCCCAGACCTTGCCGTCGAAGGTCATGGCGCTGATGGCGCCCTGGCTCAGCTCATTCCGCCACTCGCCATTGTTGGCGTCGAGTGCAGCGTCGATTGGTCG
>JAEWCE010000108.1 GCA_023390785.1 Pseudomonadota bacterium
GTCGCGCTGGAAGGCATTGGTGCGCACGGCCGCGTCGATCAGGTTCAGCACGCGCCGGATGATGCGGTCCTCGTCAAGCGACTGGGTGGCCTCGAGCGCCGCGGCGATCTGGGCGTGCGCTTCGGACACGGCGCGTTCGCGGTTGCCCGAAAAGCCGAGGTCGAGCTGCGCATGGAACAGCCGCACCAGCGCGACAGCCACGTCGGCATGCGCATTCAGCACCTGCGCCAGGTAGGCGCGCGAATAGCTGACGCCCACCTGCTTCAGATAACGCAGCAGCGCCCGAATGATTGTAACGTCGGTCCAGTCGAGCCCGGCGCGCAGCACCAGCTGGTTGATGCCGTCGCTTTCGGCGTCGGCCTGCCAGACGGCGAGGATCGCCGCCTCGATCAGCGGCGCCCGCTCGGCGAAGCCCTCGGGCTTGGTGCCCAGCACGTCGAGCACCATGTCGTGGATGTAGCAGGGCTCGCCGCCCGCCGGCTCCACCGTATAAGTACGCTCGTCGATGACGCGGAAGCCGAAATTTTCCAGCATCGGCACGCGGTCGCTGAGCGGAATGGGCCGGCCGCGGTGATACACCTTGAGCCCGTAGGCGCCGTCGCCGTCGGTGCGCACCGAAAGCTTCAGCGCGAGGCTGGTGTCGCCCTCGAGCTTTTCGATGACGCCGATGTCGGCGAGCGCGTCGACCGCCGAATTGCGCGCCTGGTAGGCTGCGGGGAAAGCGGCACGCCAGGCGGAGATGTCGCGCTCGCCGGCCGCCGCCTCCAGGCGGTCGCCGAAGGTCAGGATGATGTCGCCGACGGCGTCGTCGAGCTCTTGACGCGTCAGCCGCGGCGTGCGCCCCCCATTGCGCCCGATGATGAAATGCACGCGCACGAGCTCGCCTTCGGGGAAGCTCGGATAGTAGGCCGACACCCGGCCCTCGTAGACGCGCGCGAGGTAGAGCCCGATCTTTTCGCGGACGTCGGAGGTGTAGCGCTCGCGCGGCACGAAGACGAGCACCGAGACGAAATTGTCGAAGCGGTCGATGCGCGGCAGCACCCGCACCCGTGGCCGGTCGGCCAGCGCCGCGATCTCCTTGGCGAAGGCGAAGAGCTGATCCTCGCTGATCTGGAACAGTTCGTCGCGCGGGTAGGAATCGAGCGCTGCCATCAGCGATTTGGCGGCGTGGCTCTGTGGCGGATAGGCCCAGCGCCGCATCACCTCGGTCACCTTGCGGCGGACGATGGGCACCTCGAGGTTGGGGGTCGCCAGCGCCATCGAGGTGAACAGCCCGACGATGCGCAACTCGCCCGAAACGGTGCCGTCCTCGCGGTAGAGCTTCACCCCCACATAGTCCATGTAGGCGCCGCGCCGGTGCACCCGCGTACGCCGGTTGGCCTTGGTGACCATGATCGGGTCCGGATCGCCGAGGAAGGCAAGGTGCTGCTCGGTCATTTCGACATAGTCGGTGCCGGCCCGCAGGAAATGGTAGTCCTTGTCCTCGAGGATGCCGAGGCCGGAGGCCGGGAGCGGCACGAACCTCGCCTCGGGTCCCTCGTTGTCGAGCCGGTATTCGCGCATGCCGAGGAAGGTGAAATTGTGCTCGGCCAGCCAGGCGATGAACTCCTTGGCCTCGGCCGTGGTCGGCACCGGGGCGCGCGGGGGGTTGAGTTTCCAGTCCTCCACCACGCGGCGCAGCCGCTCAAGCATGGTGCGCCAGGCCCGGGTGGCGCGATAGACCTCGGTGAGCGTGCCATCGATCTCGGCGATCATTTCGGCACGCTGTTCGGCCGTCTGCAGCGGCTCGATCTCGACCAGGAGCAGGCTCTCGCTGATGGACACGGCCGCCGCTTCGTCGAGGACGCGGTACGATTCCGGATCGAGGTGCAGCACCGGATGCGCCATGAAGCTGATCACGCCGCCTTTGGCGCGGATCGCCGCCAGCACGCTGTCGACGATGAATGGCATGTCGGCCGAGAAGATCTCGAGGCTTTCGGACTGCCCGGGTGCCTCGGGCTCGAAATCGAAGATCACGTGGCTGCGGCCTTCGCGCTTGCCCAGGCGCGTATAGGTCTTGCGCAGCATCGCCTCGAGCGCGTCGGGGGCGTGGCGGGCAAGGTCATCAGTCTCGGTGGCGGCGACGGTGGCGGCGAGGAAGCGGGCGAAATTGGGCTCCGATTCGCGAAGCTGGGCAATCCGCTGCAGCAACGCGCCCCGGGCGTCGGCGACACCATTCATGACAGCAACTGCCCCCTAGATCCCCGCAAATCGGCCGCTGCGAGAGTGTGGCGAACCCGCTTCATTGTCCACTAGAAGGTAAGACCTTCTAAGAACATCCGGCCCATAGTCGCATAGCCATGGACCACAACCCCCGTTCCGATCTCAAGGGCCTGCTGCGTTCGGGACTGAGCAAATCGCTGGTCTCGCTCGGCATCAAGGTTGCCACGGCGGGGCTCACCTATCTCAGCTATGTGGTGCTGTCGCGCCTGATGGGCGCCACCGACTACGGCTATTTCGCCTTCGGGCTCAGCCTTGCGACCATCCTCGCCATCGGCGCCAATTTCGGGCAGCAGACGGCGATCCTGCGCTACTGGCCGGCCGAAATGGTCGCTGGCCACCCGGAGCGCGCACTCAACGCCTTGCGCGCGGGCGGCGCCATCACGCTGATTGCGGGCGTGGTCGTGGCCCTCGGCCTCGTGCTCGCCAGTCTCGTTGCCGGCGCCGGCGATCACGGGCCGGTGCTGCATCTTTACGCGGCCGCCGCCCTGATCCTGCCGCTGGCCTTCGCCGAATATTGGAGCTCAGTGCTGCGCGCCCAGGGGTCGGTGTGGACCGGCCTTGCGCCGCGCGACCTGATCTGGCGCGGTGCCCTGCCGCTGGCGGTGGTGCTGCTGTGGTACGCCGGCGTCGCGCTTTCGGGCTGGGCGGCGCTGCTGCTGACGGCGGCGCTGCTCGCCATGGCGCTCGGGCTGCAATATCTCTTCGCCCGCGCCCGCCGTTACGAGATCGCTGCGAGCGCGGCCGGTCTCGGCGCCTACTGGCGCGAGCACGGAACTGCCAGCCGGTCTTTCTTCCTTGGCACCGTGCTCGACAGCGCCGCGCTCAACATCGACATCATCTTCGTCGGCCTGCTGGTGGCGCCGGCCGCCGCCGGCGTCTATTTCAACGCCTTCCGCACCGCCGGCCTGCTGACCCTGTTCATGTTCGCCATCACGCTGGTGGCGGCACCGATGGTGGCGCACCACTACCACGCCGGCGAGATGCGCAAGGCGCAGGCGATCACGGCGTTGTGCGCCTGGGCCGGCTTCCTGTTCTCGCTCGTGGTGTTCGCGGGCTTCCTGCTGTTCGGCGAGCAGGTGATGGGGCTGTTCGGCGGCGACCAGCAGCAGGGGGCGCTGCTGCTCGTCATCCTCTCGGTCGGCCTGCTCGTCGATGCCGCCACCGGCCCGTCGCGCATCGTGATGATGATGACCGGGCACGAGCGGGCCTACGTACGCATCTTCGGCGCGGTGATCGTCTCGGGCATGCTGGTGCAGGTGCCAGTGATCCTTGCCTGGGGCGCGCTCGGCGCCGCCATCGTCAACACCCTGGCGCGCATCGCGGCGCAACTGGCAATTGCCTGGTACAGCCACCGCCGCATCGGCCTCGACACCACGCTGCTCGGCGCGTTCCTGGTGAACCGCTTGGCCGACCGGGCGGCTTGACCGGCCCCGCCGGGCCGGCTTATGACCGCTATCCGGGCCCCAAGGGCCCGTTTTCCGTTCAAATCGCAGGACTTTTTGCCAAATGGGCCGCACGCTGTACGACAAAATCTGGGATGACCACCTGGTCGCAAACAACCCGGACGGCACGTCGCTCATTTACATCGACCGCCACCTCGTCCACGAGGTGACCAGCCCGCAGGCCTTCGAGGGCCTTCGGATGAACAAGCGCAAGGTCCGTGCTCCCGAGCGCACGCTGGCCGTGGTCGACCACAACGTGCCCACCACCGACCGCTCGCTGCCCAATCCGGACCCGGAAAGCGCCATCCAGATCGCGACGCTGGCCGAGAACACGCGCGATTTCGGCATCGAGTACTACGATCCCTTCGACAAGCGGCAGGGCATCGTCCACATCGTTGGGCCGGAGCAGGGCTTCACGCTTCCGGGCATGACGATCGTGTGCGGTGACTCGCATACTTCGACGCATGGCGCGTTCGGCGCGCTGGCGCACGGCATCGGTACCTCCGAAGTCGAGCACGTGCTGGCGACGCAGACGCTGATCCAGCAGAAGGCCAAGAACATGCTGGTGCGTGTCGACGGCCAACTGCCGCCGGGCGTCACGGCCAAGGACATCATCCTTGCCATCATCGGCGAGATCGGCACTGCCGGCGGCACCGGCCACGTCATCGAGTTCGCGGGCGAAGCCATCCGCTCGCTGTCGATGGAGGGCCGCATGACGGTCTGCAACATGACCATCGAGGGCGGGGCCCGCGCCGGGCTGATCGCGCCCGACGAGACCACCTTCGCCTATGTCAAGGATCGCCCGCGGGCGCCCAAGGGCGAGGCCTTCGACATGGCGCTCGAGTACTGGAAGTCGCTGAAGTCCGACGATGACGCACATTACGACAAGGTCGTGGTGCTCGACGCCGCCAAGCTCCCGCCGATCGTGAGCTGGGGCTCCTCGCCCGAGGACGTGACCTCGATCACCGGCACCGTGCCCAACCCGGACGACATCGCCGACGAGAACAAGCGCGCCAGCAAGTGGCGGGCGCTCGACTATATGGGCCTCAAGCCCGGCACCAAGATCACCGACATCGCCATCGAGCGGGTGTTCCTGGGCTCGTGCACCAATGGCCGCATCGAGGATTTGCGCGCCGCCGCCAAGATGGTGGCCGGCCGCAAGGTGGCGCCGGGGGTCAATGCCATGGTAGTGCCGGGCTCGGGCCTGGTGAAGGCGCAGGCGGAGGCCGAAGGCCTCGACGCGATCTTCAAGGACGCCGGATTCGAGTGGCGTGAGCCGGGCTGCTCGATGTGCCTTGCCATGAACCCCGACAAGCTGAAGCCGCAGGAGCGCTGCGCCTCGACCAGCAACCGCAATTTCGAGGGCCGGCAGGGCTTCAAGGGTCGCACGCATCTGGTCTCGCCGCAGATGGCCGCGGCGGCGGCGATCGCCGGGCATTTCGTCGATATCCGCGAGTGGAAGTGAGCGAATAGTGAGTAGCGAAATAGCGAATAGGGGCATCTATTTGCCACTCGCCATTCGCCATTCGCTTTTCCCATGACCGACTGGGCCACCACCGCCGCGCCGTCGCTCGACGAGTTCGAGGCCCTTGCCGTGGCTGCGCTCGAGTCGCTGCCGCAGCCGTTCCGCGATCTGTGCAAGGACGTGCGCTGCTACGTCGCCGAGTTCCCGGAGAACGACGTTCTGGACGAGCTCGGCATCGAGTCCGAATTCGACCTGATGGGGCTGTTCACCGGCGTCGGCCTGGCACAGGAGGGGATCGCGCCCACCGGCCGCATGCCCAATGTCGTGCATCTCTACCGCCGCCCGATCCTGGACTATTGGGCCGAGCATGAGGAAACCCTGGGCGCCGTGGTCACCCATGTGCTGATCCACGAAATGGGCCACCATTTCGGGTTTTCGGACGCGGACATGGAGGCGCTGGAGGAGCAGGCGGCGAAAGAGGCGTCGGTTGAACATGACTAGCGGTTCCGTCGCCCCCTCCCCCCTTGCGGGGGAGGGTTGGGGAGGGGGGCCAAGTGCTCCGCACCTTGTGGG
>JAEWCE010000142.1 GCA_023390785.1 Pseudomonadota bacterium
GTGCCGATGCACAGTCGCCCGGTTCCGAGAATGTTGTTCTAGCCCTTCGGCATGTCCGGGCAGACCGACGGCACCGGCGCCGGGGTATAGTGCTCCTCGACGTCGCCGCCCTTGAGCTTCAGCGAAAGCACCAGCTCGTCGGCGGTGAGCGTGACGATGTCGGCCTTGATGTCCATGCCGTCCTCGTTCCAGGTGAGGCTCCTGGCATCGGTCATCTGCCATGGCGACAGGCGGTGCGTCTCCCAGCAGGAATCCTGCACCAGCGTGCCGTCAGAGAGGAACACCTTGATCACGCCGGGCAGGGCAGCATCGTCGCCGGCCTTCACCCAGACGCGGTTGGTGAGATCGCTGGCCGGCTCGTCCTTGCTGTCCGACGATTGCTCCGCTGCGGTCTCGTCGGCCCAGGCCTGGTGCGGCACCGCGGCGCCGACGCCCCACAGCGTCAGCAGCGTCAACAGGGCGGCTTTGCTGGTCATGGCGTTTCTCCGCAGTCGTGATCGTTCGGCACGTGGGAGTTCCCGCGTGCGGTTGCAAGTGTGGTGAGCCAAAGGCGGCGAAAATACGGGCGGGCTACGCCTTCGGGCCGAAGCTTGCGAAGAAGTAAGAATTGCCCGCCTCGACATAGCTCGAGGCCACGTCGGAGAAGCGGATCTCGACGCTGCCGCGGCGCTCCAGCGTTACCGGCGTCGCGTTCTCCGGCACCATCGGCTTGCCCTCGACATAGACGTTGGCGAGGTCGACGTTCACCGGGCCGGCGCTGTCATTGTTCAGGCTGAGGATGAAGAAGGACGGGTCGAAATCGACCTGCATCGAATCTTCGGCCTGCACCGCCTTGATCACCTCGCCGATCGGCTTCAGCATGCGGAAGCTGAGTCCGGTCTTGCCGTCCTTGGCTGCCGCCTCGATGACGAACAGGTTGGGGCCGGCCACGGTCTTGCCCGCCGGGACGATCTGCACGGCAGTCTCGACTTCGGCGAGTTGTGTCCCCTGGCCATGCTGGTCCTTGGAGATGCACTGCGCCTTGCCGGTCACCGGCGCCAGTGCCTTGAGCTTTGCAACCAGCGCATCGAGGCCCTTCTTGCAGTCGTCCTCGCCGCCCTGCGGAATCCGCAGCAGAGCCGGGACCGACACGGCCTCGCCCTTGTCGAGTGCGGTCTGCACATCGGCCAGATAGACGGTCGACTCAACCTCCGGGGCGCAGGCGGCGAGCAGCGGCAGCGCGAGCAAAGCGACGAACGGCTTCAATTTCATGTGGAGCTCCCAAGCGAATGATCGCCGGCACATGGCACCGGCAATCTGAACGCAGGATGAGCGGATGGTGACCGGGCCGGGGCAGTGTCGTGGCGAAAGGGGCATGTTCATTCCCGCACTTTGCCGTGCCCGCATCCCGCCCCAACGTCATTCCCGCGCAGGCGGGAATCCAAACCGGGCCTTCGGACATCCGAAAGCCTTGCCTCGATTCCCGCCTGTGCGGGAATGACGATGTGGAAACATTTGAGTCACCGCGCCTGTCGCGCCCGCCACTTGCGGCCTATCCCTGCCTGATCCCCAGCACCTTGTCCTTGCCGCGGATGCGGTCGCGGGCCTGCTTGGGCCACAGGTCGTATTGGGCGCCGTCGAGCTCGTGGTGGGCATGGATGGCCCAGTTCGGGTCCTCCAGCGCGCCGCGGGCCAGGGCGATCATGTCGGCCTCGCCGGTTTCGAGGATCGTCTCGGCATCTTTCGGATTGTCGATCAGGCCGACCGCGATCGTGGTGACCCCGGTCCGCTTGATCGCCTGCGCCAGCGGCACCTGGTAGAGCGGCCCCGGCGTCAGGGCGTACGCGGCAACGCCACCGGACGAGACGTGGATGACGTCGACACCAAGCGGCTTGAGTTCCTCGACCAGGACGACCGAATCGTCGATGTCCCAGCCGCCTTCGGCCGCGTCGGTGGCAGAGATGCGCATGAACAGGGGCTTGTGCGCCGGCCATGCCGCCCGCACCGCGCGGGCCACCTCGAGCGCAAAGCGCATGCGGTTCTCGCGGCTGCCGCCATAGGCGTCGGTGCGGTGGTTGGCGATGGGCGAGAGGAACTGGTTGATCAGGTAGCCATGGGCGCCATGGATCTCGACCACGGCTAACCCGGCGGCGTCAGCCCCCCGCGCCGCGGCGGCGAAAGCCTCGACGGTGGCGGCGATATCGTCCAGCGTCATCTCGCGCGGCGTGGTGTAGCCCGGCGCAGTCGTGGGCTGGATGATCGGGCTGGGCGCGACGGGCGTCCAGGCTTCGAAAGCGAGCTCCACCTTCTCGGCCTCGGTCTCATTGAAGTCACGCCGCCACGGGATAGGCGTTGCGGCCTTGCGTCCGGCGTGGGCGAGCTGGATGCCGGCGGCGGCCCCTTCCTGGTGCAGGAAATCGACGATGTGCCTGAGTGGCCCCACCTGCTCGTCGGTCCACAGCCCGAGGTCGGCATAGGAAATCCGGCCCTCCGGCACCACACCAGTGGCCTCGAGGATGACGAGGCCGAAGCCGCCCATCGCAAAGCGGCCGAGATGCACGAAATGCCAGTCATTGGCGACGCCGTGCCGGGCAGAATACTGGCACATGGGGGCGACGACGGCGCGGTTGCGAAGTGTCAGCTCGCGCAGCGTGAGGGGAGAAAACAGGAGGGACATCAATCTGCTGGGATCATGGAGGGAGGCTCGTACTGTGGCGTATCCGCTCTCCATCGGCAAGAGACGATGGAAGCAAAACCTGCTCCCGCACGGTACAAGGACAACCGTTTGGCCGCATCGACGTTGCAGTGGGAGAAAACGGAGGACTTTCCATGCATGCGTTCTGCCTGGCCGCCCTCGCGGTGGCGTTGCTTTCGACCTCGGCCCTGGCACAGGGCAAGGTGCTGACCGGCAAGGAGGCGCTCGGCGGCTGGCGCGACGATGCGCCGGGGACGACCCGGCACCTGACCGTCGACGACCTCGAGGCGCCCTTCGTCAGCAAGAGCGCATCCAACACGGCGCAGCCCGTGCCGATGCCCGAGGGGCAATTGCCCAAGGTGCCCGATGGCTACAGCATCACGCTCGTGGCCAAGGGCATCGACAATCCGCGTGCCATCCGCTTTGCGCCCAATGGCGACCTGTTCATCGCCAATTCCGCCGACGGACAGGTGCTGGTGCTGAAGGGTGGGCAGGCCGGCGAGCCGCAGGTGTTCATCGACGGACTGAACGAGCCCTATGGGGTAGCGTTCTACCCGGCGGACGCGCCCGAATGGATCTACATCGCCGAGAGCGACGGGCTGCAGCGCTACCCGTACAAGCCCGGCGACCTCGAGGTCTCGGGCAAGGGTGAACCCATCATCACCGGCATCGATCCCAATCACCACTGGACGCGCGACGTGGTGTTCTCGCCCGACGGCAAGACGCTCTACTACTCGGTCGGCTCGGGCAGCAATGTCGGCGACGGCACCATGGAGAAGACCCCCAAGGGCGGTCTCGACGCCTGGATCGCCGGCCACCCGCTCGGCGTCGCCTGGGGCGAGGAGGAGCGGCGGGCGGCCGTACTCGCCACCGATCCCGATGGCAAGAACGAGCGCTATTTCGCCACCGGCCTCAGGAACTGCGCCGGCATGACACTGCAGCCGGCGACCGGCAAGCCGTGGTGCGTGGTCAACGAACGCGACGCCCTGGGCGACAACATCCCCTTCGACTACGCCACCTCGGTCACCGAAGGCGCCTTCTACGGCTGGCCTTGGTTCTATATCGGCGACCATCCCGACCCGCGCTGGAGCGACACGCCGCGCGATGACCTCAAGGGCAAGGTCACGGTGCCCGACGTGTTGTTCCAGGCGCATTCGGCACCGCTCAACATCGCCTTCGAGACCGGCAACGGGCTCGGGCCGGAGGCGAAAGGCGATGCGTTCGTTGCACTGCATGGCTCGTGGAACCGCGGCACCCGCACCGGCTACAAGATCGTCCAGCTCGAGTTCGATAAGGACGGCAAGGCGGCCGGCACCTACACCGATTTCGTCACCGGGTTCGTCCTCAGCGACGACGATGTCTGGGGCCGTCCGGTTGGCGTCGCCTTCGACAAGGCCGGCAACCTCTATTTCTCCGAAGACGGCAGCGGCAGCATCTGGAAGGTGAGCAAGCAGTAGCCTCCGCTCTTGCTCGGCCCGATCCGCGTCCCACCGATACCCATGGGGCGCGGATTGCCGTCGCGCTCAGGCCTGGGCTGCCGCGTGCTCTTCGTGCGCCGCTTGCCAGACTTCGCGGGCGGCGTCGAGGTTCATGGCGGCGATGCCGAGCCCGACCACCACGTCCGGCCAGATGCTCGGCCAGGCCGCCGTCACCAGCCCCGCCGCGACGATCGCGATGTTGGCCAGCACGTCGTTGCGCGCCGACAGGAACGCGGCGCGGGTCAGGCTGCCGCCATGCGTGCGGAAGCGGGCCAGCATCAGCGCACACGCGCCGTTGATGATCATGGCGCCGAGGCCGGTCAGCGACAATTGCACCGGCTCGGGCGGCATGGGCGCGGCGAACTTGGTCCATAGCGACCACAGCACCGCGAGAGCCGGCACCAGCAGGATGCCCGCCAGGGCCATCCCCAGCCGGGCCCGCGACCGCGGCGCCCAGTTCAGCGCGAGGAAGATCAGGATGTTGACCGAGGCGTCCTCGAGGAAGTCGACGCTGTCGGAAAACAGCGACACCGAGCCGATATGCAGTGCCACCGCGAACTCGACGCCGAAATAGGCGAGGTTGAGCAGGGCGACGACGAGGACGGTGCGACGCAGGGCAGGGACCATGGACCGCGTTGGTACGATGGGCCGCGCTCCGCCACAAGGCCCGCGGTCTGGTCCTCCCCTAGGCGTTGCGTAGCAACAGCGGTTGGCCGAACGAGCCCCCAGCGGCCGGCTCGGCCGTCCCTCCGGGACTGGGATTGCTGTCGCGGTTAGTGCGTTTCGTGTTGTCCCGACCGGTCGGTACATTTGGCCCCCGCCCCCAGCCCCTCCCCGCAAGGGGGAGGGGGGCGATGGAACCACGACTACGATGATG
>JAEWCE010000151.1 GCA_023390785.1 Pseudomonadota bacterium
GGCGGCGGCCGTGCCCCCTGCCCCGGCTGCGGCCCGCGGATAGACCAGCGCCGTCTCGGCGCCTTCGGCGTCGCGCACGCTCTCGGCGGCCGGGCGCAGCGCCTGCTCGATCGCCTCGTACCAGGTGCCATCGAGCTTGCCCTGCCGGCTCAGCGTGCCGGTGACGTAGAGCTCGTCCTCGGCGCGGGTCATGGCCACGTAGAGCTTGCGCCAATATTCGGCCTTCTGCGCCGCCTGCACCCCGTCGCGCATCTGGATGGTCTCGCCGACATGCATGCGCTCGGCCGAGGCATGGATGAAGAGCGGCTGCTCGGTCATGAAGATGCAGCGCCGGTCGCGATTTTCGTCGGTGGCGCCGGCATCGGCGAGGATGACGATGGGCGCCTCGAGACCCTTGGCGCCGTGCACCGTCATGACCCGCACGCCACCGCCGGCCTCGCCCAGCTCGCGCCGGATGGTGACCTCGCGCGAGCGCAGCTCGGCAAGAAAGCCGAGCAGCGACGGCTGCGGCGCCTGCTCGTGTGCCAGCGCCAGATCGAGGAATTCGGCGGCCACGTCGTCGATCTCGGCGCCGAAGCGGGCCCGCATCTTCCTCAGCCCGCCGTCGCGATAGAGCACGCCGCTGTAAAAATCGACGGGCCGCTCTAAATCGAGACGACGGCGCCACTGGTGCAACGTCTCGTGGGCGGCGCGGACCGCCGGACTGGACGAGTGCCTGAGCGCGTGCCACAGCCAGCCATTGGCCTCGCGCGGCTGCGCCACGTCGCGCAGCTCGTCCTCGGAAATATCGAACAGCGGCGAGCGCAGCAGCGCTGCGAGCTGCAGATCGTCGGCGGGGTTGGACAGCACGTCGCCCAGCGCCATCAGGTCGAGCGCGCCGATATGGGTGGTGACCGCCAGCCGGTCGGCACCGGGGGTGGGCAGGCCTGCCTGTACCAGGGCGCGGATGATCTCGTGGAACAGCACGCTGCGCACCTGCACCAGGATCAGTACGTCGCCAGGGGTCACCGGGCGGTTGTCGTGGCCGATGGTGCGGCCGGAATCGATCCAGCCCCTGATCTCGCGCGCGATGCGTTCGGCGACGCGGCGTGCGGCGCTCTGCGTCTGCTGCAGCGGCGGCGTGGTCGGCCAGTTCTCCGGATCGGCAGGCTCGTCGAGATCGCGCACCGGCGGCCACAGCGTCACCTGCCCGCCGCTCTCGTCGCGCGCCGTCTGGTGCTGCACCGGCTCGATATCCTCGAGCACGCCCGCGCGCAAATCGGGCCGCTCGAACACCTTGTCCACCGCCTCGAGCAGGTTGGCGAGCGTGCGGAAACTGTGGCGCAACCGCACGGGCTTGACCTCCAGCCTGACGCTGCGCGCCGTGTAGTAGATCTGGCGGCCCAGATCGACGAACACTTCGGGGTCGGCACCCTGGAAGGAAAAGATGGACTGCTTCTGGTCGCCGACGACGAACAATGTTCTAGGCCGCGCCGCGGCGCTGTCGCCATAGAAGAACTCGGCGACCAGCGCCTCGACCACGCGCCATTGCTGCGGGTTGGTGTCCTGCCCCTCGTCGACGAGGATGTGACCGATGCCGCTGTCGAGCTTGTAGCGCACCCACTGGCCGCGCGCCTCGTCGTGCAGCAGCGTGCTCAGCCGTTCGATGAGATCGTCGAAATCGAGCAGCGAACGGGCCCGCTTCTTCTGTTCGTAACTGGCGGAAATGGCGCCAACGATCTCCAGCATGGCCTCGCTGCGCTCGACCAGCTCGGCGCGCGTCAGCTCCCCCCGCAGCCGCTCGAGCCGCGCCGCTTCGGCGACGAGGCGCTGCGCCACATCGGGGATCAGCATCGCCACCTGCTTCTTGAGCAAGGTCTTGCGCGCAGTACCGGTCTGCGTCAGGTAGGCTTCGAGCAGCAGCTCCCAGTCCGGTCGTTCGGGGTCGATGCGGGCCAGCCGGTCGATGACCTCGTCGCCGTCCGGATCGGGGGCGACGAG
Organism: Pseudomonadota bacterium; assembly: GCA_023390785.1. GTDB lineage: Bacteria > Pseudomonadota > Alphaproteobacteria > Rhizobiales > Devosiaceae > Devosia_A. The sequence continues at coordinate 1,981 of JAEWCE010000151.1, forward strand.
CTCGAACACGGCGCGGTGGTCGGCGGCAGTCGGTCCGTAGCCCTCGGCGATCTCGGTCAGCACCGCCTCGCGCAGCGGGCCCGGGCCGGCGCCAACCAGCGCCCGCAGATTGTGCCGGGCGCGCCCGGGATCGGCCAGTACGTGGCGCAGCACGCGCTGCTGGGCGAGGGCCTCGACGATGGCGGTCTCGATCTGGAAATCGCTCAGCAGGTCGAACAGGGTCGCCACCGCGCCGGCATGGGCCCCTCCACGCAGCCCGGTGGCCAGCACCGCCTCGCGCGCCTCGCGCAGCATGCCGTCGCGCTCGTGCTCTTCGAGCACGGTAAAGTCGAACGGCACGCCCGCCTCCTGCGGGAAGCGGTGCAGCACCGCCTCGCAGAAGGCATGGATGGTCTGGATACGCAGGCCGCCCGGCGTCTCCAGCGCGTGCGCAAACAGCGTGCGGGCGCGCTGCAGCATGTCGCTGCTCGGGGCGGACCCGGTCAGCGCGGTCAGGGACTGGTGCAGCGCCGCGTCGCCGGCGAGCGCCCATTCGGCGAGCCTGCTGCCGATGCGGCCGCGCATCTCGGCGGCCGCGGCCTTGGTGTAGGTGAGGCAGAGAATCTGCTCGGGCGGCACGCCGCCCAGCAGCAGGCGCAGCACGCGCGCCGTCAGCACATAGGTCTTGCCCGAGCCGGCATTGGCGGTGACCCAGACCGAGTGCGCCGGATCGGAGGCATCGCGCTGGCTCGCAATGATGCGGTCGGGCAGCGGATCGAAGAAGCGCCGGCTCACGGGTCGTCCACTCCCGAGGTCAGCGTCCATTCGTCGGTACGCGCCAGATGGTCGTAGTCGCCGGGCCGCACCTTGCGGTTGGTCTCGGGGCGCGGCCTGAGGCGCGCCAGCATCGGCAGATCGCCCCGGATCAGGAAGGCGTCGACATGGCCCTGCATCCGGCGGGCGATCTCGTCGACCGCCTGCATCAGATGCATGCCCCGCCGCAGGCTGAATGGCCGGATGGTGAAAGCGTTGGGGCCGAGGCCGATCTTGATATAGGTGAGCACCGCGGTATCGGCCGCCGGCACGCCGGGAAAGGCACCCGCGCGGGCCATGGCGGCCTCGAGAAGCAATTGCGGCGCCTCGAAGCCGGTCATGTCCTTGGGCGCCGGCACGCCGCCGGTCTTGAAGTCGAGGATTTCGAGCTGGCCGTCGGTACGCCGGTCGATGCGGTCGGCCTTGCCGACCAGAACGAAGTTCTCGAGCGCGGGAAAGGTCCAGCTGCCCCGAACTTCGGCGGCGCGCGAGGCGATGCGGCCATGCCGCTCCTGCTCCCAGGCGAGGAACAGCTCGGCGGCGCGGTTGAAGCGTTTGATCCAGATCTCGCGCCGCTCGGAAATGGCTTCGAGCTGGCTGAACTGGTCGATCGCCATGGCCTCGAGCCGGGCCGCCGCGTCGGGCGCCGAGAAGCTGAGGCCCTCGGCGACGAATTTCTCGAACACGGCGTGGATCATGTTGCCGCGCTCGCGCGCGCCAGGCTCGGAGCCGAGCGGCTCGAGCTTTTTGAGCCGCAGCACGTGGCGGGCATAGATGTCGTAGGGCGAGCGCATCAGCGTCTCGATCTCGGTGACCGAGAGCCGGCGCGGGCGCAACGCTGCCGCCGGGACCGGCTGCGGCCGCGGCGCCGGCTTCGGCAGGCCGGCGAAATCGATGGAAGCGGCCTGCTGCAGCCATACCG
>JAEWCE010000328.1 GCA_023390785.1 Pseudomonadota bacterium
CAACTACATCGCCGGCACGCCGTACGTCGGCGCCAACGTGAAGCTTTACGCCGACCCGGTGGAACCGGGCGACGGCAGCCGCGGGGCGCTGACCGCCTGGAACCCCATCACGCGCAAGCCCGAGTGGCGCATCAAGGAGAAGTTCCCAGTCTGGTGCGGGGCCGCGGCCACCGCCGGCGGGGTGGTCTTCTACGGCACGATGGACCGGTGGTTCAAGGCGGTGGATGCGAAGAGCGGCAAGGAGCTGTGGAAGTTCGAGGTCGACTCGGGGATCGTCGGCCAGCCGACGACCTTCCGCGGCCCCGACGGCAAGCAGTACGTCGCGATCCTCTCCGGCGTCGGCGGCTGGGCGGGAGTGATCGTGTCGGCCGAACTCGACCCGCGCGACCCGGGGATCGCGAAGGGTTGGGGCAACGCGATGAAGGACCTGCCGCAGGCCACCAAGAAGGGCGGCACGCTCTACGTGTTCGCGCTCCCGTGAGGACAAGCTCGATGCGATGGGTACTCCTGTTGAGCGTCCTGCCGCTCGCGGCATTCGGGGCCGCCCACTTCGCCGCGCGTGTGGACGAATCGAGCGAGGCGGAGTCGGCCGCACCCGCGCCGGGTGCGGTGGAACCCGGCGGCACGGCGCGGCCGCTCGCCCCGATGCCACACAGAAGGGTCCTCCGCGTCTCGGCCGACCCGAACAACCTCCCCTTCACCAACGACAAACTCGAGGGATTCGAGAACAAGGTCGCCGCGATCCTCGCGGAGGAACTCGGCGCCGAACTGGAGTACGCCTGGCGTGCCCAGCGCCGCGGGTTCTTCCGGCACGCGCTGAAGGAGGGGGAGTGCGACGTGGTGCTCGGCGTGCCGGCCGGCTTCGACATGGCCAGCACCACAGCACCCTACTACCGCTCGACCTACGTGTTCGTCACGCGCAAGGACCGCAAGCTCGACATCGACTCCTTCGACGACGCGCGGCTCAAGAAACTGAAGGTCGGCGTGCAACTCGTCGGCGACGACGGCGCGAACCCGCCCCCGGCGCACGCGCTGGCGGAGCGCGGACTGATCGACAACGTGGTCGGCTTCTCGGTCTACGGCGACTACACCGAGCCGAACCCGCCGGCGCGAGTCGTCGAGGCCGTCGCGAAGGGAGACGTGGACGTGGCGGTGGCGTGGGGGCCGACCGCGGGCTATTTCGCGAAGAAGTCGGGCGTGCCACTTGAGCTGCGCCCGGTAAACCCCGCCGTGGACAAGTCCGGTCTGCCGTTCACCTTCGGCATCGCCCTGGGCGTCCGCCGCGGCAACACCGAGTTCCGCGACGAACTCGACGCCATTCTCAGGAAGCGGAAGGCGGACATCGACCGGATCCTTGACGACTACGGCGTGCCCCGTGCGGCGAAGCCGGCCGGCGCGCCGGGCGGAAAGAAGGAGGCGCGGCCGTGACACGCCACGCACTCCTCCTGGCGGTTGCGTGCGGGCCGACGTTCTGCGCCTGCCAGCGCGAGGACCGCGGCTACCGCCCCGAGGCGCCGTTCGCGCGGCCCGTGCGGTTCGAGCAGGATTACGAGAGCAACGCCTTCGCCCTCTCCGAGGGGAAGCGGCTCTTCGCGGCCATGAACTGCCGCGGCTGCCACGGCGACGGCGGCGGCGGGATCGGCCCGCCGCTGATGGACGAGGAGTGGCTCTACGGGGCCGAGCCGGACCAGATCTTCGAGACGATCTCCCACGGTCGTCCCAATGGCATGCCCGCCTTCGGCGGCGCGGCGGGCGAGCCGGGGATCAACGTGGTGGGGACGCTCCCGGACTACCAGCGGTGGCAGCTCGTCGCCTACGTCCGCAGCTTGAGCGGCTGGGCGCCGAGCGACGCCGCCCCCGGCCGGAGCGACCACATGAGCGGCGCGCCGCCGGAGCAGAACCGCGCGCCCCGGACTCCGAGGCCGGCCCCGCCGGAGCCTCCGCCCCCCGGCGCGCCGAAGCCGGGCGAGGGGGGCCAGCCCAAATGATTCTCCGCGCGCTCCCCGCGGCCCTCGCGCTCCTCGCGGCCGGTTGCACCGGCCGGCCGTGGCAGTCCGCCGCCGATCCGGCCGGTGACCAGGCCGGGCACATCCACGGATTGGGGGAACTCTTCCTCTGGACCACGGCCACCGTCTATGTGCTGACGATGGCAGCGCTCGCGTTCGCCGTCTTCCGCCCTCGCCCGAAGGGGGCCTCCGACGCACCGGTGACCGCGCCGCCGGTCGACCAGGAGTTGCGGAAGGGGATCATCGTCTCGGCCGCCGTCATCCTCTCGGCGGCGATCCTGTTCACCTTCCTGTTCGCCGACTTCATCACCGGCCGGCGGATCGACTCGCTCGCCGAGCCGGACGCGCCCGCGGTCCGGGTGACGGGGCACCAGTGGTGGTGGGAGGCGCGGTACGAGGACCCGGAACCGGCCAACGTCTTCACCACCGCGAACGAGATCCACCTGCCGCTCAACCGCACGGTCCGCATCGACCTGGAATCGACGGACGTGATCCACAGCTTCTGGGTGCC
>JAEWCE010000340.1 GCA_023390785.1 Pseudomonadota bacterium
CCCTCCACCAGCCTTCGGCCGGTCCCCTTCCCATGTGAACGGGGGAGGAGTCCCGACTGCGGCTATCGTTGGCTCAGCTCGCGGCGCTCGAGTCGATATAGGTGCGGGAGTAGCGGCCTTTGAGGGAGGTGAGGATCTCGTAGCCGATGGTCCCGGCGGGGTCGGCCTGGTCGTCGACCGAGACGTGCGGGCCGAGGATTTCGACCATCTCGCCGGGCACTGGAATGTCGTTCCCCAGGTCAGTGATGTCGATGGCGCACATGTCCATCGAGACGCGGCCGATGAACGGCACGATGTGCCCGCGCACATAGGCGCGGCCGCCGCTGTGCTGGTTGGTGGAGCTGAGCGCGCGCAGCAGTCCGTCGGCGTAGCCGAGCGCCACGATGGCGAGCCGGCTGTCGCGGGCGAGGGTGTAGGTGGCGCCGTAGCCGACGGATTCGCCGGTCTTGCCGTCGCGGATCATCAGGATCGGCGCCTCGAGCGTCACCGAGGGCACCATCGGGTTGCGCCGGCCGTTGACGGCGCGGCCGCCATAGAGGGCGATGCCGGGCCGGACCATCTGGAAGTGCATGTCGCGGCTGGTCATGGTCGCCGCGGAGTTGGCGAGCGAGGCGGGAATGCCGGGGAACTGCGCGATCACCGAGGTGAACAGCGCCAGTTGCGTGCGGTTCTTTTCGTGCAGTGGCTGGTCGGCGCAGGCGAGATGGCTCATCACCATTTGCGGGGCGTAGCCGACCTCGTCGCACATGCGCTTGACCACCGAGGTTTCGCTGAGGCGGAAGCCGAGCCGGTTCATGCCTGTATCGAAATGCAGCGCAGCCGGCAGCGCCTCGTTGCGGCCGAGGCAGGCCACCAGCCATTCCTCGAGCATCGGCAGCGAGTTGAGCACCGGCATCAGCCGCTCGCCGACATAGAGCGGGGCGGCGCCGGGATAGAGGCCGTTGAGCACGAAGATGTAGCTGTCGGGCAGCGCCGCACGCACCGCGAGCCCCTCGTCGGGGGTGGCGACGAAGAAGAAGCGGGCACCGGCGGCATAGAGCGCCTTGCTGGCCGCGACGATGCCGACGCCGTAGCCGTCGGCCTTGACGCAGGCCCCGGTGAGCGCACCGCCCGACACCTTGTCGAGCGCCTGCCAGTTGCGGATCAGCCCCCCCAGATCGACCGTCAGCCGGGCCCCGTAACCTGTGACGATGGCGGGGGCGGACATCATTGGTATCTTTCCGGCAGGTAATCGTCGCGGGCGAGATTGCCGAAGCGGGTGAACTGCGCCTCGAAGCTGAGCTGGACGGTGCCGGTGGGGCCGTGGCGCTGCTTGCCGATGATCACCTCGGCGCGGCCATGCACCTTTTCCATCTCGCTCATCCAGGCCAGATGCTCCGGCGTGCCTTCCTTGGGCTCCTTGTTCTTGAGGTAGTACTCCTCGCGATAGATGAACAGCACCACGTCGGCGTCCTGCTCGATGGAGCCGGATTCGCGCAGATCGGCGAGCTGCGGATGCTTGTCGTCGCGCTGCTCGACGGCGCGGCTGAGCTGGCTGAGCGCGATCACCGGCACCTCGAGCTCCTTGGCCAGAGCCTTGAGCGTGGTGGTGATCTCGGTCAGCTCCTGCACGCGGTTCTCGCTGGCCTTGCGCGAGGAGCCCGAAAGCAGCTGCACATAGTCGATGATGATGAGGTCGAGCCCCTTCTGCCGCTTGAGGCGGCGGGCGCGCGCAGCCAGCTGGCTGATGCTGAGGCCGCCGGTGTCGTCGATGTAGAGCGGCATGGTCGAGAGCATGTTCGACACATCGACGAGCCGCGCGAACTGGCTCTCGTGGATGTTGCCGCGGCGGATGTCGGAGGAGGGGATCTCGGCCTGCTCGGCGAGGATACGGGTGGCGAGCTGCTCGGCGCTCATTTCCAGCGAGAACAGCGCCACGGCGCCGCCGTCGATGGTCTTGTGGTGGCCGTCGGGCGTCGTCTCGTAGCGGTAGTTGCGGGCGACGTGGAAGGCGATGTTGGTGGCGAGCGAGCTCTTGCCCATGGCCGGACGCGCCGCGAGGATGATGAGGTCGGATTTCTGCAGCCCGCCCATCAGCCGGTCGAGGTCGGTGAGTCCGGTGGCCTGGCCGGAAAGCGTGCCGTCGCGCTGGTAGGCCTCCCCGGCCATCTTGATGGCTTCGGTCAGGGCGTCGTTGAAGCCGACGAAGCCGCCGTCATAGCGGCCTTTTTCGGCGAGATCGAACAGCGACTTCTCGGCTTCCTCGATCTGCCTTGCGGCGGTCATTTCGACATCGGCGTCATAGGCGGTGGCGACCGTCTCCTCGCCGATCTGGATCAGCGTTCTACGGATGGCGAGGTCGTACACCGTCTGGCCGTAATCGGCGGCGTTTATCACCGTGGTGGCCTCGGCAGCGAGGCGGGCGAGGTATTGCGGCACCGTGACCTCGGCCACCAGCTGGTCGGGCAGGTAGGTCTTGACGGTGATCGGTGTCGCCGCCTTGCCGGCGCGGATGATCTTGCCGCAGACCTCGTAGATCTCGCGATGCACCGGCTCGTAGAAATGCTCTGGCATCAGGAAGTCGGAGACGCGGTAGAAAGCCTCGTTGTTGACCAGGATGGCGCCCAGCAGCGCCTGCTCGGCCTCGATGTTGTGCGGGGCGAGCCGGAAACTCTTTTCGTCCGCCGGACGGATGCGCGCGACGTTTGAGTCGACCATGCCGAAAGATTCTCCCCCAAGCCGTTAAGGTTGCTTTAACCACGCAGCGCCGCCATCGGAAGCGGCTCGTCGTCGTCTGCACCGACTGGACCCGGGCCCTGTGTGACTAATGTTGATTGTGGGGGAATCTGAGGCGGCGGCTTGCCATCGGCGCGCCGTCCACCGCGATTCTCCGAACAGGAACTCGCGGTCTGGATTAGCCGTCGGCTTCGAGCGTGGCAATCACCCGCTGCAGCATGGCGATGAACTGTGGGCGCTCACCCGGTGCGAGCGCCGACAGCGCCAGGGCGTTGACCTCGCCGGCGGCGGCGAGTGCGCTCTCCGCCCGCTGCTGCCCGGCCCGAGTGAGGCGCAACAGCGTGCTGCGGCGGTCGGCCGGATCGGGCGCCCTGGCGATCAACCCGTCGCGCTCCATGCGGGCCAGCGTGTTGGCCATGGTCGGCTGCTCGACCGCGGCGAGCCGCGCCAGGTCCTTCTGCGCCAGCGCCTTGCCGTCGACCAGGGCGAGGAACACCGGCATGGGCCCCGCTCCGCTGCCCAGCCGCCGCTCCAGCGCCCTGACCAAAAGGCGTCCGGCGAGGTTGGTCAGATAGCCGATCGAGCCGAGCGAATCGCGCTGCATTTCCATAGCTTGCTATTGATACCCATAGTGTGCTATGCATCTCACGCATCAGCCGTGACGGCAAGGAGCATTCGCATGAGCCTCAAGAGCACATCGACGCAGTATGGCAGCATGGCGATCGCGCTGCACTGGACCAGCGCAGTGGCCGTGGTCCTGACCTGGATCGCCGGCTTCGTGGTGGCCGAAACGCTGCCCGCGGGGCAGGGCGCGCCGATCCTCGTCGCCCACATCACCCTCGGGGTCGTCGTCTTCGCACTGACGCTGCTCAGGATCGTCTGGTGGCTGGCCGCCGACCGCCACCCCGGCGCGCCGGCCGGGCAACCGCGCTGGCAGGTACTGGCGGCGCAGGGGACGCATCTGGGGCTCTACGTGCTGCTGCTGCTGATGGCCTCGAGCGGCATCGTCACGCTGCTGCTGTCGGGTGCGCTGCCGTTGCTGCTCGCCGGCGGCCCGGTGCCCGATTTCTCCGACCTCGTGCCGCGCGTCGCGCACGGTGTCATGAGCCGGATCCTGCTCGGGCTGCTGGTGCTGCACGTGGGCGCCGCGCTCTACCACCAGACAATCCGCAAGGACCGGCTGCTGGCCCGCATGGGCGTTGGCCGGGCGTGACCGCGGCGTCGGTCAAGCAATATTCCGATGGGACACCTCCAATATGATTCAAGGGGCCACCAGGTTGGTCGTGGGAGCGTTGCGCCGGCGGCCATGGCCGGCTCGCGGCGGCGCGTAGCCGCTTCAACCTCAGCGAAGCCGAGACGCAGGTGGTCGGCGCCATCGCCAGCGGGCAATCGGTCAGCGAGTTCGCGCAGCGGCGGGGCGTCAGCGTCAACACCGCGCGCAACCAGTTGCGCAGTGCCATGCTCAAGGCTGGCGTATCGCGACAGGTCCAGCTTGCGCCGCTGCTCGATCAATTGGGCGACCCGTTCGACCGGCCGAACTGACCGGACGCCCGCGGCCGCCCCAAGCAAAAAGGCCGGGACTGGTCCCGGCCTTTGAACGTTGGCGCTGCGGCGCGGGATCAGGCGAAATCGCCCTCTTGCGCTTCGGCGGCGCCGGCTTCGGCCTGGCCAGCGGCGAAGTCGGCCGCCACTTCGTCGTCGAAGGTGACGACGGTGAGGTCCTCGCCCTTGGCCTGGCGCTCGGCTTCGTCGTCCGAGCGGGCGACGTTGACGTTGATGCTGACCGCGACTTCGGCGTGCAGGTGCAGCGGCACGGTGTGGAGGCCGACGGTCTTGATCGGGTCGGCGAGGTCGACCTGGCTGCGGGCGACGGTGAAGCCGTCGGCGCTCAGCGCCTCGGCGATGTCGCGCGAGCTGACCGAACCGTAGAGCTGGCCGGTCTCACCCGCCTGGCGGATGATGACCACCGTCTTGCCGTTGAGGCCGGCGGCGATGCCGGCGGCAGCTTCGCGGCGCTCGGCGTTGCGCTTTTCGATCGAGGCGCGCTCGACCTCGAACTTCTTGCGGTTGGCCTCGGTGGCGCGCAGCGCCTTGCCCTGCGGCAGCAGGAAATTGCGGGCATAGCCGTCCTTGACGGTGACCTCGTCGCCGATATGGCCGTGCTTGCCGACGCGCTCGAGCAGAATGACTTTCATGGGAGATGTCCTTGGCTGTCCCGGCCGGCTGGCCGGTTAGGAGCGGCGGACCATTCCGCCACCCCAGCGATTGGCATGGGTCCCGGGCTTGCCGGGACGCCGACAGGGCCGCTTACGAGACGGCGTAGGGCATGAGCCCGATGAAGCGGGCGCGCTTGATCGCCTGGGCGAGCACGCGCTGCTTCTTGGCCGACACCGCAGTGATGCGGGACGGCACGATCTTGCCACGCTCGGAGACGTAGCGCTGCAGCAGGCGAACGTCCTTGTAGTCGATCTTGGGAGCGTTCGGGCCCGAGAACGGGCAGGTCTTGCGCCGGCGCTGGAACGGGCGGCGCGACTGGGAGGTGGAGAGGTCCTTGATGGCCATTTGCGTACGTTCCCTGGATTAGAAGCGGCGGGGAGGACGGGGACCGCGGTCGAAACCGCCACCCGGGCGTCCGCCAGGGCGGTCGCCGCGCTCGTCGTCGCGGTCGCGCTTCTGCAGCATGGCCGAGGGGCCTTCCTCGAGCTCGTCAACGCGCACGGTCATGAAGCGCAGGATGTCTTCATTGATGCGCATCTGGCGCTCCATCTCGGCGACGGCCGGGGCCGGGGCGTCGATGTTGAGCAGGCTGTAATGGGCCTTGCGGTTCTTCTTGATACGGTAGCTGAGGGACTTGAGGCCCCAATATTCGTTCTTGGTGACCTTGCCGCCGCCCTGGGTGAGGACTTCGGTGAGGGCGTTGGTCAGTTCCTCGACCTGCTGGGGCGAAACGTCCTGGCGGGCCAGATAGATATGCTCATAGAGGGGCATGAAGCGCCTTCCTTCTGGTTCAACACGGCATGCTCGGCGCGGAGCCCCCTTGAAGCCGGAAAGGCGACAAAGCAGTCTTCTAAAGAGCGGGAACACGGGAGGCCGGGAATTTCACCCTATCCGGCAAGCCCTGAGGCAATACCGAACCCTCCGTTCAGCCCCCGGCCGAACGAATGCGAGGCAGGACATACGGGAAATGGGCCCGGAGCGCAAGGCCTCAGGCAGCGTCCAGCCGGTAGGGACGGATCAGTACTTCAGCCGGGATGCCCCACGCATCATGCAGCTTGCGCGCCATCTCGAGCGTTATGGCCCGCTTGCGGTTGAGGATCTCCGACGCCCGCGACTTCGAGCCGAGAACTTCGGCAAGGTCCTTGGCCTGAAATCCGCCCAGTTC
>JAEWCE010000360.1 GCA_023390785.1 Pseudomonadota bacterium
GCCCATAGGGCCGGGTGAGGGGGCCTTTCCGCCGGCGCGAGACTACGCCGCCAAGCTCGTGCGCTGCTCGACACCCAGCATCAGGTTGAGGTTCTGCACCGCGGCGCCGGAGGCGCCCTTGCCGAGGTTGTCGTAGACCGCAACCAGCGCCGCCTGCGCCCGCTCGTCATTGGCGAACACGTGCAGCACCATGCGGTTGGTGTCGTTGTAGCGCTCGGGATTGAGCTCCGGCGTGCGTTCGGCCTCGACCAGCGGCGCCACCTCGACGAAGCCACCTTCGATGGCGGCGAAATGGTCGGCGATCGCCGCGTGCAGGTCGGCGCCGGTCGGCACCTTGTCGAGCGTCCACAATTGCAGCGGCACGACGGTGATCATGCCCTGCGCGAAATTGCCGACCGCCGGGGTGAACAGCGGCAGGGCGCTGAGCCTGGCGTAAGTCTTCAGCTCCGGCAGGTGCTTGTGCTTGAAGGTCAGCCCGTACGGCATGAACTCGTTGGCGCCCTCGCCGGCGGCCTCATAGTCGGCGATCATCGACTTGCCGCCGCCGGAATAGCCGGAAATGCCGTGCACGGTGACCGGATAATCCGCTGGCAGCAACCCGGCCTCGACGAGGGGCCGGAGAGTGGCGATGGCGCCCTGCGGCCAGCAGCCGGGGTTGCCGACGCGCCTGGAGGCGGCGATCTTTTGCGCCTGCGCCTTGTCCATCTCGGCGAAGCCATAGGTCCAGCCGTCGGCGACGCGGTGCGCAGTCGAGGCGTCGATCACCTTGGTGGTGTCGTTCTCGATCAGGCTGACGCTCTCCTTGGCGGCGTCGTCAGGCAGGCAGAGGATGGCGACATCGGCGGCATTGAGCAGCCGCTTGCGTTCGGCCTGATCCTTGCGCTTGTCGGGTGCGATGGACAGCAGCTCGAGGTCGCGCCGCCCGGCCAGCCGGTCGCGGATCTGCAGGCCCGTGGTGCCCGCCTCGCCGTCGATGAAAATCCTGGCCATGTCGTCCTCCCTGTCGTGCAAAGGGCTCAATGCGGCGGAGATATAGAAGTTCATCGACCGGATGTGTAGTGATCTCGGCCAGTACCGCCATGACGAGAGGGGACACCATCCATGCCGACACCGCATAATTCCGCGCAAAAGGGCGACTATGCCGAAGCCGTGCTGCTGCCGGGCGACCCGCTGCGCAGCAAATGGATCGCCGAGACCTTCCTCAAGGACGTGCGCCAGGTCAACGCCGTGCGCAACTGCCTCGGTTTCACCGGCACCTGGAACGGCAAGCCGGTCTCGGTGCAGGCCACCGGCATGGGGCAGCCGTCACTGTCGATCTATGTGCACGAACTGATCAACGAATACGGCGTCAAGAAGCTGTTCCGCGTCGGCACTGCCGGCGGCCTCAGCGAGCAGGTACGGGTGCGCGACCTGATCCTGGCGCAGGCGGCCTCCACCGACAGCGGCATCGTCAAGGACGGCTTCGGGCCATACAATTTCGCCCCGATCGCCGATTTCGGCCTGTTACGCGCGGCCGCCGAAAAGGCCGAGCAGAAGGGCCTCAGGGCCGTGGTCGGCAACATGCTCAGCTCCGACATCTTCTACCATGTCGAGCCGGGGCTCGAGGGCTATGGGCGGCTGGTGAGCCATGGCGTCCTCGGCGTCGAAATGGAATCGGCGGCGCTCTACACGCTGGCCGCCCGCTTCGGGGTCAGGGCGCTGACCATCTGCGCCGTCAGCGACGACCTGATCCGCAATGAGTTCATGTCCGCGGACGAGCGCCAGACGAGCCTCAAGGACATGATCGGGCTGGCTCTGGACGTCGCGACAGAGGAATAGGCCCGAAGCCGGCCCCGCGACATCGCCGCTTTCCCGCCGCAAATGCTCTGATATCGTCCCCGTGACCACGGGGACGACCATCATGCTGCGCAAGAACAATGCGGCCCGCCTGCAGGAGACGGTGAGGGGCGTCGAGACCATGACGCGCTTCGCGCTGGCGGTGCTGGCGCTGGCCTCGGGCGTCTATACCTATCTCGGCGTGCGCGGGCTGCTCGATGGCACCGCCACCTTCGTGTTCTTTGCCGCCATCATCTACTCGGCCGCCGTGTCGGTCGCCATCTATGCCTTCTGGACCTTCATGCTGCGCTTCGTGCCGCTGGTCACCTCGGCGGCGGCGCGGGTCGGGCTGTTCCTCACCATGGCGGTGGGCTGCTTCATGATCATGGCGATGTCGTCGTGGCTGAACGCGGCGGCGCTCGCCGGCTCGGCCGCGCTCGAGCAGCACCTCGCCGTCAATCTCGAAGAATATGTCTCCTCGCTCGATCAGGCGCACGGCAATGCGCTGGCGGCGCAATCGCTGCTGCCCGACGTGCAGCGCGCCGCCGACCGCTTCAGCAAGCTGGCCGAGGACGAACGCAATTCCGGCGCGCTCACCGGCACCACCGGGTCGGGCTCGGTGGTGCAGCTGCTGACGCAGATGTCGGGGCAGATGACCGAGCTCGGTGCCACCATCACCAATTCGCGCGACCAGGTGCAGGCGCTGTTCGACCAGGGCAGCCAGCACCTCGCCAAAATGCGCGAGCTGGTGTCGGGCACCGGCGAGATCGGGCCGCGCTCCGACGAATTCGCGGCGGAATCGGTGCAGCTCAACGCCGTCATCACCTCGCTGCAATCGACCGATGTGGCGCCCTCGGTGAAGCGCGCCGCCGCCGACCTCGCGGCCGGCTTCATCGCGCCGGTGGCCGATGGCGGCACCTCCGACCTCGTCGCCCGGCAGGACACGGTGATGGGCACGGTGCGCGACAGCGTCGCGGCGCAGTCGGGCCAGCTCGCGGCGGCGGCCGACGAAATCCTGAAGCAGCCGCGGGTCGAGACGCATCGCTTCGTGCCGCTGAGCTCAGCGGAGGCGGTGCTGCGCTATTGGAGCGACTTCATCCCGAGCTGGGCCGGCGCCATTTCGATCGATCTGTTGCCGGTGGTACTGGTCCTGGTGCTGATGATCGTGCACGATGCCATGCGGCGCGACACCAGCAGCCTCGAGGAGGCCGAGACCATCACCGCCGCCGAGATGCTGCGCTCGCTCGACCTCTATCGGCAGTTGACGGGAAAGCCGCTGGTCGAACCGGAGCCTGAGCGGGCCGTGGTGGTTGCCGAGGCCGAAATTCCCCCTGCTACAGCAGAGCCACCGCCCGCTGCGGCTGCAGCGGCCGATGCCATCGTCACTCCGCTCGACACGGCGCGCAAGCCGCGTCCCTGACATGCCGACGCTGACCCGCCACATCGTGAACTGGGCCGCCGCCTTCGAGGATGGTGCCATCATCCGTGCCGCATTCTTCGGCCTGCTGACTGCGACCGGGGTTATCCTCTATCTCGACTACACCGAGCTGATGGCGCGGCAGCCGCCTGCCATCGCGCCGGATTTGTCGCCGATCCTGCCCGCCTTCGACCCGACGGCGCCGGCGGGCAAGCCCGGGCCCGAGGTGACGACGCCGATGGAGGTGCTGCGCCGGCCACTCTCGGTGGCGCTGGTGTCGGGTGGCGTGCTGCAGCTCAGCGGCACCTTCGATGTCGGCGCGGCCGACCGGGTGGCCGCCGAGGTCGCGGCGCATGGCGAGTACGTCAAAACCGTCGCGCTCGATTCTCCCGGCGGGGCGGTCGCGGAGGCGCTGGCCATCGGGCAGCTCATCCGCGACAAGGGCTATGCCACTTCGGTTGCGGCCGGCGCGCTGTGCGCCTCGTCCTGCCCGCTGGCGTTCGCCGGCGGGCGCGAACGGCTCGCCACTGCCTCCTCGGCCATCGGCGTGCACCAGATCTTCGCCGCCGCCCCGGTGGGCTCGGTCCTCACGCAATTACAGGCGGCCGGCAACGCCATGGCCGAGGCGCAGGCGCTGACTGCCCGCATCTCGCGTTATCTGGCGAAAATGGGGGTCAACGAAGAGGTCTGGCTGCGCGCGCTGGAGACCCCGCCTGACAAATTGAACTATTTCGCGCCGGACGATTTGACGCGCCTCAAATTGGCGACGCGACTCACCAGATAAGGGCGTAGGATCATACGTGGAACCGTTTCCGCGTACTTACGTTCACCATCGAGCGTCGGGAGGGGAAGTCCAATGACTCACGCACATACTCTTACCCGTCACCGCGACATCCAGGCCTGGGTGTCCGACCGGCAGGGAATGCCGGCCATGGTTCGTGGCCACAACAGCTTCGGCGAACTCAGGTCGCGTCTCGCCATCCGCTTCCGCAGCATGAGCAAGCGGCCCGACGGCATGCCCGCCGTCGACCAGGGCGCCATGCCCGTCAGCTGGACGGCGTGGCTGGCCGAGCTCGACCGCCAGCAACTGGCGTTGCGCGTTTCCGAGAACGGCGAAACCGAATATGAACTGGTGGAGCGTCGGTCGCTGAACTAGGCGACAGACCAGTTATGGACGGCCCGGCCAGGCGCCGGGCCTTTTTGTTGGAGCGTCAGATGTCCCGTATCCTCAAGCACCGCGACGAGATCCGGCAATGGGCCGAGGCCCGTGGCGGTGAGCCGGCCTGGGCCGAGTTGCCCAGCGGCACCCGCAGCCAGATCGTGTTGCGCATCGTATTCGACCAGTATCTGCTCAATTCCGGCGAGAGCCAGGAGCAGGACCGGCCGGGCGGCCTCGATCTCGTCTCGTGGGACGACTGGCTCAAGGAGCTCGAGCACCAGAAGCTGGCGCTCAGGGTGGGGGACCGCGTCGAGGGCGTCCTGGACAACGATTTCGAATTCGTGCCCGTGACCACCACTGAATAGCGGTCTAGAGTTCCCACGCCTCGGCTAGCAGGCGATAGGACCGGAGCCGCAATTGGTGGCTCCAGACCGTCGTCGTCACCATCACCTCGTCGGCGCCGGCCGCCTCGGCCTGAGCCCGGATGGTGGCCACGACGCCGGCCGGATCGCCGACGATCCACAGCCGCCCCTGCTTTTCGATGATCGCCTGCTGCGCCGCCGTCAGCTCACGCGCCGCTGCGACCTCGGGGGCAAGGAGCTTGCGCTCCTCGCCCGAATGGAACAGAGCCCAGCTCACCGCCTGGCTTTGCGACAGGAATTGCGCCTCCTCCGCCGTCGGCGCCAACAGGGCCGACACCGCGAGGATGGCGTGCGGCTTGGGAAATTGCGCCGAGGGCTGGAACGCGGCGCGATAGGCGGCAAAGGCCGGCGCCGGCGGCGTGGCGCTGAAATGGGCGGCGAAGGAGTAGCCGGCGCCGAGCTCGCCGGCGGCTGCCGCGCTCGCTCCGGACGAGCCGAGAAGATAGATCGGCGGCAGGGGCACGCCCTCGGGCACCACGCGGATCGGCGCAAAAGGATGGTCCATCGGGAAGCCGCCCTGCTCGAAGGCCAAAAGCTCCGCCAGCTCCTGCGGAAAGTAGTTGCCGTCGACCGAGCGCAGCGCGCTCAGCGTGCGCCCGTCGCTGCCGCCGGCACGGCCGATGCCCAGATCGATCCGCCCCGGATGCAGGCCATTGAGCGTGCGGTAGGTTTCGACCACCCGCAGCGGCACATGATTGGGAAGCATCACGCCGCCCGAGCCCACATGGATGCGCGATGTCGCCGCCGCGGCGGTGGCGATCAGCACCTCCGGCGACGACGAGGCGATAGAGGGCATGCCATGGTGCTCGGCGTACCAGATGCGGGCATAGCCCAGCTCGTCGCCGAGGCGCGCCAGGTCGACAATGCGCCGCAGCGCCTCCGACGAATTGGTGCCTTCGGGCACCGGGGCGAGATCGAGAATGGAAAGGGGCAGGGTCATGCGCCCTTATATCGGCGCCCGCCGATGAAGCACAACCGCGCTACGCCACCTGACCGGCGGCCCAGCCGCTGGCCCAGGCCCATTGGAAATTATAACCGCCGAGCCAGCCGGTCACGTCAACCACCTCGCCGACGATGTAAAGGCCAGGCACCTGGCGCGCCTCCATGGTGGTGGAATTGAGGCCCGCCGTATCCACGCCACCAAGCGTCACCTCCGCGGTACGGTAGCCCTCCGAGCCGGTCGGCTTCTGCGTCCAGCGGTGCAGCGTCCCGGCGACCCGCGCGATCTTCCCGTCGGAGAAATCGCCGAGCATGCCGGGGAGCGCCAGGTCTTCGGCCAGCGTCTGGGCGAGACGCTTCGGCAGGTGCGCCGCGAGCACGGTCTGCAGCGCCAGTTTCGGTGTCGCGGTGCGCGCCGTCTTCAACGCCGCGGCGATATCGACATCGGGCAGCAGGTCGATGGCGATGGCGTCGCCCTCACGCCAATAGGACGAGACCTGCAGGATGGCCGGGCCGCTGAGGCCGCGATGGGTGAACAGCAGCGCCTCGCGAAAGCTCCTGCCGTTGGCGGTGACGGTGGCGTCGGTCGAGATGCCGCTCAGCGGCGCGAGGCGCTCGAGCATGCGCGGCTCGAAGGTCAGCGGCACCAGCGCCGGGCGCGTCTCGGTGACCGCGAGTCCGAACTGCTCGGCGAGGCGATAGCCGAGGCCGGTGGCGCCCATCCTGGGGATCGACTTGCCGCCGGTAGCGATCACCAGCGACGTCGCCGATACCTCGCCGGAGGAGAGGCGCACGCGGAAGCCGGCGTCGGCACGCTCGACCGCCTCGATGGTGGTGGCCAGCTCCAGCGTCACGCCGGCCTTGCCCATCTCGGCGGTCAGCAGGTTCACCACCTGCACGGACGAGCCATCGCAGAAGAGCTGGCCGAGGGCCTTTTCGTGGAAGGCGATACCGTAGGCGCGCACCAGCGCGATGAAACGCTCCGGCGTATAACGCTTCAGCGCCGAGACGGCGAATTTGGGATTCCGCGACAGGAAGCGGTCGGGCCGGGTATCGATGTTGGTGAAATTGCAGCGGCCACCGCCCGAGATGCGGATCTTTTCGCCCGGCGCCCTGGCGTGGTCGACCAGCAGCACCGAGCGGCCGCGCTTGCCGGCCTCGATGGCCGCCATCATGCCGGCCGCCCCGGCGCCGAGGATCAGGACGTCGACCGTGCGCATGCGCGGGAGATAGCACAAATCCAGCAGTCGGCGATCCTCTCCTGCGGCGAAGCCGCGGGGGAGGGGGACCGC
>JAEWCE010000365.1 GCA_023390785.1 Pseudomonadota bacterium
GGCCAGCACGCCTGCGAACCACAGGCCGACGAACCACACCAGCCGCGATGCGAGGGGCGCCATCAATGGTATCCCTCGTTCGGGTCGACCTTGCCGCGGAACACCCAATACGCATAGCCGGTGTAGATCAGGATGATGGGCACCAGCACGGCAGCGCCGACCAGCAGGAAGCCGAGCGAAGCATCGGGCGCTGCTGCTTCCTCGATCGTGAGCGCACCCGGTACGATATACGGGTAGAACGAAATTCCGATCCCGACGAAGCTGATGACGAACAGGCCCAGTGCGCTGAGGAACGGCTGTAGATGTTTGTCGGCGGTCAGGCCCTGCCACAGGCCAAAGGCACAGATCGCGAGCAGGAGTGGCACGATGGCGGAAAAATACGCCGTCGGCCACTGGAACCAGCGGGTGAAGTAGATCGGGTCGAGGAACGGCGTCCACAGGCTCACGGCGCCGATCAGCAGCAGCGTGCCGACGCCGGTATAGATGGCGAAGCGCTTGGCCTTGGCTTGCAGCGGCCCCTCTGTCTTGAGGTTGAGCCAGGTGGCTCCAAGCAGGCCATAGCCCACTACTACGGCGATGCCGGTCAATACGGAGAACGGCGTCAGCCAGTCCCACCAGCCGCCGGCATAATGGCGGTCGGCCACCTTGATGCCCTGTACCAGCGCGCCGAGCGCGATGCCCTGCGTGAACGCGGCGATGATGGATCCCAACGCGAAGCCCCAGTCCCACACAGGACGCCACCGCTTGGTGCGGAAGCGAAACTCGAAGGCGACGCCGCGGAAGATCAGAGCGAGCAACATCAGGATGATAGGTGCATAGAGCGCCGGCAGCACCGTGGCGTAGGCGAGCGGGAACACCGCCATCAGGCCGCCGCCGCCCAGTACCAGCCAGGTCTCGTTGCCGTCCCACACCGGGGCTACCGAATTGGTCATGAGGTTGCGATCGTGCTGGTCCTCGAAGAACAGGAACAGCACGCCGACGCCGAGGTCGAAGCCGTCGAGCACCACATAGGCAAGGACAGCGAAGGCGATCAGCCCGGCCCAGATGAAGCTGAGATCAACCATGACTGGCTCCCTCCGCGATCTGCTGCGCCGGCGTGATGCCGGCGGTGCGGGTCGGCCCGCTGGTCAACTCCTCCTGCTCACCCTCCGGCGTCTTGCTGACGGTGCGCAGGATGTAGAACACACCGGCGCCGAAGACGACGAAATAGACGATGATGAAGGCCACCAGCGATGCGCCGACCGCCTCGGCATCGACGTTCGACAAGCTGTCGGCCGTGCGCAACAGGCCATAGACAGTGAAGGGTTGCCGTCCGACCTCGGTGGTGTACCAGCCGGCGAGCACGGCGACGAAGCCAGATGGCCCCATGGCGATGGCGGCGCGGTGCAGCCAGGTGCTGGTATAGAGCGTCTTTCTATAGCGCGCCCAGAGCGACCAAAGCCCGGTGACCAGCATCAGAACGCCCAGCCCGACCATGAGCCGGAAGCTCCAGAACGGCAGGAAGGCGGGCGGCCGCTGGTCGGGCGGGAAATCCTTGAGCCCCTTGATCGAGGCATTGGGATCGTGTGCGAGGATGAGCCCGCCCAGCATCGGGATCTCGACGGCGAATTTGGTTTCTTCGGCCTTGTCGTCGGGGATGCCGACGAGGATCAGCGGCGTCGTCGGCGTGGTGGTATAGTGGCCCTCGATCGCGGCGATCTTCTGCGGCTGGTATTCGAGCGTATTGAGCCCGTGCTGGTCGCCGGCGATGATCTGCACCGGGGTCACGAGGGCCGCCATCCACATCGCCATCGAGAACATCACGCGGGCCTGACGGTTGGAGCTATCGCGCAGGAGGTGATAGGCGCCCACGGCACCCACGGCGAAGGCGGTGGTGAGGAAGGCGGCGAGGACGGTGTGCACCAGCCGGTACGGGAAGGACGGGTTGAAGATGATCGCCCACCAGTCCACCGGCACGAACTGGCCGGCGGCATTGGTCGCGTACCCGGCCGGGGTTTGCATCCAGCTGTTGGCCGAAATGATCCAGGTGGCGGAAATCAGCGTGCCGGCGGCCACCATCGCCACCGCCAGCATGTGCAGCCCATCGCCGACGCGCTTGCGGCCGAACAGTGCGATGCCGAGGAAGCCCGCTTCGAGGAAGAATGCCGTCAGCACCTCGTAGCCCATCAGCGGGCCGATTACCGGCCCGGCCTTGTCGGCAAAGCGGGCCCAGTTGGTGCCGAACTGGTAGCTGATGACGATGCCGGAGACGACGCCCATGCCGAAGACGATGGCAAACACCGTCTTCCAGTAGTCGAACAGCTTGAGATAGGCGGCGTCGCGTTTCCATAGCCATAGGGCGTTCAGCACCGCGAGGTAGCTCGCAAGGCCAATCGAGAAGGCCGGGAAGATGAAGTGGAACGAGATGGTGAACGCGAATTGGATGCGGGCAAGAAGCTCCGCAGTTTGACCAAACGACATGACGCCGCCTCCGTTCGGTGAACGCCAAGTCTCGCTCACTTATGCTGTCGTGAATAGTTGAATCGTGGTCTGGTTCCGACCCGCAGTTCCGCCGCGCGGCAGCTTGACGCGGCTGAATGTTCATGGTCTGTTCGCGTCGAGGACGACATGGGCACCGATGAATTCGACCGCAGCCGGCTGACACGCGACATCCACCAGATGCCTGACGACATCCGCCAGGCGCTGACGTCACGCGGTGTCATGGAGGCGTATCGGCGGCGTCCGCCTTACCAGCAGAACGACTATGTCGGTTGGATCACGCGCTCCAAACTGCCGGCGACGCGATCGAAGCGGCTGGCGCAGATGCTGGACGAACTCGAGCGCGGTGGCGTCTACATGCACATGACTTGGCACGGAGAGCGCTAAGGCACAGTCCCGGTCCGACGCGATCGCGTCGGCTGGCCGATCCGGTCTGAGGGGAAAGTGGCTCCGCGAGTAGGACTCGAACCTACGACCCAGCGGTTAACAGCCGCTTGCTCTACCAACTGAGCTATCGCGGAACATTGGCAGGCCCGAAGGCAGCGCCCGTGTAGAGGATTTGATTTCCTTTGCCAAGGGGCATTCACCCAGCATCGATGCGGGCTGCACGCAGGGTTAAATTTGTGAGGTCCTGCGGGGTGTTGACGTTGAGGAACGGATCGTCGCGCCGCAGCGCCGCGTAGTCCAGCCGTGCGGTGCGCAGATTGTTGGCGAGACGCTTGAGACTGTGCGGCGCGGCGCCATTGCGCAATCCGGCCGGGAGGCCGCGCAGCGCATCGAGTCGCCATAGCGCGTTGGTGGGGTAGTCCTGTGCACCGTAGCAGGCCATGACGCAATCGGACTGCGGCGTCAGGACCGCAGCGCGGGCGAGGAAGTCGGCCGGAAAGAACGGTGTGTCGACCGCGAGACTCAGCAGCCACTCCGCGGAGGTGCCAGACAGGTGCTCGATCGCCGCAGCCACGCCGGCGAGTGGGCCGGCATAAGCAGTCGGCAGGTCGGGAATGCCGCGTCCGCCGGGTGGCAGGAAATCGCCCGCACCGACGGCGACGAGTATCGGGTCGCATTCCGCCGCCACGTCGAGCGCCCGCTCGATGAGTGTCCGGCCGCCGATCTCGAGCAGCGCCTTGTTGACGCCGCCGAGCCGCTCGGCCTTGCCGCCGGCGAGGATCACGGCGGCCACGCCGCCTAGCTCGAGCGCCATCGCCGTAGCACCAGCATCAAGGCAATCCCGGCGATCAGCCCCCAGAAGGCGCCGCCGATACCGAGCACGGTGACGCCGGAGGCGGTGGTCACGAAGGTCAGGATTGCCGGCAGCCGAGACTCCTCCGCCTGCAGGGACCCCGCCAGCGCCGAAGCCAGGCTCGGGAGTAGGGCCAGTCCCGCGACAGCTTCAATCAGGATCGGCGGAGAGGCGGCGATGAAGGCGGCTGCGAGCGTCGCCAACAGCGCCAACGCGAAATAGGCAAAGCCCGACGCCACGGGCGCGACCCAGCGGCGCGCCGGGTCGGCGTGCGCTTCCGGTCCAGCCATCAGTGCGGCGGTGATGGCTGCGAGATTGACGGTGATGCCGCCGAGCAGGGCGACCAGTGCGCTGGCGATGCCGGTCGTCACGAAGGTTGGCCCCGGTGCCACGTCGTAGCCGTTGGCGCGCATCACCGCGATCCCGGTCAGATTCTGCGAGGCCATGGTGATAACGAAAAGCGGTAATGCCAGCTTCACGAGAGCTTCGAGTGTGAAAACCGGCAGGACGAGGTGCGGCGATGGTGGCGCGACGATCAGCGATCCCTGGGGCAGATCGGACGAGACGCCAAGCACGATGGTGGTTGCAACCACCGCCAGGGGCACGGCATAGCGCCGCGCGAATTTGAGCCCGATCACCCAGGCGGCCAGGATCGGCAGCGCCAGCCAGGGTAGCTCGCCAACGGCGCGGATCGGCGCGAGGCAGAGGTCGAGCAACACGCCCGCCAACATCGCGGCAGCGATGGGTGAGGGGATCATGGCCACGGCACGCGCAAACGGCCTGACGAAGCCGCAGGCGACGATCAGCGCCGCGGTCATCAGCAGGCCGCCGGTGATGGCGGGAAAGCCGCCGGCAATCGGCTGCAGCGTCAGGAGGAAGGCGGCGCCGGGTGTCGACCAGGCAAAGCTCAGCGGCGTGCGCAGACGCCAGGCGACGACGGTGTTGAGCAGGCCGAGCGCAGTGCAGACCGCGAGCAGCCCCGAGGCGGCCTCCGTCGGCGAGGCTCCGACGTGAGCAAGGCCGCCGAGCACCAGAGTGAAGGTGCTGGCGTAGCCAACCAGCGCCGCGAGCACGCCCGCAAGGATCGGCTGCGCCAGGTCGGCGGTCTGCCGCGTCGATGCTGGAGAAAGGGCCGGGGCCATCGCGACCTGCGAGCGGGAGCGACCTCCCGTTGAGGTTGCTATAGGCTCCTTGCAACCTAGTTTCGCGCCGGCGGCAAGGGCTCCCGGTCGCTTTGCGCACAGCGGTCGAAGTCGGGCGCTTGCGCTGAGACGAAGGCG
>JAEWCE010000385.1 GCA_023390785.1 Pseudomonadota bacterium
GCAGTCAGGCTCCCCTCCCCCTGGCGGGGAGGGGTTGGGGGTGGGGGCCACGCGCACTGTCGGCTCGATTTCCCCTAAGCATAGACCGGCGTTCTAGGCAAGACGTGCTCGCCCTCACCTCCCCGGATGCGTCACGTCGCGCGTGCGCTGCAGCGCCACCACCGTCTGGTCGTACCGAGTCCGCGCCAGCCCCAGGAACAGGCAGTCGACCACCGCCAGTTGCGCGATGCGGCTGACCATGGCGCCGGCCCTCAGCGTACTCTCGCGCGCATGCGTGATGATCGTCTCGTGCGCCATGCGGCTCAACGGCGAGTCCGGCGTGCCGGTGATCGCCACCGTGCGCGCGCCGTTCTCCCTGGCGATCTCGATATAGCGCACCGTGTCGGCCGTGGCGCCCGAATGCGAGAACGCCAGCGCCACCGTCTCGGGCGGCGACAGCAGCGCCGCCGTCCACGCCTCGTGCGTGTCCGACATCAGGAAGGCGTTGCGCCCGATGCGGAACAGCTTGTGGTGCAAATCCTGCGCCACGAACTGGCTGGCGCCGATGCCGAACAGCAGGATGCGCTGCGCCTTGTCGAGCGCCACAACGATCCGCCCGAGCACCTTGAAATCCAGCGCCGCCACCGTCTCCTCGATCGCCAGCATTTCGAGCGAGGCGACCTTCGCCGCCATGTCCTTGAGGCTGTCCGACTGCGCGATCTCGGCGCCCAGCGTCAGCGTCGAGCCGAAGCGCGCCGATTCCTTGCCAATCTCGGTGGCGAGCGCCATGCGCAGCTCTGCATAGCCGGAAAGCCCCAGCGCCCGGCAGAACCGCACCACCGAGGCGACCGAGGTATCGCAGCTCGCCGCCAGCTCCGAGATGGTCTGCTCGAGCACCATCGCCGGGTTCTGCCGCAGCGCCTCGGCGATCCGCCGCATGGCCGGCGCCAGCCCGGGCGCCGCCGCCTCGATCTTCGACTGCAGTCCCATGCCGTCCTCGAACCGCCGCCCCGAAACAAAAGTGCAGCCTTCTAGCACAGAGCGAAAATCGTTGACACCACCCACCGGACCGATACGCTCGGGCGGCTGAGATTTTCCACCGCCGGGGCCGCGTGTGACCATTTCGACCGACCATCGCCGGGCACTGCTGTCGGAGCTCGACACGCTCGTCTCTGAGCGGCGCAATCCCAACTCCATGGGCATCGATCTGATGGCGACGCCCGATATCCTGCGCACCATCAACGCCGAAGACCACCTCGTCCCCGACGCCGTCGGCAAGGTCCTGCCCGAAGTGGCGCGCGCCGTCGACTCGATTGTCGCCGCCTTCGGCAAGGGCGGACGCCTCGTCTACATCGGCGCCGGCACCTCCGGCCGCCTCGGCGTGCTCGATGCCTCCGAATGCCCGCCCACCTTCGGCACGCCGCCCGGCCTCGTCGTCGGCCTCATCGCCGGCGGCCTCGACGCGCTGGTCAACGCCAGCGAGGGCGCTGAGGACCGCCCCGAGGCCGGCAAGGCCGATCTCGAACGCATCGGCCTCACCGCCCGCGACGTCGTCGTCGGCATCGCCGTCAGCGGCCGTACCCCCTATGTCATCGGCGCGCTCGAACACGCCAGGGCCACCGGCGCCGTCACTGTCGGCCTCACTTGCAATCCCGGCTCGCCCATCGCCCGCATGGCGGATATTTCCATCGCCCCGGTAGTCGGCCCCGAGGTGCTGACCGGCTCGACCCGTCTCAAATCCGGCACCGCGCAGAAGCTGGTGCTCAACATGCTGACCACCGCCAGCATGATCCGCACCGGCAAGAGCTACCAGAACCTGATGGTCGACCTGCACATCAGCAATGCCAAGCTGCTCGCCCGCGCCGTCCGCATCGTCATGCAGGCGACCGATTGCACGCCCGAGGCCGCCGAAGACGCGCTCGCCGCGACCGGCAACGACGTCAAGCTCGCGATCCTGGTGACGCTCACCGGCAAACCGGTCGAAGCGGCGCGGCGCGATCTCGCGGCCGCCGGCGGGTTCCTCCGCCGCACGCTCGATGGCAACGCCGCCTGAGACTTCCTTTCCCGTGCCCGCATCGCGGGTCCGGGCGACTGACGACCACGCGCCGCAGCCAATGCGGAGCACCCAACAACGAGGGAACACATGATGCACTGGACCAAGACCAAACGCCTGCTGGCCGGCCTCGCCGTCGCCACCACGCTCTCAACCGTCGCCATCGCCCTGCCGGTCGAGGCGGCGAGCCTCCGCATGGCCTGGTCGCAGGATGCGACCGGCCTCGATCCGCACAAGCAGACCGCGTTCTCGTCGCTGCGCCTGCTCGAGCTGATCTACGAGCCGCTGGTGCGCCTCGATGAAAAGCTCAATGTCGTGCCGGCCATCGCCGCGAGCTGGGACTTCGCCGCCGACGGCAAGACGCTGACCTTCAAGCTCGACCCCAAGGCCAGGTTCACCAACGGCGCGCAGGTCACCTCCGCCGACGTGAAGGCCTCCTTCGAGCGCATCCTCGACGAAAAGACCGCCGCCGCGGCCCGCTCGAACTTCCTGTCCATCGACACCATCGACACGCCCGATCCCGAGACGGTGGTCTTCCACCTCAAGACCTCGGACGCCCCGATCCTCGTTGCCATGGCGACGCTCAATGCCGCCATCGTGCCGCAGAGCGAAATCGCCGCCGGCACCATCGGCACCAAGGCCATCGGCTCCGGCCCGTTCAAGCTCGACAGCTGGGACCCCAATTCCAGGGAAGTGCTGAGCGCCAATGCCGACTGGGCCGGCGGTAAGCTCGGCATCGACGGCATCACCATCTCGGTGCTCCCCGATGAGACCGCCATCCTCGCCTCGTTGCGCGCCGGCCAGACCGACTTCGCCCTGCTCAACGATCCGCTGGTCGCGACCCTGGTTCCGGCCGAAGCCAACATGCAGCTCAACCGCGTGCCCGGTCTCGCCTACAACGTCTTGCAGCTCAACCCGTCACGCAAGCCGATGGACGACCTCAAGGTGCGCCAGGCCATCTCCTGCGCCGTCGATCGCCAGCAGGTGATCGACACCGCCCTGGCCGGCGAGGGCCAGGTCACCGGCCCCTTGACCATGCCCAGCTTCGCCGAGGATCCGAGCACGCTGTTCTGCTACAAGCCCGACCTCGACAAGGCCAAGCAGCTGATGAAGGAGTCGAGCTCGCCCGACGGCTTCTCGGCGAGCGTCATCGCCGCCACCGGCGAGCCGCCCTACGCCGCCAACGAGGCGCAGGTGCTGCAGAGCCAGCTCGCCCAGATCGGCATCAAGCTCGACATCAAGATGATGGAGCTGAAGGTCTATGTCGACACTTGGCTGAAGGGCGATTTCGACATGGCCGTTGCCCTCAATGGCGGCCGTCCCGACCCCTACCCGATGTACAACCGCTACTTCACCAAGGACGGCAACCTGCTCAAGGTCTCCAACTTCGTCGACGATGAACTCGACAGCCTGATGAAGCAGGGCCAGGCCGAAACCGACCCCGCCAAGCGCGTCGACATCTTCCACAAGTTCGAGCAGCATCTGGTCGAACAGTCGCCGTGGATCTGGCTATCGACCGGCTACGGCTACACCGCCCAGCTCAAGACCGTGCATGGCTTCGTCGGCTCCCCCACCGGCACCCTGTTCGGCCTGACCAAGGTGACCATCGACTAGAACTGTAGTCGCAGTCGGCGTCCTTCTCCCGCGTAAGCGGGGGAAGGTGGCGCCGAAGGCGACGGAAGGGGGCGGCCACCAGCACCAGAGCTCTCGCTCCCCTCCCCCTTGCGGGGAGGGGTCGGGGTGGGGGCCACAACCACCGGCGGCGTA
>JAEWCE010000066.1 GCA_023390785.1 Pseudomonadota bacterium
GCGGTCAGCTGCGGCGCCGCGGCGCCGGTATTGCCGCCGCCCAGGCGGCCCATGTTGAGCACCCAGTAGAGGCCAAGTCCGGCAGCCAGCAGCAGCGTGCCCGCGACTGCCATGCCCACATATTGCCGGACCCCGCCCGAGAAGAACCCGCTGCGCTGCGGCTTCACCTTCAGGCGGCGATACGGGCTCTCGTCGCCGATGCTCGGCTCGACCCGGCCGACTTCGGCACCCGACGCGGCAGCGGCCGCGAGAATGGCATCTTCGGCCGAACGCGCCGCGGCGTCGTCCTTGAGATTGGCACGACGGGGTGCGAACTGCGTCGTGAGCGGCGGCACCACCGGCGCGGCCGGCGGCGGCGGCTCGGCAGCGTCGGCGATCTCCTCCTCGACCTCGTCTTCCGACTCCAGCGAAACCTGGGGCGCAACCGACTGCGGCGCTTGCACCCGCACCGGACCGGGCGTGAGCTCGACACGGACCGCTTCGCCGATCAGGCTCTCGATCTCGCTCATCGGATCGGACTCGTCGACCTCGCGCTTCGGCTCGGCCGCGCGCTGTTGCGGCGCCGCCAACGGCTGGCCCGGCTGCGGCTTCATGTTGAGCCCGACGCCGGGAGAGATGGCAAAGCGGTCACTCTCCGGCGCGCGCGGCGCAGCGCTCACCGGCTTCAGCGGAATGGGGGTGCTGGCTGCTGGCCGGGCGGAACCGGGCGAAACCGGCGGAGTGCTTGGCTTGGCTGGAGCAGCAGCAACCGGCCGTATGGGCATCACCTGCGGATGTGCCGGCTCCGGCGCCCGGACGTCGTGCTGCTCGGCCTCGACCGCATCGTCCGCGCCTTCGGGCTCGCCCTGATCCATGTCGGCTTCGATCAGCGCCGCAATCGGATCCTCGGCCGCGGGCCGGTTCACCAGCGGCGGCGGTCCCGGCTGTGGCTGCGGCGGAACGGCGCGCGGCGGGCTCGAGGAGGCCGGTGGGTTCTGCGCAAAGCCGAAATCGAAATGGAAATCGCTGCCGCTGCTCGGCGCGGCGGGGGCCGGCTCCGGCTTGGCCACCGACAGCGCCGGCCCTTCTGCAAACGACCGGTTCTCGCTGACCGGCGTCAGGCTCGACGGAATCCGCACCGACGGCGCCGGCTGCGGCGGCACCGGATCGTGAGCGGCAAGCCGCTCCGACAGCGTCGACAGCGGTTCCTGCCGGATCGGCGCGGCGGCGCTGACCGGCTTGCCGAAATCGAACTTGCTCACCGGCGCGCTGGTCGACACCGGCGCCGGCTGGTCCATGCCCGGAATGCGGATCGTGCCGGTAGCGGGTGCGCGCGGCGCCTCGGCCTGCGGCGTGGCCGCTGGCGCGGCCGGCTTCGGCGGAATCGGGTCCATGCCGGGGATGCGGACGGGCGTGGCGGCCGGCGCAGACGGCTGCTGTGGGGTCGCGGTGGGTGCCGTGCTCAGCGGCGCAGGCTTCGGAACAGGGGTAACCGCCGGTTTTGCGCCGCCGGGGGCAGCGGCCATAAGCTTCGCCAGCTCAGCGATAATAACGTCGGTTTTATCGGCGGGATCAGACATCTGCTGCGGTCTCGCTGGCGGCATTGACTAGGCTCACGATGTTGTTGACACCCCTGCTCGACCCCCGCCGAGACGCTCGCCAACCATCACACCAATGCGCCCGAATTATGAAAGCTCATCTGGAGCGGACACCCCCAACACCGTGAGGCCATTGACCAAAACCTGCCTGACGGCGCCCACAAGCGCGAGTCGCGCCACCGTCAGTTTCAAGTCCTCAGGGTTAACAAAGCGTAACGCCCTGTCGTCTTTGCCCTTGGCCCAGAAGGCATGGAACGCCGCCGCCAGCTCGTACAGGTAAAATGCAATACGATGCGGCTCATGCGCAAGCGCCGCGGCTGACACCACCCGCGGCCACTGGGCCACGACCTTGATCAGCTCGATATCGGCGGGCGAAACCAGCAGCTCCAGCGGCGCCCGGCTGAGCTCCTCGGGCGACAGGTCGAGCGCCGGCAATTCGCTCTCGGCAGTCCGGAACACCGAACAGGTCCGGGCGTGCGCGTACTGCACATAGAACACCGGATTGTCGCGCGTGTGCTCCTTGACCAGCGCGAAGTCGAAATCCATCGCCTGCTCGTTGCGCCGGTAGAGCAGCATGAAGCGGGTAGCGTCGACGCCCACCTCCTCGACCACGTCGGACAGCAGCACCAGGTCGCCCGACCGCTTGCTCATCTTGAACGGCTCGCCGTTCTTGAGCAGCCGGACCAGCTGCATGATCTTGACGTCGACCTCGGCCGCCCCGTTCGACACGGCCTTCACCGCCGCCTTGAGCCGGCTGACATAGCCCGAGTGATCGGCCCCGAACACATTGATCATGTGCGTGAAGCCACGCAGGAACTTGTTGCGGTGATAGGCGATATCGGCGGCGAAATAGGTGTAGCTGCCATCGGACTTGACCAGCGCCCGGTCGACGTCGTCGCCGAAATCCTTGGCGCGGAACAATGTCTGCTCGCGATCCTCGTAGTCGTCGTCGACCTGTCCCTTGGGGCGGTCGAGCCGGCCCTGGTACACCAGCCCCTCATCGCGCAACCAGGCCAGCGTCAGGTCGATGTCGCCCCCCTGCCCATGCAGCGTCTTCTCCGAGAAGAACACGTCGTGCTCGACCCCGAGATTGGCGAGGTCGGTCTTGATCAGATCCATCATCATCTTGAGCGCCAGCTCCTTGACCTTGGGCAGCCACTCGGCCTCCGGCAGGTCCAGCAACTCGCGGCCGTAGCTGTCGGCGAGGTGCTCGCCGACCGGCTTCAAATAGTCGCCCGGATAGTAGCCCGAGGGGATCTCGATGCTTTCACCCAGCGCCTCGCGATAGCGCAGGAAGGCTGAGCGGGCGAGGATGTCGACCTGCCCGCCGGCGTCGTTGATGTAGTATTCGCGGGTCACGTCGTAGCCGACATAGTCGAGCAGCGATGACAGCGCGTCGCCGAACACTGCGCCGCGCGTATGCCCCACATGCATCGGCCCGGTTGGATTGGCCGACACGTACTCGACGTTGACCTTGGCCCCTTTGCCGAGGTCACTCTGCCCGTACGCCGTACCCAGCGTGTCGACCGACTTCAGCACCCGGTGCCACACCGGCTCATCGAGGCGGAAATTGAGAAATCCGGGCCCGGCAACCTCGACGCTTTCGACATCGGGATCGTCCTTGAAGTGCGCGGCCAGCGCCGCGGCGATCTCGCGCGGGTTCCTGCCCAAAGGCTTGGCTATGACCATCGCGGCGTTGGACGACAGGTCGCCATGGCCCGGGTCGCGTGGCGGCTCCACCACGGCTCGCGCGATCAGCTCATCCGACGCCTCGGGGTAAAGGGTCTTGAGCGCAGCCGCGACCCGCGCAGCGAAATCGGCGAAGATGTCCATGATCGGTCCGTAATTGGCGGTTCGGAGCCCCTACTCCACCGGCCCCCTGCCGTCAAACAAGCGCGCATGCTCGGCCTCGGCATAGGGATCGGTCATGCCGGCAACGAAGTCCGCAACGATCCGGGCGCGTTCGGCGGAGGTGGCAGCGCCTGCGGCGGCCGCCCCCCAGCGCCCGGGCATGTCGGCTGTGGCCAGGTAGTGGTCGAACAACTCCCCCACCAGTGCTTCCGAGCGCCGGACCGGCGCCATCACCGGCTCGGAGCGATAGACGCGCTCGAACAGGAACGCCTTGAGCTGTCGCTCCGCGTCGGCGGTCGGCGGCGAAAACCGGATCAGCGCCCGCCCGGCATGCCGGACGTCGTCGGCCGATTTCGGAGCGACGGTCGCTATCCCGGCTTCCGCGGTGGCGATGACGTCCTCGATGGCGCGGGTGATCAGCCGCCGTTGCACCTCGTGCGCCTGCCGGCTGCGCTCGATGTCCGGCCAGCGGCCGAGCACCTCTCGCACGATCGGACCGACCAGCGGCACGTCGACGAGGTCAGTGAGGTCCAGCAGCCCCGCGCGCAATGCGTCGTCGATGTCGTGTGCGTTGTAGGCGATGTCGTCGGCGATCGCTGCCACCTGCGCCTCGAGGCTGGCATGGCTGCCGAGCATGAGCTCGGCGCTGGCAGCGATGACCTCGGTCACAGGCTCTGCGATCGGACCATTGTGCTTGAGGATGCCCTCGAGCGCTTCCCAACTGAGGTTCAACCCATCATGCTCGGCGTAGCGGTTTTCGAGCCGGGTAACGACGCGAATGGCCTGCATATTGTGGTCAAAACCGCCCCACAAAGCCATTTTTTCGTGCAAAACACGTTCTCCGGCATGCCCGAACGGGGTGTGTCCGAGGTCGTGCGCCAGTGCCACAGCTTCCGCCAGATCCTCGTTGAGCCGCAGCGCCCGGGCCAGCGAGCGCGCCATCTGGCTGACTTCCAGCGTATGCGTCAGCCGCGTCCGGAAGTGCTGCCCCTCATGGTGCAGGAACACCTGCGTCTTGTATTGCAGCCGCCGGAAGGCCGTCGAATGGATGATCCGGTCGCGATCGCGCTGGAACTCCGAGCGAGTCGGGCTCTCGGACACAGGATACAGCCGGCCGCGGCTGCGGGCCGGATCTGCCGCATAGGGCGCCTGCACGTTCATTGAGCCCTTTCCATCGGCAACCAACGATATTAGATTGAGACCATGACCGAGGCCGCAATAGCACCCAACACCGTCGTCTTGACAGACCGCGCCGCCAGGAAGATCGGCCGGGTCCTGTCGAAACAGCCCGAGGGCACGGTGCTGCGCATCGTCGTCGCAGGCGGCGGCTGCTCTGGCTTCCAGTACGAATACAAACTGGTGCAGGAGACTCCGGCGGGCGACGACCTCGTGCTGGCCAAGGACGACGCCACCGTCCTCATCGACTCGCTCAGCCTCGAATTCATGGGCGGCGCCGATATCGACTATGTCGACGACCTGATCGGCCAGAGCTTCCAGATCAAGAACCCGAACGCCGTCGCTGCCTGCGGCTGCGGCACCAGCTTTTCGGTCGCAGTCTAGCCTGCAGGAGGAACGATGGACTTGGGTCAGCGCGTCGACGCCGTTGTCGATGCTGCGCTAGGCAGCCGTATCGTCGGATGCGTGGTGCTCGTTCACGACAAGGGCCAGCGCGTCTATGCGCGCGCGGCGGGTTTTGCCGATCGCGAGGCCGGGGTGCCCGTTCAAGAGGACACGATCTTCCGGCTGGCCTCGGTGACCAAGCCAATTGTCGCCGCAGCGGCCCTGAAGATGATTGATCTGGGGCTGCTGTCCCTCGACGATCCGGTGACGAAATACCTGCCCTTCTTCACGCCGCGAGCGCCGGACGGAACCACCCCCGTGATCACCGTCCGGCATCTGCTGACGCACACATCCGGCATTGCCTACAGCAAAATTCCCGACGATGTCTCGCGCGGCTCCGACCCATTCCCGCTGTTCCCGCTCGAAGAGAATCTACGCCGTCTGGCGCGCGGCGAGCTGGCGTTCCCGCCAGGGGAAGGTTGGGCGTACGGCATGTCGATCGATGTGCTCGGGGGCGTGATCGGCGCGATCAATGGCGACATTTCCGATGTCGAGGCGGCCGCCCGGCGCCATGTCCTCGATCCGCTCGGAATGGTGGACACGCGGTTCACGGTCACCGATCGGGCGCGCCTTGCGGTGCCTTACGGCGACGGCGACCCCGAGCCGTTCCGCATGGCCGAGCCGCAGTTCATTCACAATGCCATCGGCGGCCCCCACACGATGTCGCCCGTCCGCATCTTCCAGAAGGAGGCAGCGCAGTCTTCCGGCTCCGGGATGGCGGGCACGGCCGGCGACTTCATGAAGCTTCTCGATGCGATCGTGGTGGGCGATTTCCTCAAACCCGAAACGCGGGATGCGGCCCTCTCCAACCAGGTCGGTTCGTTCCTCACGGGGCGCCGTGGCGGTGAGCAATTTGGCTATCTGGGCGCCGTCATTACCGATGCCGGGGCCGCCGGCTGGCCGCGCGAAGGCCTCATCCGCTGGGGTGGCATCTGGGGCAACAACTGGGCGCTCGATCCCAAGACCAGGACCATCGCGGTCGC
>JAEWCE010000088.1 GCA_023390785.1 Pseudomonadota bacterium
CGCCCGCGGCGGCTGGGGGCCCCCGGGGCGGCGGGCGCGCCCGCCTCGTCGTCGATCCCGCAAGTGAGGCGGCGCGGCCGCCGGCCCTGCGCCTGCCCCGAGGCAGCGGTCAGCGCCGGCACGGCTGGCCGCGATGACCAAAACCCTCATCGGCGCAACCCCCTTCGTCTGGGGTACAAACTCGCCCGCCATCGCGGAATAGCAATGCCGCGGGTTCTAGGGCTTGTGAGGTCCTCAGCAAATCTTGATCGGCAAGGACTTCGCCCGACCGCATTCGTGCCTATCTGTCCGCCCGCAGGGGATTTTCACGGATGTTACGGATCATTGCTCATGCGGCGCTGCTCGCCGGCGCGCTCGCGCTCGGTGCCTGCGGCTTTGCCGACAGCCGTGCGCCGGTGCCCGAGTTCATGCGCATCAAGGAGGCCGAGCAACCCCCGCCCGAAGCGCCTCCCGACGTCAAGCGTGTGGTGCGCGAGCAGGTCGATGTGGTTTTCCTCGCCACCTCCTATCCGCGCGAGGTGCACGGCGCCCCGCCCCGCCGCGAGGTGCGCGGGCCGGGCTGGACCGCTTGCGTCCGCGCCCAGCTCACCTCCGCGACCGGCACGTCGCTGGGCGCCCAGACCTACATCGTGACGATCAACGGCGGGAAGGTCGTGGACCGCCGGCGGGCGGAAGCCGACGATATCTGCGGCACCGAGACCTACGAGCCGGTCTAGGAACCGGGGCCGACCGACGGTTCCGGGAAAAACGAGCATCGCGGCGGGGAACGATCGCCGCCTCCCCTTCTTGTTACCGCCGAGGGCAGTTTCGAGGAGGACATGATGAAGACATTTACGATTGCGCTGTTGGCGGGCGTGGGCGCCCTGGCAGCCGTCTCGGGGGCGAGGGCTTCCGATATCTATACGACCAGCGAGTACACCGATCCGGATCTGGTTCAGCAGGTGCGGCTCGTCTGCGACGACGCCGGCCGTTGCTATCGCACGCGCAGCGGTTCGCGCGTGATCGTGCGCGACTCCTACAATTACATGCCGCGCGATCGCTACTACGAGCGTCGGACGTATCATCGTCACTACGATGACGGCCCGAGCGTCGGCATTCGCGCGCCTGGCGTCAGCGTCGGCGTGGGCGTGGGCGACCGCTGGTAATCCGTGAAGACGTCAGGGCCGGGACCGGACGAGACGATTCGCCCGGTCCCGCTCGCATGCCCCTACGAGGTGACCGCGCTCATGCGGCGGTCGATTGTTGCTGGAACTGCTCATACGCCGCGATCGCATCCGCGGCGTACATCAGCGACGGCCCGCCGCCCATATAGACGGCCATGCCGAGCGTCTCCTCGATCTCTTCGCGGCTCGCGCCGAGCTTGACGAGCGCCTCGGCGTGAAAGCCGATGCAGCCGTCGCAATGCGCGGCGACGCCGAGCGCCAGCGCCATCAGCTCCTTGGTCTTCTTGTCCAGCGCGCCGTCACGCGTGGCAGCCTGGGCGAGTGCGGAGAATCCCTTCATCGTATCGGGAATGTCGCTGCGCAGCTTCTTCAGGTTGGCGGAGATGTTCCTGGTGATGTCGACGTAGTTCTTGTCCATCGGACCCTCGTTAGCTGGATTTGGCGGTGGTCGGAGCCGCCTCGCGCGGCGCGCGCAGGGCGATGTAGATCGCGGGAATCACCAGCACGGTGAGCAGCGTTGACGAGGCGAGCCCGAACAGGAGCGAGATCGCCAGTCCCTGGAAGATCGGATCGAGCAGGATGGTCGCAGCCCCGATCATGGCCGCAAGCGCGGTGAGCAGGATCGGCTTGAAGCGGACCGCGCCGGCCTCCAGCACCACCTCGCGCAGCGACTTGCCGTCCCCGCCGCTGTGCCTGATGAAGTCGACCAGCAGGATCGAGTTGCGCACGATGATGCCGGCGAGTGCGATGAAGCCGATCATCGAGGTCGCGGTGAACGGCGCCCCCAGCAGCCAGTGCCCGATCAGGATGCCGATCAGCGTCAGCGGAATCGGCGTCAGGATGACGAGCGGCAGACGGAAGCTCCTGAATTGGGCGACGACCAGCACATAGATGCCGAGGATGGCCGCGCCGAAGGCGGCGCCCATGTCGCGGAAGGTCACCCAGGTGATCTCCCATTCGCCGTCCCATAGCAGCGTGGGGCGCGACTCGTCCGATGGCTGGCCGTGCAGGCTGATGGCGGGCTTCGGCAGCTTGCCCCAATCATGCGCATCCACCCGGTCGGCGACCGCGAGCATGCCGTAGAGTGGCGCCTCGAAGCGCCCGGCGAGCTCGGCCATCACCATGTCGGCGAAGCGGCCGTCGCGGCGGAAGATGGTGGGCGAGCCCTCCTCCATGGTCGCCTTTACGACCTGGCCGAGCTCGACCACGGTCTTGCTGCCGGGCACGGTGTTGGCCGGCACCGGCGTCGAAGCCAGCGCCTCGTCCCAGACCAAATCGCGCTTTCCGAGATGCACCGCGATCTCGATCGGGTTGCGGTCTTCGCCCCGGTGCGAATAGCCGATCGAGGTGCCGCCGAACAGGGTCTGGATCGTGTCGTAGACGTCGCGCTGCTCGACGCCGAAGAACTCGAGCCGGTCCTGGTCGATCGAGAGCCGCAGCCGCGGCCGCTTCTCGCCGATGGAATCGTCGATGTCGACGATGAACGGCACTTCGGCAAAGATTTTCTTGAGCTCGGCCGTCACGGCCCGGCGCGTCGTCGCATCCGGGCCATAGACTTCGGCGAGCAGCGTCGACAGCACCGGCGGCCCGGGCGGCACCTCGACCACCTTGATGCTGGTGCCCGCCGGCGGATCGAGCGCCTTCAGCTTCTCGCGCAGATCGAGCGCGATCTCATGGCTGGCGCGCTTGCGCTCGCCGCGCGAAGCCAGGTTGACCTGCACCTCGCCGAGCTCGGGCCTCTCGCGCAGGTAATAGTGCCGCACCAGGCCGTTGAAATTGAAGGGCGCGGGCGTGCCGGCATAGGATTGCACCGAGGTGACCTCCGGCAATTGCCGTGCGATCTCGGCCGCGCCGAACAGCGTGCGCTCGGTCGCCTCCAGGCTCGCGCCTTCCGGCAGGTCGACGACCACGGCGATCTCGGATTTGTTGTCGAACGGCAGCAGCTTGACCGTCACCGACTTGGTCGCAAACAGCGTCATCGACAGCAGCGTCGCGATGCCGACGCCGAGCAGGAAGATCCAGGCGGACCGCTTGTTCCTGACGATGGGGGTTGCAATACGCCGGTAGAGGCTGCCGAGCCGGCCTTCCTCATGCGCCGCATGCGCCGCCGTCACCTCGCCCTTCGGCGCCAGGCGCAGCATCAGCCAGGGCGCCACGACGACCGCGACAAAGAACGAGAACAGCATCGCGGCCGAGGCATTCGCCGGGATCGGCGCCATATAGGGGCCCATCAGGCCCGACACGAACAACATCGGCAACAGCGCCGCGACAACGGTCAGCGTGGCGA
>JAEWCE010000134.1 GCA_023390785.1 Pseudomonadota bacterium
TCTCGACGATCTCCTCGCGCGCCGCAGTCAAGAGGCTGGTCGAAGGCAGGACCTGGTCGCAAATCCCGGTCGCGTGGCGAGGCTCCGGTCTCATTTCACGCCGACTACCGGCTCCGGGAGCGGAGCCTCGCCATGCCGCATGCCGATGCGGCGCTGCTCTTTGACATCGCCGGTCGGGCCGGTGGACGCGTCCGCTCGCCCTCAATTACGGTCGCCGCGCCACGAGGTCGATCTCGACCAGCGCATCGACGGCCAGCGCCGTGACCCCGACCGTGGTGCGGGCGGGCAGTTTGCCGGGCGCCCAGAACTCCGGCCAGATGCGGTTGAGCGCGGCATAGTCGCGCCTGAACTCGCTGAGATAGATGCGCGCCATCACCACGTGTTCGAGCCCCAGCCCGACCCCCGCCAGCACGAGCCGCAAATTGTCGAACACGCGCCGCGTCTGCGCCTCGACACCCTCGGGCAACGGCGCATCCGGGGCCGCCGGGTCAGTCGGCATCTGCCCCGTCACGAACACGAAGCCGTCGGCCTCGACGGCGTGCGAGAACGGCGCCACCGGTCGCGGTCCGGCCGAAATCACATGGTGGATGGGCAGGCTCATGCTTGGCTCTCCCGGGCGCGGCGACCCGTCCCTTGCAAGCGCCGCAATTAGGCCCCACACTTACGGCGAGCGTGCGACACTCGACAAGCTGATCGCATCGCCGATTCCCGCCTCGCGGGCGGTAACCGACGTGGAGGCTGGCGCGGCATGCTGGAAATTTTCCATCAGATATCCGATCTCATCGGCAATATCCTGACGTCGGTTTCCGGCAATTACTGGCTGTTCGTCTTCCTGGTGTTCCTCGTCTGCGTCGGCGAGGCCATCTTCATTCTCGGCCTGCTGGTGCCGTCGCTGCCC
Organism: Pseudomonadota bacterium; assembly: GCA_023390785.1. Lineage (GTDB taxonomy): Bacteria > Pseudomonadota > Alphaproteobacteria > Rhizobiales > Devosiaceae > Devosia_A. The sequence continues at coordinate 899 of JAEWCE010000134.1, forward strand.
ATCCTGCTGCTCGTGGGCGGCCTGATCAGCACGCAGAAGCTCGATTTCTGGCCGATCTATTTCGCCGCCACCGCCGGCGGCGTCGTCGGCGATGCCATCTCCTACTGGATCGGCCATTTGTTCAAGGGCCGCATCAAGACCATCTGGCCGTTCCGCAACTACGTGCACCTGATCGAGCAGGGCGAAGTCTTCTTCCAGCGTCACGGCGGCAAGGCGATCTTCATCGGCCGCTTCATCACCGGCCTCAAGGCGGTGGTGCCGGGCATCGCCGGCATGCTGGGCATGCGCTGGAGCTACTTCACCCTCATCAACGTCATTTCCGCCTTCATCTGGGCCGCCTCGCACATATTGCCGGGCATGTTCCTCAGCGAATGGCTGAAATCGATCGGGCTCAGCCTCGAACTGGTGATCCTCGTCGGCGCGCTGATCCTGGGCGTGCTGTTCCTGCTCATCCACTACTGGAAGCGCATCCTCCTCGCTCTCGCCCCGTTCATGGGCAATTTCGGCAAATCGCTGCAGCAGCGCTGGCAGCCGCCCAAGACCGACCAGACGCCGGGCTGACCGGGACCGCTCTGGGCTCACGAACTCCTCACTGGACTCGGCCCCGGCGCGGCGCGACACTGCCGGCCATGCGCTCACTGGTCGTTGCGATCCGCGTGCTGTTGGTGCTGCTCGTTGTCGCCGCTGCACCGCGGCCGGCTTTTGCGACCGATTACGCCGACAGCGCCGCCCTCGATGAGCTCTTCGCCCAGTTGAAGATCGCCCACTCCGCCGGCGAGGCGGGCGATATCGTCGCCCAGATCTGGGACCTCTGGTTCAACCCGGCCGTTCCCGAACTCGCCGCCCGCATGCAGGACGCCAGTGCCGCCATGAGCAATGGCAACCTGCCCCGTGCCCTCACGCTGCTCAGCGCCATCGTCAAGGACTACCCCGACTATTCCGAAGGCTGGAACCAGCGCGCCACTCTTTACTACATGCTGGGCGACTACGCGGCATCGCTCGCCGATATCGGCAAGACCCTCGAACTCGAGCCGCGCCATTTCGGCGCCCTCAGCGGCCGGGTGGTGATCGAGCTGAAGCAGGGCAATCGTGCTGCCGCCCTCAAGGATATGATTGCGGCGCTCGCCATCGATCCCTATCTGGAGACCAGGAGCCTGTTCCCCGAGCTCGCGCCAAACAGCACCAACGTCTAGGATCTGCCATGGATGACCAACTCACCGTCGAGCGCGAAGATTCGACCGGCCACGGTCGCTACGTGATCCGCCTGCCCGGCGGCCTCGAGGCGGAGATGACCTTCCGCAAGCTGGGTGCCGACGTGATCGCCATCGACCACACCTACACGCCACCCGAATTCCGCGGCCACAACATCGCCGCGCGGTTGATGGAGCGCTCGATCGCCGACGCCCGCCGCGACAGCGTCAAGATCCGCCCGGTGTGCTCCTACGCGGTGGCGCAGTTCCGCCGCCACCCCGAATGGGCCGATTTGCTGGCTCAGTAGCTGAGGTTCTGCGCCGTATCGGTGACGAGATCGGCGAGATCGTTCCACGACACCGTGACGTCCACCTCGCCGCGCGCATAGGCCGCCACCTCGTAGGGGTTGAAGTGCACGCTGATGCCGGCATCGGTAAACTCCCAGCGTGACGGATCGGCGATCACCCTGCTGAGGTCGCCGTTGCTGTCGTCGCCCTGATACTCGTCGCCGAGGTCGGCCTTGGCCTGCGTCAAAACCAGCGCCACGAACTGCTTCTGCCAGCCCTTGCCCCTGAACACATCGGCGGCAACGAGCGGACGCGCCTCGGCAATCAGGAAGTGGCTGTAGCTCGACCCGTAATTGCCGTGCGCCGCCCCGTGCCCATACCAGTACGTGTCGGTCTCGAGCGTGATGCGCGACGAGTTCACCTCCTTGACCGTGGTGCTCACGTCGATGTCCGAGGAGGTATCGCCCTTGGCGAGATTGCCGGCCTTGTCGAACAGATGTGCGTCCTCCCCCATCTGCGCATCATTGTCGCGCCGAAGCTGTTCGGTCATGGCGTTGAAGGCTGCAGCCAGGTCATCGGCGCGATCGATCTTGACCGTCAGGAAGTGCTTGGTCGCCACCTTGTTGTACGAATTGCTGTCGCCGTCCGGATCCTTCTCGACCAGGAATTTCTCGACCGGATAGAAGCGATAGCCGCCCTGCATCCGGCTCGCCTCGAGCGCCGTGATCCGCGAGGTGAACTCGCCGCCGAGGCAACTCGCCTGATCGTCCGTGTAGGCCGTGGCAATCGGCTGCCCGTCGTCGCTGCAGGCGCGCGACGCATAGTCGAGCCAGTTGTGCTGGTCCGCCTTCACGACGGCGGCGGCGTTCGCCGACAACCCGCCGAGCGCGGTGGCATACGCCTGCGCGAGCACCTCATCCCTGGCCGACAGGTCGGGATGGTCGCAGATCGCCATCTCGAACGGCGTCGCCGCCTTGCCGCAGTCGAAGCTCGCCGCCTGGGCCAGCGGCGTGAAGCAGAGCAGCGCCACCAGGGCGAGCACCAAACGGATCATCGGAAGTCTCCTCTTGCCACCATGCTATCTCGCCCGCCCGCCCGCACAAGCGCCATGCGGATATGTCTAATTTTAGCCGAACCGCCGCTTTGGGCGCTCACCCGCTGCCGGTGCCGGCGCGGCTGCGCGGGCTGGTGGGATCATAGACGACCACGCGGTTGCGGCCATTTTCCTTGGCCATGTAGAGCGCGGCGTCGGCCATGTCGGCCACCTGTTCCAGCGTTTCCTCCGTTTCGACCAGGCAGGCGCCGATGCTGACCGTTACCGGCACCGACGTGCCGTTGCGCAGCGGCACCGGGTTGCAGAGTCCGCGATGCACCGCATCTGCGATCAGTTTCAGCGGCCGCAATCCCAGATCGGAGAACAGCACGATGAACTCGTCGCCGCCCCAGCGCCCGCAGACGTCGTTCGGCCGCAGCACCGTCGCGATCCGCCGCGCCACCTCGACTGCCACCTCGTCGCCGGCCTGGTGTCCGAAGCGGTCGTTGATCTGCTTGAACCGGTCGATGTCGATCAACAGCAGCGCCAGTCGCGCGGCGGGCTGCGCGACCGCCTTCACCTGCTCGAAGCCGGACGCAAAGCCCCGGCGGTTGGCGATCCCGGTCAACTGGTCGCGATAGGCGAGCGACCGCAGTTCCGACGTCCGTTCTTCGACCAGTTGTTCGAGCGTGCGCATATTGTCCTGCACCGTCGAGGCCATCGTCGCGAACGACTGCGACAGCCGCCCGATCTCGTCGTTTCCCGGATCGGCGGCGACCGGCGCCTTGACGTCGTTGCGCACTGCCATGACGCCCTTTTCGACCCGCGCCAGCCGGTCGCCGACGCTCACCTTGACGATGAAGGCAATCAGCAGCGCCACCACGATCATCGTCGCCGCCAGCAGCAGGCCGATCGGCAGGAACAGGCTCCGGTCGATCACCGCGTCGACATCCATCAGCGCGACGTTGTACCAGCCTAGCTTGTCGAGATAACCGACGCCCACCAGCATCTGCCGGCCACCCACCTGCATGAAGTTCGATCGCACCTCGACCGTGTCGGAGGTGACGTCGTCGAGCATCTGCTTGAGTGCGTCGCGATCCGCCGGCCGGTCGAGCAGGCTGAAGATCGTCTTCTTGTCGTTGATGGCGTTGGTCAGCGAATGAAAGTCGATATAGCGTGTATCGCGATGCGCCTGGATGGCGCCGGAACCGTCGACGAAAATCGCCTGTACCCCCTGCTGCGGGAAATCGACGACGTCGCGAATGAAGGTTGTGAGGTCGAGGCCGGTGCCGAGCACGCCCAAGACGGTGGGACCGTCGCGCAGCACGCAGTTGATCCAGACCTTGGTGACGTCGAGTTCGTCGTCGTGGTCGACGTTGAGATGGCACCCGGCATCGAGCGCCGTCGTGGCGTAGTACCACTGGTCGCTCGGATTATCGCGTCGCAGGGTGAAGCTGTACGGATCCGCTGCATGCGAGTTCTGCGCGTCGTTGTAGTAGTAGTTTCCCGAGGCATTCACCACGAAGAAGTAGCTGTGGTCGGCAAACGCCTTGCGGTACTGCTCGAGCTCCGCGATCGCCCTGCCCTTCTTGGCCGGATCGGCTTCATCACGCGCCCATTCGGCGATCACCGGCGAGCGGGTGAGGTTCTCGGCAAGCGCCACCTCCTGTCGCAGTGCGCCCATGCCGCGTGCGCGATCGAACAGCACCTGCTTTTCGGCGAAGAGGCGACCCAGTTGCACCACCGTCGAATTGACGACGATCGTGAACCCCCAATAGGCTGGCACCGCGACGGCAAGGAAACCACACAGCGTCAGCAGCAGGATGTTTGTGCGAAGGGTGGGCGCGCGGCGCTTTTGCTGAGCGGCCATGCGCCAACACGACCGGGCAGGCGCCCGGCCTCTCCTCAGGTCAGAGTCGTTCGCGCAACCATGGCCGAAATATGCTGAAGGAAGTGCTAACCGCCTCGGGCGTCAGGAGTTTGCCGCCAGGAAATCGCGCGCCGCCTGCACCTCGTTCTGGCGGATTTCGTGCCCGCCCTCGTGCCAGGCGATCGCAGCCCTGGCGCCTTGCGCCGTGAAATACGCTTCGAGCTGCTCGGTGAGATCGGCCGGTGCGATCGGATCCGACCGCCCGGCGGTGATCAGCACCCGCGTCCCCGCCAGTCCCGGTTGCGGCGGCGGCGCAAACGGGATCAACGGATGCATCAGCACTGCCCTTCCGATCAGGCCCGGCCTTTCCATCAGCGTCGCCGCCAACACATTTGCGCCGTTGGAATAGCCGAGTGCGGCGACCGAGGACGGCCGCAGCGCCTCGATCTTATCGCCGATGAAACTCGCGAGCTTTTGCGTCGCCCGCGCCAGATCGGCCATGTCGTAGACGCCCATGCCGAGCCGCTTGAAGAAGCGCGGCGCCCCGCCCTCGAGCACGTCGCCGCGCGGCGCGAGCAGATGCGCGCCAGGCAGGACCTGCCGGCCAAGCTCCAGCAGATCGTTCTCGTCGCCGCCGGTCCCGTGCAGCAGCACCAGGAGGGGCGCGCCCTTTGGTGCCGCCAGCTCGGCGAAATGATAGCTCATCGCGTCCTGCCCTAGCTCAGCGGCTCGAGCGTCTGCTCGAGCTTGCTGCGCAAATGCTCGTGCTGCCGTGGCAGCTTCAGCGCTTCGCCCAGATGCGCGGTGTCTTCGTCGCGGTCGAACCCCGGCTCGTTGGTCGCGATCTCGAACAACACGCCGCCCGGCGTTCGGAAATAAACCGAGTAGAAATAGTCGCGGTCGATTACCGGCGTCAGATGGTAGCCGGTGTCCATCAGCGCCTTGCGCACTTCGAGCTGGTCGGCCCGGGTCGGCACGGCAAAGGCGATGTGGTGCACCGAGCCGGCGCCGAGGCCGGCCGACGGCGCCCCCGGCAGCGTCTCGAGGTCGACATGGTCGGCTCCGTTGCCGCCCGCGATCACCATGCGCTTGATCCCGCCATGCGTGTCGGCGACGTCATAGCCCATGAATTTCAGCAGTTCCTCGGTCGCCCCCGCATCGCGCAGGCGCAGTGAGGCCGAATGGAAGCCGCGGATGGCATCGTCCGCCGGCACCCCGCCATGCGTCCATTGCGGTCGCGTATCGGCCTTGTCTTCGACCAGCGCCAGGCCATCACCGTCGGGGCCGGAAAAATGCAGGCGCTTCTGCCCGAAGCTCTCGTCGCGCACCAGATCGGCGACGCCTTCGGCGGCAAGTTTCTGTTCCCAATAGCCGAGCGATCCCTCGGGCACCGAGAACACGGTGGTGCCGACCTCGCCAGTCCCCGGCCGCCCACGGGCGATGTGCGGGAACGGAAAATACGTCATCACTGAACCGGGCGTGCCGACCTCATCGCCATAGTAGAGGTGGTAGACGCTGGGCTCGTCGAAATTGACGGTCTGCTTCACCCGCCGCAGGCCAAGCGTCTTGGTCCAGAAGGTATTGTTCCCGGGCGCACTGCTTGCCATGGCGGTGACGTGGTGCAGCCCCTTGATCTGGTTGAGCATGTCGATCTCCTGTTGCGGCGCCAGCCGGGCGCCACTCTTGGCTGGAGATATGGACCGTCGTCGATTGGCCTCAAACACCGAGGGACGACATAGGACTGTCGTCGATTCGTGAACGCTACTCCCGGAACGCCAGGCTCTCCAACGTGCCCTTGCTCGGCCGGTATTCGAGACCGACAAATCCCGAATAGCCGTGCGCGGCGAGCCAGTGCAGCCTCGCCTGCCAATCCATATTGCCGCTCCCCGGCTCACCGCGCCCCTGCGTGTCGGCGAGGTGCACATGGACCACGCGATCCAGCCGGCCTTCGAGAACATCCTCGATATGCTCGCCCATCATTGCTGAATGGTAGATGTCATAGAGCAGCCTGACCTCCGGCCGGTCGACCTCGTCGACGATATCCAACCCTTCCACGGTGGAGGTGAGATAATAGCCTGGATGGTCGACGCGATCGTTGAGCGGCTCGAGGGCAAGGACGACGCCCGAGCCCTTGAGCACATCGGCGGCCTCGCCCAGCACCTTGACCAGCGCCGCGTGCTGCTTCTCGCGGGGCACGCCATGCCGGTCGTCACCCGACTGTGCGATCATCATCGGCGCTCCCAGCATTTGCGCAGCCAGCAGCGACGCCTGCACGCCCTCGAGGAACCGCCCATGCTGCTCGGGGTCGGTGATCTGCGCAATCGGCTCGCACAGGATGCCGGCGAGCGGCAGGCCGGTCTCGTTGAGCGCCGCCTTCACTGCATCGAGATCCTTGCTCGACCAGTGCCAGAACTCCACGGCGTCGAGTCCAGCGGCTTTGGCCCAGCGGATACGATCGGGAAAGCTCACCGCCACGCCCTCGACGATGTTCGCCTCGGGCGTTCCCGGCAAGGGCGGCAGCGACTGCGCATCGGCGAACAGCCACTCGATGCAGGCCGAATATTTCGTCAAACCACCACCTCGTGCGCCACCCGGCCGGCCTCGCCGAAAATTCTCAGATAGCGCGCGATTTCCTTGGGTTCCCCGGTCGCCTTTTCGGGGTTGTCTGAGAGCTTCACCGCCGGACGCCCATTCGCCGAGCTGACCTTGCAGACCAGCGAGATCGGGTCGAGCCGATGATTGACGAATGGCGAGCAGCCGACGAAATCGTTGGTGAGGTTGGTGCCCCAGCCAAAAGCCATGCGCACCCGGCCGTCGAAGTGATGATAGGCCTCCTCGATCATGTCGACGTCGAGGCCGTCGGAAAACACCAGCAGCTTCTCCCGCGCGTCGCGGCCGCGGCTTTTCCACCAGTTCATGATCTTCTCGCCGCCCTCGATGGCCGGCGCGCTGTCGGGCCGGAAGCCGGTCCAGTCGGCGACCCAGTCCGGCGCATCGCGCAGGAACGCATCGGTGCCGAAGGCATCGGGCAGGACGATCAGCAGATTGCCGCCGTAGTAGCTCTCCCAGTCCTCCAGCACCTGGTACTGCGCCGCCTTGAGCGCGGTCTCGTTGGGCGCAATGGCCGCCAGCACCATCGGCAACTCGTGCGCATTGGTTCCGAGCGCCTCGAGGTCGTTGTCCATGGCGAGCAGCACGTTGGATGTGCCGGTGAAGCTTTCGCCCAGCCCTTCCTTCAGCGCCTCGACACACCAGCGCTGCCACAGGAACGAGTGCCGCCGCCGCGTGCCGAAATCGGAGATGCGCAACTGTGGCAGCTTCTTCAGTCGCTCGACCTTCTCCCACATCTTGGCCTTGGCCCGCGCATAGGTGACATCGAGCGTGAACGGCCCGTAATTGCGCAGCGCCGCGCGCGAACGCAGCTCGTTGATGATCGCGAGCGCCGGAATCTCCCACATCGTGGTCTCGACCCAGCGGCCGCGGAAATTGAGCACGAACTGACCGTCGCGCTTGCTGAGCTCGTAGTCGGGCAGCGCGAAATCCTCGAGCCAGCGCAGGAACTCGGGCGAAAAGATCTGCTTGGAGCCGTAGAAGCTGTTGCCCGCCAGCCAGATCATCTCTTTCTTGGAGAACCGCAGCGTCCGGGCGTGGTCCAGCTGAGCCCTCAATTCGTCTTCATCGATCTCCTCGGCCAGCCGCACGCTGCTCTTGCGGTTGATCAGCGAAAAGGTCGCGTCGACCTTCGGATATAGCCCCCAGATCATCTGCAACATCAATAGCTTGTAGAAATCCGTATCGAGCAGCGAGCGCACGATCGGGTCGAGCTTCCAGGTGTGGTTGTAGACGCGCCGCGCGATATCGGTCTTGGGCATGGCCGCACTCCAAATCGGCGCCCTTCCTACTGCGACAGTCCCGGCAAGGAAACCCGTAAGTCGAGCCGTACGCGATCCCTGCCGCTGGCACTTGCTCCCGCGCCGGTCCACGATATGGTCGGCGCCCGCAACGTTGTTTCTACTCGAGGCATAGTAATGGCCGACCGCAAAGTCCGCTGGGGCATCGTCTCCACCGCCGATATCGGCATGAAGAAGGTCAATCCGGCCATCATGCGCTCGCCTCACAGCGAGATCGTCGCTCTCGCCTCGCGCGACAAGCGCAAGGCCGAGGCCGCGCTGGCCGAGCTCGGCATCGCCGCCGGCCGGGCCTATGGCTCCTACGAGGAGCTGCTCGCCGACCCCGGTGTCGATGCCATCTACAATCCGCTTCCCAACCACCTCCACGTGCCGATCACGCTGGCCGCGGCGAAGGCCGGCAAGCACGTGCTATGCGAAAAGCCGATCGCCATCACCGCCGAGGAGGCCGTCCAGCTGCTGCAGGTGCCCGATGACGTGATCATCGCCGAGGCCTTCATGGTGCGTCACCACCCGCAATGGCAGCGGGCGCGCGACATCGTGCGCTCTGGGGAACTCGGGCCGGTCAAGCTCGTGCGCGGCGTATTCCTCTATTTCAACGACGATCCCACCAACGTCCGCAACATTGCCGATATCGGCGGCGGCGGCATCATGGATATCGGCTGCTATTGCGTGGTCGCCGGCCGTTATCTGTTCGAGGCCGAACCTAGCCGCGTCGTGGCGCTGGTCGACCGCGACGCGAACTTCCGCACCGACCGGCTCGCCAGCGTCATCGCTGACTTCGGTGACGGCCGGCAATTGAGCTTCGTCTGCGGCACGCAGAGCAGCGGCCGGCAATCGGTCGAGGCGATCGGCCCTAAGGGCAGCCTCGAAATCGTCATTCCATTCAATGCCCCTGCCAATGAGAAGACTGCACTGATCGTCGGCAACAGCTTCGATCGCAACCTCAACCGCCGCGAGATCCTGCCGGCGATCGACCAATACACGGCGCAGGCCGAGAACTTCGCGCTCGCGGTTCTCGGCGAGCAACAGGCGCCGTACGGCGTCGAGGATGCGATCGCGCAGATGCGTGTGCTCGACGCCATCTTCCGCAGCGAAAAGTCCGGCACCTGGGAAGCCGTGCGGTGACCTCGAGCTTCGATCTCAGCGGCCGCACGGCGCTGGTCACGGGCGCGGCACGAGGCCTCGGCCGCGCCGTCGCGCTCGCCCTTGCCGACGCAGGCGCCGACGTCGCCCTCGGACTCCGCGATAGCGATGCCGACCAGGGCCTCGTCGCAGAGATCGAAGCCAAGGGCCGGCGCGCCATGCGGTTGCAGATGGACGTCCTCGATCTCACGCAAGGGCGCGCCGCGATCGACGCGGCCATCGACCGCTTCGGCAAGCTTGACATCCTCGTCAACAATGCCGGAGGCGGCGTCGAGGAGCGGCCGGTCGAAGACTACGACGAGGACACCTTCGGCGCCGTGCTCGACCTGAATGTGAAATCGACGTTCTTTCTCACCCAATACGCCGGCCGGCACATGCTCGACCGCCGCCAGGGGGCCATCGTCAACATGGGCTCGCAGGCCGGCGCTGTAGCGCTACCGGGCGAAGCGGTCTACTGCCTCAGCAAGGCCGCCGTATCGCATATGACCCGCTGCTTTGCCGTCGAATGGGGCGGGCGCAATGTGCGCGTCAACTGCGTGGCGCCGACCTTCATTGAGACCGACGGCACCGCCGCCATGCTGGCCCGTCCCGGCTTTCGCGCCGAGGTGATTGACCGCATTGCCGCCCTGCACCGCATCGGCCAGCCGCGCGAGGTCGCCGACGCCGTGGTTTTCCTTGCCTCCGACGCCGCCTCGCTCATCACCGGACAGACATTGCTGGTCGACGGCGGCTGGACCGCTCGCTAGCCCCGTCCGTCTGCTTTGTCCGATCGAGGATCGCCCGCCCGACCGCTGGATCAATAGGTCTTGGCGCCGTTGGTCATCACGTACACGGCATAGAGCGAGGTCGTGGCGCAGATATAGAGGCGGTTGCGCTTGAGGCCGCCGAAACAGACATTGGCCACCACCTCGGGCACCAGGATCTTGCCGATCAGCGTGCCGTCCGGTTCGTAGCAATGCACGCCGTCCTCTGCGCTGGTCCAGATGCGACCCTCCACGTCGAGGCGGAAGCCATCGAACAGCCCTGCCGTCGACTCGGCGAAGACGCGACCGCCGCCGAGCCTATCGCCATGAACGTCGAACACCCTGATGTGCCTGGGATACTGTGCCCCGTGCGTATGCCCGGTGTCGGCGATGTAGAGCTGCTGTTCATCGAGCGAAAAGGCGAGCCCGTTCGGCTTGATCATGTCGGTGACCACCGCCGTGACCGCACCCGTCGCCGGATCCACCCGATACACGTTGGAGCGGCCGATCTCGCTCGACCCCTTGTGTCCCTCGTAGTCGCTGTCGATGCCGTAGGTCGGATCGGTAAACCAGATCGAGCCGTCCGACTTGACCACTACATCGTTGGGTGAGTTGAGCCGCTTGCCCTCGAAGCGGTCCGCCACCACGGTGATGGTGCCGTCGTGCTCGGTGCGCGTCACGCGTCGCTCACCATGCTCGCAGGTGATCTGCCGGCCCTGCCGATCGACCGTATTGCCGTTTGAATAGTTGGACGGGGAGCGGAACACACTCACCGACCCGTCGGTCTCGTCGAAACGCATCTGGCGGTTGTTGGGTATGTCCGACCAGACGAGGAAACGGCCGCCACCGAACCAGGCCGGCCCTTCCGCCCATTTGCAGCCGGTGTAGAGATGGTCCAGCCTGGCATTGCCGTTGACCAGCCGGCCGAAGCGCGGGTCGATGATCTCATAGGTGGACGGGGCGCCCATGCGTTTGTCTCCCTGTGTCTTGGCTGAGTGCTAGCACGAGGCCGTAAGACGCGCCGCCGCTTTTATCAGGCATCGTCCATGTGCCCGAGCTCGCGGGAATAGTAGCGGCGCACCATCCGCAATTGCGCTGCGCCCTGCGCCGCACCCGACCGGCCGATATGGCCGGCGCGCACCGATGGACGGACATGCCCGAGCCCGGGAATTTCGACGATCCTGTTGCCGACTGCCTCGATCAGCCGGTCCAGCATTGGTCGCGGCAGCCGCGATTCGAGCACGGCAAAGTCGATCTCGAGCACGGCCCCCGTGTTGAGGATGGCCTGTGCCAGCGCCAGGGCGGCATCCTCAATCCACGCTTCGACAATGGCTTGGAGCGGCGCGGGGGGCTCGCCTTGCATCACGTCGGCGAGGGCCGCTCCACCTGCCTTGAGGCGCCCGTCCAGGACGGACAGGGAGGCGATCTCGTCGATGATACGGCGATTGCCGGCCCGGTCGCTGACCAGCATCGAGCCCAGATTGGTCGTCGCGCCGGCCATCCGCTGCCATAGCTGATCGCCCGAAATGATGCCGGCCGCAACGAATGTGTCGATCAACAGGAACACAAATCCGCCGGGACGCGGCGGCGCCATGATGGTGTATTCCGCAAAGCAGGCGGCATTGCCGTCGTTGAATGTCTGCACATCGTACCCGGTGACCCTGGCCGCCTCATGTCCCGCCTGCAGGCTCCTCCAGGCCTCGATCTGTCCCGCGGGGGCCGTAAGCAGGGATGACGTCTCCCCCAGGCCGGCGGGGATGGCGAGGCCGAGGCCGATGATCTTCTTGCGGGCCACGGCGTCAAGCGGCCTGGTGAGCGACCCCAGCATATCAGCAAGCAGCCCGAAGACCGACCGGCCGTCGGGATAGGCGTACTCGACGCGCTGGTAGGCAAGCACCTCTCCAACGAGATCGGTCAGCGCCACCTCGAGGTGGGTCCAGCCGATCTCCGCGCCCAAAGCAAGTGCGCCTTCCGGGTTGAGGTACAGCGGCGTCGCCGGTTGCCCGCGTCCGCCACCGCGACGCGCCGGCCCACGCCGAAGCAATCCCGCGTCCTCCAGTCCATCGAGCACCGACGACACCGTCTGCGGTGCAAGACCGGTATAACGGGCGATATCGGCGTTGGAGAGGCCAGGATAGACAGACAACACGCTCAGGATGGCGCGCTGATTGCTGAAACGGACCTGATGGGGCTGCATACCGCGGGCGACATTGCCCAAATAGTCTTTCGAATGGTCCTTATCGACCTCCACGCCCCCGCCCCCAGCAGTCAAATACGACTAAAGTTTGTAATAGTACTAATCATTTTCTCGTTGAGCTGCAACGAGTTAAGCGGATCGAGGGAAAAACGCCGGAAAGCCCCGGCTGGCGGGCGATAGCGACCAAAGTCGCTATGCGATTTTGCCCGTTCGGGACGCCCAGATGAGTCCCCGAAGCAGGATTTTATGACCTTCGGGGTGCGAAAATTCCTCTGGGCTGTGCCCCAGTGCGGAATAGAAGATACGGCCGGCGCCGAAATGGCGTTTGTAGACGACCGGCATGGTGACGCCGCGCGTCACTGGATCGTGCGTGCCATCGAAGGTGGTGGTGGCCAGCACCTCGATCGAAGGATCGTAGTGCAGGTAATATTGCTCGCTGCGATAGGCAAAGCCGACGATGCCCTGCATCACCGGATCGTCGGGACGCGTGATGTCGACCCGGAAATCGACGATGCCGCCCGGATGCGCCACCCATTGCGCCCCGAGCAGGAACTGATAGTCCACCGAGCTGCGGAACGCCGTGGCCGGTAGATGCGGACCGCCGAGGCCAAGCCCGCCGCGCACCGCCGCAGCCAGCCGATTGATCACCTCGCTTTCGACCGTCGCATTGGTGATCAATGGCACCACCAGGTCGAACCGACCGAGGTCGGGGCCGCCCAGCGCCGCAAAGTCCGGCGTGACCACGGTCTCGTAGCCCTCGGCCACAAGCAGCGCCGACACCGCCGCCGCCATTTCGGCTGGCCTATGCCCCTCCCAGCCGCCCCAGACGATCAGCGCGCGCGGCATCGGTGCGTCAGGCCAACTGGCGCAACATCGAAGGCTGCACCTGATGATTGAGCGGCCGGCCGGCGGTGAAGCGCTCGATCTCGTCGACGACCAGATTACCCAGCCGCGCCCGCTCGCTGCCGACCGCGCCGGCGATGTGCGGTGTCAGAAAGACATTGGGCAGCGTAAATAGCAGTGAGTCGGGTGCAGCGATCTCGGGGTCGGTTACGTCGATCACCGCCGAGATACGGCCGGTTGCAAGTTCGGCGACCAGCGCCGCCTCATCCACCAGCGCCCCACGCGCCGTGTTGATCAGCGTTGCACCATTGCGCATCAAGCCCAACTCGCGCTGCCCGATCATGTGCCGGGTCGAGGGCAGCGACGGCGCGTGCAGCGACACCACGTCGGAGCGTGCGATCAGTTCCTCGAGGTCGACCAGTTCGGCGTGGCGACAGACGTCGTCGCCGGGCCGCACATGTGGATCGTAGAGCAGCACCGAGAACTCGAACGGCCGCAACAGCTCGATGATGCGACGGCCGATGTGCGACGCCCCCACGATGCCGATGGTGCGCCGGTAGTTGCCGACGGGGGTATCCATCAGCGCGTAGCTCGAGCTGCGCGTCCGGTCCTCGCGATAGAGATCGCGGAAATGCAGTGCCTGCTTGTTGGCGAGGATGATCATGGCCAGCGTGTATTCGGCCACCGGGACCGCATTTGCCGCCACCGAGTTGGTTACCGCGATGCCGGCCTCGAACACCACCGGATCGAGATGGTATTTCACCGTACCGGCAGCATGAGCGATGAGCTTGAGTGCGGGCGCCGCCGCCACGACCTCCCGTGAAATGAACGGACAGCCCCAGCCGGTCACCAGGATTTCGGTCTCGCTCAAGATGTCGCGTGCTGGCGGCGTCTCGAAATCGTGCAGCGGATCATTCGACAGTACCTCGCACAACTCCCTGAGGCGCGCCAGCGCCGCCGCGTCGAAGACGAAGCGCGTCTTGCCCGGAGACATCGCGAAGGCAAGCTTGGGCCGCATCAGAACCTCTCGGGGACCTGGATGGCACTGACCTCGACACCCTGCGCCGCGAGGGCTTCGAGCGCCGCGAGATCAGGCAGGGATGGAACAGCCGCTAGCGCGATGTCAGCCTCGGAAGGTGGCAGCGCCATCGCGGCGGTCGCAAGCACCGTCACGCCCGGCGCGATAGGGCCGCGCAATTGCGGCACCAGCGTGCGCGCCACGATGAGGTTGGTGTTGGGCAGCGCCTTCTGCGCACGGCCGGCACGACGGTCGGTGGCCATGAGATCAACGATGGCGCTCAAATCGGTCGGCGTCCGTGCCACCGCCCGGCCGGTCTCTTCCACCACAATGTCGGTGTTGCCATCGGCGCGCCCAACGGCAAAGCCCCCCTCTGTGGCGTGCAGCGCCCGCGGCGTGGTGATGCGGTGCACGCGGATGTGCCAGGGCGACGCCGGCAGCAGCCAGGTCTCCACCTTGACGTCGGCCCAGGGAAGCCACTCGGAATAGAGCAGACTGCCGGCCAGCCGCGCCACCTCGTTCTGCTCGCGCACGCGGAAGTGCCGGCGGTCATCGCTCAGCGCCAGCGCGCCGTCGAAGGCGCCCTTGTCATAGGCCCGCTCGTCCGCCTCGACCGAAAAGCCGTAGCGCGAGGAATAGACGAACTTGGCGTATTTTTCGGCGCCCGCGCGCATCTCCCAGTTCTGCTGGCCTGTGGACAGCGCCACCACATTGCCCGGCGTGTGCATCATCACCATGCCCGGATGGCGGAACGGCACCGGCTCATCGTCAAAGCGGGCCGGCTGCTCCTCGGCCGTCCAGAACGGATGATCGTCCGGCAGTGCCAGGGGCAGGAATGCCTTGAACGCCCAGTACGGCGAGCCGGCCGAATTGTAGCTCTCGCTCATGAACAGGTTGGGATAGCCATAACCGATGGAGAGGATGCCGTCGCGGTCGGCGATCGGCAGTTTCGACCACCAGCGCAGATGGCGCAGATAGTGGCCCTTGATCTCGCCCCAGGGCAACGCCTCGACCCCGGCATAGGCCAGCGCCCCCCACACGCCGCCGCAGGCGTAGCGATAGGTCAGACTGCGGCCGAAGGCGAGCACCCCTCCCTCGTCGTCGAACCAGTGCCGGATATCGCGGGCGAACAGCTTCGCCCTCTCGACCAGCCGCGACGCGCGCGCCTCGTCGCCCATGCTCAACCGGGCATAGAGCAGGCCATAGAAATGCATGGCGAACGGAATATAGTGGTCAATGCGTCGGACAATCCCGTCGCGATACCAGCCGTCTCCAAGATAGAACCCGTCCAACTCGTCGAGATAGGCAGTGGTAAGGCTGCGGTCGAACGCAATTCCACAGCGCTCGAGGCCGAGGTCGACCAGCACGCGGAAGAATTTCCAGTTGTTGTTGGCATAAGCGTGTCTGCGCGCCTCGATGAGGTAGGCCGCGACATTGGCCTTGGCGCGTTCGTCGAGGGGATCCCAGATGTGTTCGGGGATCATCCGCATGGCGAGGCCGATGGCCGCCAGTTCGACCATGCGCTGATCGGTGCTGGTCACCGGCCCCCAATACTCGGGATGGTCCGGGTCGGTACCGTTGGCGAGGCCGCGGCGGTAAAGATCCCAATACTCGAACTGCCCACCGCCCGCCGCCAGCGGCACCAGCCCCCAGAGCGGCCGCGCAAAGCCCTCCAGGTCGGCGGCAGCCCGGTCGAAATGCGCCGCGGCGCCATTGAGCCGCACCCGCGCCCCGCCCTCGGAAAAGAACGGCAGCAGCGGCGCGAACGAGGCGCGAAGCGCCGCCTCGACATCGGCGCGGCTCCGCAAGGGATTGCCCCACATCGGATTGAACCGCACCGGATCGAAACTCGTCACATCGCACCCTGGCAGACCGGCAGGCGGGCGCCCGCATTCGCGTCACTGGTAGAAAGAAAGCCGCGCCTTCACAAGCAAAATTTGCATTGGCGCAAAAAACGCAAGGCACTATTTAAGGCGATGGATGGTGCCGCCGTCGATCGCCCGCACGCCCAGCTCAAGCTGCTGAATGGTCCGATCGCCCTCCATTTGCAGCCGCAGCAGCCGTATCGCCGCCTCGCCGATGGCTTCGCGATCGACATGCATGGTGCTGAGCCGAGGCGTCGCCAGCGAGGCGATCGGCAGATCGTCGAAGCCGATGATCGAAAACCGCCCCGTCTGCCCGGCCCGGGTGATCGCCTCCAGCACCTGCACCGCGACGATGTCGTTCCACAGGAACAGTCCGGTCACGGCGTAGGCGCCGCCCACCAGCCGCGCCGCGAATTCCGCCGCCGACACCTCGAGATTGTTGAGCACGATCGCCTCGGCGCCCGCCGCCTTGGCCGCCGATTCGAAGCCGCGCCGGCGCTGCGCAATGGTGGGGCGCAACTCCTGGGTGAAGTGGAGCAGCTTGCGGTGTCCCGCCTCCAGCAGGCGCCGCGTCGCCATTTGCGCGCCG
The DNA here is from genome assembly GCA_023390785.1 of Pseudomonadota bacterium. Classification (GTDB taxonomy): domain Bacteria; phylum Pseudomonadota; class Alphaproteobacteria; order Rhizobiales; family Devosiaceae; genus Devosia_A. The sequence goes on from JAEWCE010000134.1 coordinate 17,589, forward strand.
TAGAAATTGGCCGGCGACACCGAGCTCAGCCGCATCTGCGGATCGGTGCCATTGACCAGCACGACCGGCAGATCCTCTTCCGCGCACCAGGAGACCAGCGCATCAGTCGCGTCGATTCCGGCCAGCAGCAGCCCGGTCGCGCCGCCCTCGGCGACATCCTTCTTGATCGCCTCGATCGATAGGGCTGCTTCGTTGATCAGCCGCACATCGAGGGCGAGGCCAGCATGCAGCGCCGCCCTTTGCATGCCTTCGACGATGCCGAAATAGAACCCCGACAGGCCGCTGGTGGCGCTGCCGAGGGGCACGAAGGCCAGCACCCGCCGGTTGGTCAAAGTGCTGCCCAGCCGCTTGCTGCGGTAGCCGAGCGTCCGCGCCAGCTCCTGCACGTCCTGCCGCACAGCCGGGCTGATGCCCGCCTCGTTGGCCAGCGCCCGCGACACCGTGCTCACCGAAATCCCCAGCCGGTCGGCGATATCCGCCTGATTCAGCCGCCGTCCACGCTTCACGATCGATCTCCGTGCATTATTTTGCATTTTTTGCACGATTTCACAAAACTTGCAAAGAACAAATCTACATGCAAAGAATTGCGCGCTGGCGATGCCTGTGCGCGCCGGAGCGTGACGAAGGGAGGCCTGATGTCGAGCGTTGCGGACACGTCGTATGACTCGTCGCGCGCCGTCGTCGCGGCACGGAGGCCGGGCCAGTGGCGCAAGGCCCTGGTTGCCTATTCCTTCATCGCCCCCAATTTCCTCGGCTTCACCATCTTCACCCTGGGGCCGATCCTGTTCTCGTTCGCCCTGGCCTTCCTGCACTGGGACGGCTCGACCGCGATCACCTTCGCCGGCCTCGACAATTTCTGGCGCCTGTTCAACGACAGCGCCTTCATCACCGCCTTCTGGAACACGATTCTTTATACCGCGCTGAGCGTGCCGCTGACGCTGGTCTGCGCCCTGGGGCTCGCCATCCTCGTCAACCAGCGCATTCCCGGCCGCAATTTCCTGCGCGCGGCGATGTTCTTTCCCTACGTCGCCTCGCTGGTGGCCGTGGCGGTGGTGTGGAACATGCTGTTCAACCCCGAGATGGGGCCGGTGAACATGGTGCTCTACACCATGGGCATCGACCCGCGACATCTGCCGCGCTGGGCCGCCGATCGCAACTGGGCGATGATCACCGTGGTGCTGTTCGGCGTGTGGAAATCCATGGGCTACTACATGGTGATCTACCTGGCCGGCCTGCAGGGGATCAACCGCGACCTCTACGAGGCGGCCAGCATTGACGGCGCCGGCGCCTGGCAGCGCTTCATCTACGTGACCCTGCCACAGCTCGGCCCGACGACGCTGTTCGTCACCGTGATGCTGACCATCCAGTCGTTCAAGGTGTTCGACCAGATCTACCTGTTGACCCAGGGCGGCCCCGGCACCTCGACGCTGGTACTGGTCTACCACATCTACAACGAGGCCTTCATCTCCTGGGACCTCGGCTATTCCAGCATGGTGGCGCTGGTGCTGTTCTTCGTGGTGCTGGCCGTCACTGTCATACAGTTCCGCTACACCCGGCAGCAGACGACATGAGCACGCTGGCCCCCGCACAGGCGTTGCCGCGCCGCCGCATCACCCTCGGCCAGGTGCTGATCTATGCCACGGCCATCGTCATCGGGCTGGTGATGCTCACGCCCTTCGTCTGGATGCTGTCGGCATCGCTGAAGCTCAACCGCGACGTCTTCACCTTTCCTATCCAGTGGATTCCGGCCGAACCGCGCTGGCAAAACTACGTCGATATCTGGACCAAGATTCCATTGGCGCTGTTCGTGTGGAACACCGCCAAGATCACCATCGCGGTGACCATCCTGCAACTGCTGACCTCGAGCTTTGCCGCCTACGCCTTTGCCAAGCTGCGCTTTCCCGGCCGCGACGCGCTGTTCCTCGGCTACATCGCCACCATCGCCATGCCGTGGCAGGTCTACATGGTACCGCAATTCCTGCTGATGCGCGAGCTCGGGCTGCACAACACCCATATGGCGCTGATCCTGCTGCAGGCCTTCACCGCCTTCGGCGTGTTCCTGATGCGCCAGTTCTACCAGTCGATCCCCGACGAGCTGTGCGAAGCGGCGCGCATTGACGGCATGAATGAATACCAGATCTGGTGGCGCATCATGCTGCCGCTGTCCAAGCCGGCGCTGTCGACACTGACCATCTTCACCTTCGTCTCCACCTGGAACGACTTCCTCGGCCCCCTGATCTACCTGACCAAGACCGAGCTCAAGACCATCCAGATCGGGCTCCGGATGTTCATCTCGCAGTACTCGGCCGAATACGGGCTCATCATGGCCGCCTCGGTAGTGGCGCTGATCCCGGTGCTGGTGGTGTTCCTTGCGCTGCAGCGCTTCTTCGTCGAAGGCATCGCCACCAGCGGGCTGAAGGGGTGAGCCGATGACGCCGATCGAGCTTTATCCGCCCGCCGCCTCTGCCGCCCCCTCGACCGCGCACGAGCGCCGCGCCAGCAGCGTGACGCTGCGCGGCGTACGGCGGCGGCTTGGGAAGGTACAGGCGCTCGACGGAGTCGATCTCGACATTGCCGCCGGCGAGTTCATTGCCCTCGTTGGCCCCTCGGGCTGCGGCAAGTCCACGTTGCTCAGAACCATTGCGGGCGTCGAGGAGATCGACGCCGGCGAGCTGCGCATTGCCGGCGCGCTGGCCAACGACGTGCCGGCCAAGGCACGGGATCTGGCGATGGTGTTCCAGAGCTATGCGCTCTACCCCCACCTCACCGTGTTTCGCAATCTGGCACTGCCGCTCGAGGTGCGCAAGCTCGAGCGCGCCCAGGTCGAGGCGCGCGTGAACCGCGCCGCCGACGTGCTCGACATCGGCTATTTGCTCAACCGCCGCCCCGGCCTGCTTTCGGGCGGCCAGCGGCAGCGGGTGGCGCTGGCGCGCGCCCTGGTTCGCAACGCGCCGCTCTATCTGCTCGACGAGCCGCTCAGCAGCCTCGATGCCCGGCAGCGTGCCCAGCTGCGCGGCGAGATCGTCCGGCTGCATCGCACGCTCGGCGCCACCTTCATCTACGCCACGCACGATCTGGGTGAAGCCATGGCGATGGCCGACCGCGTCGCCGTGATGCACGACGGCCGCATCGCGCAGATGGCAGCGCCCGAAACGCTGCGCGCCGCACCGGCCGATGCCTTCGTGGCCGACTTCATCGGGCAGGAAGCGCTGAGCCTCGCCGCCACCATGCAGAGGGCCCGACTGCAATGAAGTGGATGAGCGCCCACATCACCCGCGAGGGCCCCGGCGTCGACCGCAATGCGCCACCCAAGCATGGGCTTGCACTGCTCGTCGACGTGATCCGGCGCGAGTGGTGGATGCTGATCCAGCTCAACCTGCTCTACATCCTGTTCGCGCTGCCGCTGCTGACGCTGCCGGCGGCGCAGATTGCGGCGAGCCGCGTCACGGCGCTGATGCTCGAGGACAGGCCGGTCTATCTGTGGCGCGACTTCTGGGAGGCCTTCCGCAGCCGCTTCTGGCGCGCCACCGCGCTCAGTCTCGTCATCGTCACGGCGCTCGCCGCCGGCGCCTACGCCACTTTCGCCTTCCTGCAGGCGGCAAGGGCCAGCATCGTCTTCGTCCTGCCGCTGACCATCGCCTTTGCGACCACGCTGTTCGCGCTCATCGCCGCCGCCTATGCCGTGACGCTGCTGGCGCTGCGCGACCAGTCGCTGCGTGCCGTGCTGCGCCTCGCCTTGCTCGGCGCGCTGGCGCGGCCGCTGCCGGCACTCGCGGCGTTCGCCGTCGTGGCGCTGCTGTGGCTGCTGCACATCGTCTTCTATCCCGCCTCGCTGTTCATGCCGGCGGTGCTCAACTTTTCATTCGGAACGCTCGCCATCACCTTTGGCGTCCACCAGGCAGCAATCCGGTTGCTCGCGCTCGATGCGGGCGCGGCGTCGGCCGCGATTGGCGCAGGAGGTAGCGCGCAACTGCGCGTTCAATAGAGGGAAGGAAAGACCAACATGACAAAGCATTGGTTGCGCCGCATCGCGGCGGGTACGGCACTGGGAGCGGTGCTTGCCGCCACCGGCCTCGCTCACGCCGCCGATCAGGTGACGCTCAACTGGGCGCTGTGGGATTGGGCCGCGACGCCCTACTACCAGCCCCTGATCGACGCCTATGAAGCCTCGCACCCCAACGTCAAGATCACCTACACCGATCTGGGCTCGACCGACTATGATACGGTGCTGCAGACGCAGCTCACCGGCGGCAGCTCAGACCTCGACGTCATCACCATCAAGGACATCCCGGGCTACGCCAACCTGATCAGCGCCAACCTGTTGACGCCGCTCGACGACTACATCAAGGCGCAGAACATCGACCCCAAGATGTATGGCGGCGTGCTCGATGCATTGACCGTGGACGGCAAGGTGTACTCCCTGCCCTTCCGCTCGGACTTCTGGCTGCTCTATTACAACAAGGATCTGTTCGACAAGGCTGGCGTGCCCTACCCGACCAACGACATGACCCTCGACCAGTTCGCCGACATGGCGCGCAAGGTCACCAGCGGTTTCGGCGCCGACAAGGTCTATGGCACGCACTTCCACGTCTGGCGCTCTGCCGTCGAGCTCCCCGCCGTCTTCGACGGCAAGCATACCGTGGTCGACGGCAATTACGACTTCCTCAAGCCGTACTACGAGCGCGTGCTGAAGCTGCAGGACGAGGGGGTGGTTATGAGCTACTCGCAACTCAAGACCTCCAACACCCACTATTCGGGTCCGTTCTACAACCAGCAGATCGCCACCATGCCGATGGGCAGCTGGTTCATCGCCACCCAGATCGCCAAGGTGAAGTCGGGTGAGTCCAAGGCCGTGCATTGGGGCCTGGCCAAGTACCCGCATCCCGATGGCGTCGAAGCCGGCAGCACCGCATCGACCATCACCGGCCTGTCGGTGGCGGCCAATTCCAAGCAGCAGGAAGCCGCTCTCGACTTCGTCAAGTTCGTCTCCGGCCCCGAAGGCGCTGCCGTGGTCGCCAAGACCGGCACCTTCCCCGCGATCACTACCGACGACGTGCTGAAGACCATCACCTCGACGCCCGGCTTCCCGGACGATCAGCAGAGCAAGGACGCCCTGGTGACCGCCAAGCGCGTGCTCGAGATCCCGGTGAGCCCGATCGCGCCGCAGATCGACCTGGTGCTCAGCCGCGCCCACGACGCGATCATGACCGGCAGCGAAACCATCGACCAGGGCATCGCCGACATGAACAAGGGCGTTGCCGAGCTGCAGAAGAAATAATCCCGCAGGCTCCCTGTGTGTGACTGGCGGCGGGCCCCTCGGGTCCGCCGCTTCTTTATGTGATCCGCAGGAAAAGCCGCGTACCGGCGAAGGGCACCACCACGCGGTAGAGCCGCTCCGGCCACGCCTTGCGCAGCCGCGCGTCGGCGATCTCAATCTCATCGAGGCGCATGGCACCCGCTCCCGTCACCGCGATCGTCGCCAGCCCTGCAAGGGCGATTCCATCGGCACTGAGCTCCGGCCGGCGGGCCAGCATCAGCGATAGCTCCGCCGAACGTTCGCCATCGTAGACATCCTCGATCTCGACCGCCCGGCCCTTGTGGAGCACCACGCGCCGCCGGTACGAACGGAGCGCGGCGTCCGGCGGATAGGCGCCGGCAATGTCCATGTCGATTGCAGCCCGATCCGCCGCCAGTGTCACGTCGACGTTGCGCGCCGCGAAGTCTCGGCCAGCACGCTGCATCACGCCGCCAAAGCTCGGCAGATTGTGCCACGCCGATTGCATGGTCCAGATCTCGTAGCGCGCGGGCGAGAACGTCTTGGCCGTGTAGGTCTCGACGCCGACATCGATCAGCACCGGTTCGCCGTCCTTGTACAGCGTTATGCTGCCCACATCGTTGTGGTTGTGGCTCTCGCCATTGTCGCCCGCCTTGGCGGCCAGGGCGAAACGGTCGTCGCGCGCCACCAGCAATCCGACGCTGGGCAGGAAGCAGTCCTGCTGCTGCACCGGGCCGGGCCGATAGAGCGCCATTTCACCTGCGGCAAATGCCGCCTGCAGCCGATAGAACAGGTTGATCTCGTCGGGCAGCGCCGCCTGCCGCTCTGTCATCCAGTCCGTCACCGCGAAATCGGCGAGCAGCCGCGATCCAACGGCACGCCCGAACAGATATTCTCGCGCCCCGCAAGGATCGACCACGGCCGAGCTGTCGGCGAAGTTGAAGTAGCGCCGCCTGGCCACGTGCATCCGCACGATGTATTCGGCGATGCTGCGCAGCTTCGGGTCTGCCCACAGCGGCGCAAACGCTGCTGGCGCAACCGCCGCGAGTACCACCAGCGCGTTGAACAGGCAGAGCCCCGCGTGCCGATAGTAGAGCACCCCCTCTTCGCACGCCCCATCGTCGGCGTAATCCTTGACGAACGCGTCGAGGCTTGATGCCGCCTTGGCCACGATCGCGCGCCGCGTCTCCTGGGGCAGCCGCCGCGCGAAGGCAGCAATCAACACATTCTGCGTGCACCACGCCGTCCAGTTGTTCATCGGCTCGTCGCCGTTGCCCATCCACCAGAACTGCCGCGTCAGATACGGCGCGAAGATGCGCCGCTCGAGCTCATGGTCGATGCGCCCGACAAGGCCCGGCGCTGCAGCCTCGAGCTCCGGGCTCAGTACCTGCGCCGCGACCGCCAATTGTGCCCCGGTCTCGGCCGCGAACAAATCGATGATCGGATCGGTGACATCGGGCAGCGCCGCACGCTTGCCGTCACGGACCTGAGCATTGTGCGCCGGCAATTGCCATCCGCTCTCCTCGCACAGCAGCATGACCCCATCGACGATGTCGTCGAGGAAACGCCCATCGTGCTCGGCGCATTCGGCAAGGATCAGCGCATTGAGCCGGCGCCGGCGCGCAAAATATGCAGCCTCGAACCCCGCGCGGTCGCCTGTGCGATGATAAGCAAGGTACTGCCTCGCGGTCAGCTCGGGATAGCTGGCCGCCAGCGCCGCCGTGCCGTCGGCAAGCAATTGCGCCCGCGCGAAGTCCGGCAAGCCCGCCCACGCCCCACGGTCCTCAGCCGTCGGCGCGATGGCAAAGTCGGGAAGCAATAGGGGCAGCAGCGACAGCCTTGCCGTGAACATGCGACCTGTCGAGGATGAGTTGGCGGCTCTGCCGTCGGTTGCGAAGCGTCCGCTCCCCATACCACGGCCACAACCCCGGGGCCTAGCGATCCAGGCGGGTCGTGTAGCCTGACGACCTCAGCAGCAGAAAAACGCCTTCTGTGCTTATCCACCGGTTGGAGATAAGCGTCGCCTGGTTGTTCGCACAATATGTAGCGCCTCCTATCCAGCAGGGTCGGACGACCGGACTACCTGTCTGGTACAAATGCAGCGCGGCACCCGGCCGCGCTCCGGCCTATAAGGAACAGCGCTCCTGAGTACCCGCTCGACGCAACGAGCCGGGATGGGGCATAGCGTCAGGCAGGTGGCGGGGCCGCCGCAACTCCCCGTCGCCTGCCCCACGCGTTTGTGAGGGTATGCGTGATGGCACGAGTATTCATGGAAGCGTCACTGCTGTTGCTTGGCGTCGTGCTGCTGGCAGCCGTGATGATCGGCATTCCGGCAGGCTGGTTCTAAACCGCGATCGATCCGAAAAAGCAAAGCCCGCCGAACCAGGGGTTCGCGGGCTGCTGGCGACGCGTCATCGAAAGATTGGTTGCGGGAGTAGGATTTGAACCTACGACCTTCAGGTTATGAGCCTGACGAGCTACCGGGCTGCTCCATCCCGCGCCAATGTCGTGCGTCTCGCGCCTGTCGAGGCGGCCATCACCGCGGCGCAGGGCGTATATAAGGGCTCGATCCGCCGCCCACAAGGTGAAAACGCCGCGCTCGCGACAGTTTTTCGCCCGTTAAGATCCCGCCCCGTCCGAAGCGCCTTAACCGCCGAGCCGCTGCAGATTGGCCTTCGCAAGCTTGTAGCCCTGGGCCGCCGCGAGGCCGTAGAGTTCGCGCGCCTTGCCCGCGTCCGCCTCGACCCCCAGTCCGAGCTCGTAAAGGCGCCCGAGATCGTTCTGCCCCGCGGCACGACCGGCATCGGCGGCCCGCTGCAGCCATTTGACCGCTTCGGCGAGATCGGGTTCGCCACCCTCGCCCTCGATATACATCAGCGCCAGATTGACCGCGGCCCGCATGTCGCCGGCCTGCGCCGCAGCCAGATAGTCCTGCCGTGCAGCCACCGGATCGGGAGCGCCGCCAGCGCCGTCCTCTTCGGTACGGGCAAGATTGAAGGCGGCGACGGACAGGTTGTAGCCGCGCGCGCTGCGATAGAGTTCGGCTGCCGCTGCCGGATCGGGCTTGGTGCCGATCCCGAGCTCCGTGAGGTAGCCGAGCGCGTTCATGGCGGCGGCGTGATACTGCTGCGATGCCGCGCTGATGGCCTTGAAGGCCTTTCCCAGATCGGCCTTGGTGCCGCGGCCCTCGAGATAGGCCAGACCCAGCCGGTACTGCCCCTCGGGATTGCCGGCCTTGGCCGCGCGCTGAAGCCAGTCGAGCGCGGTCTTGTCGTTGCGCTGCACGCCCGTGCCCGCCTGCAGCCGTTCCGCCACGATCACCGCCGCCGGCATCACGCCCGCCTTGGCGGCGACGAGGTACCACGCGAACGCCTGCGCCGGATCGGCGTCGACCCCGTCGCCGAACTCGTAGGAGTAGGCGAGCCCGAGGGCCGCCGGGGCGAACCCCGCTTCGGCCGCCTGCCGCAGCAGGCCGGTCCCGCGTACCGTGTCCTGCGCGATGCCCTTGCCGAGGATGAGGAGCTGGCCCAGCGCGTTGAGCGCAACGACATTGCCGGCATCCGCTGCGGCCTCGAGCAGCGGCAGCGCCGGGCCATAGTCAAGATGGCTGGCATAGGCCAGGCCGAGCCACGCCTTCACCTGCGTCGACCCCGGATCTTCGCGCAGCGCGCCCTCGCACGCACTCACCGCTTCGCCGGCGCTGTACTGGTCGAGCCCGCTGATATCGAGCGGCCCCACGCCCTCATAGCCCGGCTCGTATTTATTGGCGGCAAGCCCGGCACAGGCATCGAGCGCGTCGCCCGCCAGCGCCGGCGCGGCAAGCATCGCAAGCCCCAGGATCAGCGCGACAAGCTTCATCGACGGCCCCTCTGCCCGCGACCATAGGGCGCGCGAACGGGGCCAGGCAAGTGTGCCGGCTAATTGTCCGCCGCGACCGCCGGCGAGAAGTCCCGGGCGATGTAGATGGTCACATGGTCGGTGACATGGCCGAAGCGCGTAATGTCGAACTCCCGCGCCGTCTCCAGCCTGCGGAACTGCGCGGCGAAAGCCGGGTCCAGCCGCCGCCAGAAATCGGCGACGATGATGGCAGTTTCGCCGCGATGCGCCGCCGGATCGAACCAGTCGTCATAACCGTCGCGATGCGCCGAGATGCTCGTCACATCGCGATCGTGCAGCGCAAAGGCCAGCGGCGAGGCCAGCGCATAGTCGGTGGCGGCGATGAAGCCGATGTGCTCGTCCGCCTTGACCGCCCTCACGGCGTCGGCGACCTCGTCCCAGCCATACGACCAGGCCGACGTCTGATCGGCGGCGTTCACCATCGCCATCACCGGCAGCACGCCATAGTTGATGGCCGCAAATCCAATGGCCAGTACGCCATAGGCGACCTGCGCTCCGAGCAGCCATCGCGACCGGAACCACGCGGCGAGAAACGGCAGGGCCGCCACATAGGCAATGGCGTTCCAGTGGATGAGGATGTTCGTGAACAGCGATGCGAACAGGAAACCGACGGTGGAAATGGCAAACACCAACCTGGCGTAGCCGTGCCCGTCGCGGCGCGTGAAGGCGAAGCGCAGCATCGGCCATATGATGAAGGGCGACAACACCGCCAACCCGCCCAGCAGATAGCCCCGCAGCCCATCGAGATTGAGCCCGGCCTCCGCCAGCTTCTGGCGGCCGCCGAAGATGAAGCCGAACGAGGCGAGGCCGTGCTCGGCATTCCAGATCAGCACCGGCGCCTGCATCGCCACCGCCAGCAGCGCCGCAAGGTAGAGATGCGGCCTGGCGAAGAGCTTGCGCATCTGCGGCACGATCAGGATGTAGGCGACCAGCGCGCCCGCCAGCACGCCGCTGTTGTAGCGGCTGAGCATGGCGAAGCCGATCGCCAGCGCCGCCAGATACAGCCAGCGCACGCGCTCCGGCTCGCGCCGCAGCCGCTCGACGCAATAGACCGCCGCCAGCGTGAAGAACACCATCAAATGGTCCGGCAGCGCCACGCTGGTGAGACCGAACAGGATGGGCGTCGCAAGGAAGATGACCGTGCTGGTCCAGAACCACCAGGGCGGATCGGCGGTGCGTTTGGCGAACAAATAGAGCAGCACCAGATCGCCGAGCAGCGTCAGCAGCACCATGGCGCGCAGGCCGAAAATGCTCCAGCCGAACAGCGCCCCGGCGAGACCCTGCGTCCAGCCGATCAGGGCCGGATGGTCGAAATAGGAAAGCTGCGGGTGCTGGCCCCAGACGAAATAATAGGTCTCGTCCATGAACGGGTGTGCGCCCACCAGCAGCATCAGCTTGACGAACAGCAGCACCAGCGCCACGCCGCGCATCGTCCGCCAGCCAAATCCCGCGCGGGCCTCGCTCATCGCGGGGTGAAGCCCGTGCCCAGGAGGATGCGATGCAGGTCGATCTGCCGGCCGTTGACGACCACCGGCAACTCGGCCAGGACCGTGAGGTTCTTGAACTCCGAGGCGACGTCGTAGAGCGGCCGCCACGTATCCTCGAACAGGATCGCATCCTCCCCGGCATGCGCCTTGGGATCGAACCAGAAATCGTACTGGTCGCGGCCCGGGAACAAGCTGGTCACATCCTTGTCGTGACTCATGAAGCCGACCAGCGCGGCGGTGGTGTAGTCGCTGGTGGCGATGAAGCCGACCTTGTGCTCGGCCTTGGCCTTGTCGAGGGCCGCCACCGTCGGCCCCCAGCCATAGCTCCAGGCCGTGGCGCCGTCGCGCCAGCCATCGACATTGGTCAGCGGCATGATGGTGTAATTGATGAAGATGAAGACCGCAAAGATCGTGCCGTAGATCGCCTGCAGCCCGAGCAGCAGCCGCGGCCGCATCCCCAGCGCCAGGAACGGCAGCATCGCCACATAGGCGACGAGGTTCCAGTGAAACAGCGTCACCGTGGTGAGCGCCACCGTGACGATGGCGAAGGTCGAAATCAGGAACGTTGCACGCGCAAACCCGGCGCCTGGAACGTTGTTCTTGCGTGAGGTTGCAAATTTCCAGATCGGCCAGAACAGGAACGGCGAAATGAAGATGCCGATGCCGAACACCAGCGGCACGATGCCGTCGATTTCAGCGTGCAGTCCCGCGTGCCGCCCATGCAGGATGAACTCCCACGACGCAAAATTCTCGCTGAGGTTCCAGATGATCGTGGGCGCCTGCAGCAGCAGCGTCAGCAGGGCTGCGAGGTACAGCCGCCCCTGCCGCAGCAGCGCCCGGTCGTAGACCAGCACGAAGGCGGCAATCCCGAGCGCGAGGAAAGCCGCATTGTATTTCGACAACGCCGCGAGCCCGAGACAGACCGCGCCCAGATAGAGGTCACGGCTGCCGCCGTCGCCGCCTGCCGCTCGCGCCGCAAAGAAGCGAAAGAAGAAGTAGAGCGCATAGAGGCAGCCGGTGAGCAGCAGATGGTCGGGCAGCGCGTAGCCCGAGACCATCCAGTAGATCGGGCTGCCGACGAACAGCAGCAGCGTCACCCAGAAATGCGTGCGCCAGGCGTCGCCGGCGATGGCGCGCGACAGCAGGAAGATCGCGTAGATGTCGGCGAGGAACGACAGCACCACCGGCACGCGCAGAGCGAGGAGGTTCCAGCCGAACAGCGTCGAGCTCAGCCCGAGCAGCCAGGCATTGAGCGGCGGATGGTCGTAGTAAGACAGCGCCGGGTGCTGCCCCCAGATCCAGTAATATGCCTCGTCCATGAACACGCTGGCGAAGAACAGGTGCACGAGGTGGAACACGACCAGCGCCACGGCAAGCAGCTGCACGAGGCGCAGTGCAATGCTCCCGAGTTCGATGGTCCTGCCGCTCACCCGCTGCCCTCGCGTCCCGCTGGCGCGCTTATGCCATGCGAGACGCAACCGGCAAACCCTGCCGCGACGATGTGTCCGCCTGCGGGTGAACCGCCCTAGTAGGCCGGCCCTTCGCGGCCGAAGCCGGTCATGTCGGTGCTGGCCTTGGCCTCCGTCGTTCCCTCGAGCTCGTCGAGCTTGGCCTGGGCGATATCGAGCCCGTTGTCGAGCGCACGCTTATACCAGTACGCAGCTTGCGCCGCGTCTGCATCCACCCCGGCGCCCTCCTGGTACACCGTGCCCAGCGCGTATTGCGCCGGCGCATAATACTGGTCGGCCGCCGCCTGATAGAGCCGGATGGCCTCGGCCGGATCGGCATCGATGCCGACACCGTTGAGCAGCAGATCGGCATATGTCACCTGCGCCAGCACATTGGCCTTGTCGGCGCCCGCTTTCAGCATCGGGATCGCCTCGTCGAGCCGCTTCGCCTTCAGCAGCGCCCGCGCCAGCCAGACCTTGTCGCCGAGCGAATCCGGATTGGCTTCGATCGCCGCCTGGCAGGCCGCGATCGCCGCATCGGGGTCCAGCGCCGAGAACTCGACGCCGTGCCCGACGCCACCCGGCTCATAGGGCGATCCAGCCTTATCCTGGCAGGCGATCTCGAGGTTGGTGATGTCGATCCGCCGGCGCGAAAACTCATCGCCGGCATTGGCCCCATTCTCGAAATAGGTCAGCGCCGCCGCCAGATCGCGCCCGGTGCCCAGCCCTTCCGCATACATATAGCCGACAATGCCCTCGGCATAGCCGACGTGCTTCTGTTGTGCCGCCATCGCCAGGTTGAGCGCCCGCCGAGCGTCGACCTCGGTTCCCTGTCCGAACAGATAGTGCAGCGACAGTGCCGCCTGCGCGAAGCCGTAGTTCTGGTTGGCGGCATCGGTGAGCAGCTCGAACGATTTGGGGTAGCTCTGCTCGACCGCGATCCCCTGCTCGTAGAAATAGGCCAGCGCCGTTTCGGACTGCGGCTCGCCCTGATCGGCGCCCTGCCGGTAGAATTCGGCGGCCTTGGCATTGTCGACCGCCACCCCCTGGCCGTTCTGGTAGAGGCTGCCGAGCCCGGCATAGCCCAGCGGCTCACCTGCACCGGCGGCATCCTGATACAATGTCATGGCCCTGCCGAAATCCTGCTTCACCCCCGCCCCGTTCTGGTAGGCCAGCCCGAGGTGGTAAAGCCCTGTTCCGTCACCCTTATCCGCCGCCTGCCGGTAAAGCTTCAGCGCCGCCGCCGGATCGCCATCCACACCATCGCCCGCCTGGTAGCGGGCCGCCAGATCGTCCAGCGCGGGCACGTACCCCGCCTGCGCGGCCTGCTGCAGCAGCGCCACCGCCTCCCCAGAATCTCCGGTGTTGGGATCTGCCAGCAGCCGCGCCAGCTCGTAAGCCGCCAGCGCATTGCCGGCATCGGCAGCCTCGCGCAACATCGGCTCCGCCTCGTCGCGCCGACCGATGAGCACATAGACCCGCGCCAACCACGCCTTGACCTCGGGAGACCCCGGGGCTGCCTTCAGCGCCGCCTCGCACGCAGCCTGCGCGCCGTTGAGGAAGATCTGCTTGTCCTTTAGACCCCTGCCCTCCCAGCCGGCCTCGTAGGGCGAGGCCGCCTGCGCACCACAGGCCGCGACGGGATTGGTGTCGTCCGTCGCATCGCCGCCCAGGGTCACAACCTGCGGTACCGCCACGGCAGGGGTAGCAAGCGCAACCCCCAGCACACCCAGCGCGATTGCGTCGCGAAGCCCCATGACCCTCTCCCTCCGGCGCCGATCCTAGCCAGAGGCAGTGCGGCGGGAAACCCCGCTTGTGCTACTGGAAACCGCCCGGCAAGCGCGGCTTATAGGCCGCTTCGAGCTTTTTGATGTCGTCGGTGCTGAGCTCCATTTCGAGCGCACCGAGCGCATCGGTGAGCTGGGCCAGCTTGGTGACCCCAACAATGGGCGCAGTCACCGGCTGCTTCTGCAGTACCCAGGCGAGCGCCACCTGGGCCATGGTCTTGCCATGGGCCTTGGCGACGTCGGCCACCGCATCGTTGATCTTTTCCTCCTCCGCGGCATGGGCGTCGTAGAGCTGGTTCTGGACGGGATCGGACTCGTAACGCTTGGTGACCTCGCCCCAGGGCCGTGCCAATCGGCCCCGCGCCAGCGGCGACCACGGAATGACGCCGATGCCTTGGTCGATGCACAGCGGCAGCATCTCCCGCTCTTCCTCGCGATAGATCAGGTTGAGCTGGTTCTGCATCGACACGAAGCGCGTCCAGCCATTGCCGTCCTGCACCGCCAGCATCTTCATGAACTGCCAGGCCCACATCGATGAGGCGCCGATGTAGCGCGCCTTGCCCATCTTCACCACGTCATGCAGCGCCTCGAGCGTTTCCTCGATCGGGGTCTGATAGTCGAAGCGGTGGATCTGGTAGAGATCGACATAGTCGGTCTTGAGGCGCCGCAGCGAATTGTCGATCTCGCTGAGGATTGCCTTGCGCGACTGCCCCTTGCCGTTGGGACCCTTGCGCATCTCGCCATTGACCTTGGTCGCAAGCACGACTTCGTCGCGCTTGGCGAGTTCCCACAGCATTGTGCCGGTGATCTCTTCGCTGGTGCCGCTGGAATAGACATTGGCCGTGTCGTAGAAGTTGATTCCAGCTTCCCACGCGGCACGGATGATCGGCCGGCTGTGCTCGAGGTCGAGCATCCATTCGCGGCCGAGTTGGGCGTCGCCAAAGGACATGCACCCAAGGCAGATGCGGGAAACCTCAAGACCCGTGGTTCCCAAACGTGTGTAGTCCATGGTTGCAGCCTCCTGGCGCGACGGCGCGGAAATGTCCGGATGATTGGTCGATGACCGGACCGTAGTGCCGGGCTCTGCCGGCCGTCAACCGCATCGCAACGCCGTGACGCTCCGGCGCCGTTATTCGCTGCGCCGCTTCGAGTCGTCGATTGGATCGAGGATCGAATCGAGCTTGCTGATGGTCGACTGAATATCGCCCATGCCCTCGGGTGGCGCCGGCGTATAGACGGGGCGCGGCACGCCGCTCGGGAACGCCCCGAACTGGGTGAAGAAGCTGATCATGTCGGCCAGGACCGGCGCGCGCCAGCGCCACATCGCGCCAATGGCGAACACCGCCTCCATGTGGCCGATGTTCTGGTAGTACTTGACCGTCACCCAGTTGCCGGCGTCCTTGAGCTTGCGCGCCAGATGGTCGGTATTCTGCATGCGCACGATCGGGTCCTGGTCGCCCGAGGCCAGCAACATCGGCGGCTCGTCAGCCGTCACCAGATTGATCGGCTGGGTGCCCTGCGGGTTGTCGGTCTTGCCGAAGACGTTGCGCACCTCGTCATATTCGAACGGGTAGAAGTCGAACGGGCCGGAGATGGCGGCAATGCCTTTGATCGGCATGGTAACATTGTATTCGCGGAAGAATGACTTCTCGATTCCCAGCATCACCGCAGTGTAGGCGCCGGCCGAATGGCCGGCGATGAAGAAGCGCGAGGTGTCGCCGCCATAGCTGCCGATATTGTCCTGGATCCACTTGGCGGCATTGGCCAGGTCTTCGAGGAAACTCGGATAGGTCACTTCGGGATAGAGACGGTAGTCGGGGATCACCACGACGAAGCCATTGGCCGCCAGCGCCCGGCCGACGAACTGGTAGTCCTGTCGCTGCCCCTGCTTCCATGAACCGCCATAGATGAACATCACCACCGGCGCCGGCCCCTTGGGGTCTTTCGGACCGTAGATGTCGAGCTTCATGCGGTCGCCGTCGGCATAGGCAATGCCTTGCCCGAGCACCGCCGCATCGTCCATCGCCGGCCCGACATTGAACGGGTCCATGATATTGACCTGCGCCAGCGCAGGCGCGGCAAGGCTCAGCAGGGCGAAGGCAAAAGCGATCAGGCGCAGCAGCATCAGGCACGAATCCGAAGGAGGAAATCGCCGGCTCTGTGGCGGGCAAAGCTGAAGATTTTGTGACGGCTCTAGGTCACGCGGCGCTGTGCCGCGCACCAGATGCGCCACATGCCGCGGATCGCCGATTCGAGGTTGCCGGCAAAGCGCGGGGCGTCGAACAGCGGCGAGGCAAGCATGCGGTCTCGCAGCCCGGCGCGCAGCTCGGCCAACGCCGAGATATCGCGCGTTCGTGCCAGGCCGGTGGCCGCATATGACGCGGCGTCAGGAGCGATCCACTCGGGCAGCCCGGCACTGTGCAGGATGCCCTCGCCCATATGCGCAACATAGCGGTCGCCGGCCCGTACCAATACCGGCACGCCCATGTAGAGCGCCTCGACCGTCGTCGTGCCGCCATTGTAGGGAAATGGATCGAGCGCCACGTCGATCTCATCGTAGCCGCGCAGATGCGCCGCATAGTCCTTGATCTTTACGTCTATCCGGAGCCGCTCGACGTCGACCCCGGCGTCACGCAGCCTTTGCGTCACATCGGCAACCGTGCTGTCATGATAATTGCCCGAGGAACGCAGGATCAGCCGCGCCGTCGGCATCGCGTCGAGCAGTGACGCCCAGGCCGCGAGCGTCGCCTCGCTGAGCTTGTTGAAATTGTTGAAGCAGCCGAAGGTGACATGTCCATTGCTCAACGCCGGCAAGGGCTTGGGTTGTGGCGCCGCCGGTGGCTCGGTGAAGCACAGATAAGTGTCGGGCAGCCGCCACGGCGTTTCCACCCATTGGTTCTCCTCGTGCTCGGGGATAACCCAGCGGCTCGCCAGGACATAGTCTATCGCCTCCAATCCGGTGGTGGCGAAATACCCGATCCAGCTGACCGCCACCGGTGCGGGCTTCCGCGAAAATACCAGCAACCGGTTGGAACCGGTGTGGCCCGACATGTCGAACAGAACGTCGATCTTGTCCTCGACGATGCGCGCATCGAGCGCCGTGTCCGTCATGCCGGTAACGTTGCACCAGTTCGGAATCACCTGACGCAGAGCCGCCGTGATGTTGTCGTCGACCTCGCTGTTGGCATAGGCATGAAACTCGAGGCTGCTGTGCGGCCCGAAGCCACGCAGCGCGCCCAGGAGGAAGCGGCCGATCGGATGCGAGCGCAGATCGCCCGAAACGAAGCCCACGCGTAGGCGGCGCCCGGGATCGGGATCGTTGGCGTGCACCGTCCGCGGCGGCGCGGTCCTCGCCAGCAGCCGGCCCACCTCGCGAGCCCGCTCCGCCAGCGCCACCGGGTCGGTTTCGGCAAGGTAGTTCTCGGCAAACAGCACTGAGCTCTGCAGCCCGATCTGGTTGGGCTGCATGGCGAGCGCGCGGCGATTGTACTTGACCGCCTCGGCGATAAAGCCCGCGCGATTGAGCGCCTGGCCCAGATTGGCGAGCACCAGCGGCGAGTTGGGGTCGAGCTCCAGCGCGCGCCGCAGCACCGGTATCGCCTCATCGAAGCGGTTGAGGCTGCGATAGGCGACGCCGAGATTGGCCAGCGCCAGCCCGTGCCTGGGTTCGATGGCGAGAGACTGTTCGATCAGTGCGATGGCGCGTTCGAACTCCCCCGCCTGGATCGCCAGGACGCCTTTGAGGTGCAGAGCTCCGGCGTGCCGCGGCTGCACCGCGAGGATCTGCTCGTACAGCTCGGCCGCCTCGCGGTCCTTGCCCTGCTGATGCAGCCGGATGGCGGCGCGATAGGTATGGTCGAGCGAAACTGTCACGGTCGCGACTATACAATTGCGCCCGCTACACCGCCACCTCGGCCGCCTGCCGCGTCTGCCATTCTCCGTCCCGCCACTCGCGCACGCCCGAGGCCGGCACGAGATCGGGAGCCTGCACACCAGGGTTCGCCGCGAGTCGACGTTCACAATCGACGCAAAAACAAAAACGCCGTCCCTCGCGGAACGGCGTTTTGAATTTCGATATCGTCAGAGATCAGATGTTCTTGGCAGACCTGGCAGCGACCTACTCTCCCAAGCCTTGAGACTTAGTACCATTGGCGCAAAGAGGTTTAACGGTCGAGTTCGGGATGGGATCGGGTT
>JAEWCE010000178.1 GCA_023390785.1 Pseudomonadota bacterium
CGCGGTTGTAGACGTAAGCCAGTCCGTTATGCCCCTCGTACGAAATGTGAATCGCAACGACCCGGTGCCCGGTCCGGACAGTGAAGTCGGCAGCAGTTTCAAGCGACCCTTCGAGGCCCGTATCCCATTTGACGACGACATGCGCCCGGTTGCGGACGCGCGAATTCACGTTGATCGGACTTACGTTGATGTTGCCGAACTGGTCCGTTCCGCCGCCGCCGCCATATCCGCTGACATGCGTTTCGCTGAGCAGCCTTACCTCAACGACTTCGCCCGTAACGACCCGATACGGCAGGTCAACGTGACCGACCTTCAGAACACTCTCCAAAGCGTTTCTCCAGATTTGTATTTGATGATGATCGGCTGCGACTGCCGAGTGGCCAGATGAAGCAGTAAACAGAATTGCCTGTTTTGTTTCGCAGGGCCGAAGGGGCAGAATTGTTTGAAGTTATCGGCCCGAACTGCTAGATTGAATACGTCCTAAGTACATGAACTCGCCGGGTTTTCCGGGATTCTTGGGGGAGCGAAACAAAACAGGCAATTCTGTCGCGTGCTGTGGCGGGGCTACTGCCAAGGAGATCAACATGCGCAGCCGCAGTCCCACCCCGCAGAGCCTCTACGCAAGCGATGGTCGAAGGAAGTATCTGACCCCGGCGGAGCGCCGAGCTTTCATTCGAAGGGCCGAGGGACTCGAAGAGCCGGCGCTCGCAACGCTCTGCCTGGTCCTCGCCCATTGCGGATGCCGCCTTTCCGAAGCGCTCGCTCTGCGTGCCGTGGCCCTCCATGCGGACGACGGAATCATCGCGGTACGATCACTCAAGAAGAGAGGCGTACTTGCTGTAAGGCAGGTCCCCGTTCCATCCGGGCTGATTGAGCGACTGTGCCGCGTGCACGGTGAAGCATTTGCATCCGGAGGCACGCTTTGGACATGGTCGCGCTGTCGGGCGTGGAAGCTCGTAAAGACCACCATGATCGACGCGGGGGTGACCGCCGGGCCCCATCAGACAGCGCGGGGACTGCGGCACGCGTTCGGCGTCCATGCGGTACGCTGCGGCGTGCCCCTCAACATGATCCAGCGTTGGCTTGGCCATGCGAGTCTTGCGACGACGGCAATCTACACGCAGGCGGTTGGTCCTGAGGAACGTGAGCTGGCCGCCCGGATGTGGACTCTAGAGTCTGATCACTGAATTGGTGGCGGGCGACGTACTCTGCCCGCCACCTGGATTGGTCAGTCCACAAAGACACGGTGCTGGACCTTGCGGGAAGCGCGCATGGGCTCCCGGCCAACGGAGCTCCGCATTTCCTTAAGGGCGTGCGAGAGCCAGACAACAACTTCCCGCGCTTCCTCGCGGTGCAGCTTCTGACTGACCGTGGTCGTACCGCCACGGCTGCTCACCAGCTTCACCGTCGAGGTCCAGTCGGATTGAAGCCCACTCCGGCAGGGCCCAACCTCGATGCTGACGATTTCCGATTGCGACGCTCTGATGCGCCCGCCGCCGGGAATTCCATGCGGCGTTACGACATGACCGTCACGCTCGAAGATGACCGACCGGCGCGGCAAAGGCCCCAGTTGCCAGTAAAGGACATAGGCGCCCATGCCGCCAAACGAGATCAGGCCAAACAGACCCGGCCCTGGGTAGTACGCGAGCGCCACCAGCGAGAAGAAAGCAAACGGCACGCACATCGCGAACGCCAACCACATCATGAACCGGTTGGTGTGGCGGAGCGAGCATTCCTCGGTCCATTCGATCCCGACTCCCTGCAGGACGCCATCGGCGTCGACAGTGCGGATCGGCTCAAGTTCAAACATCTGCATTGCGATACCTTTCCATGTAGATGGGTGGACGCCCCGGTGAGAGGATCAACTGCCGCCACGTGGGGCGCGCGAAGTGGCGGACAATTTCGAAGGGCTCGAGCAGAGGTACGGACCTCGGCGTTTCGCGAATGCCGAGGTCGCCATGGTCCATCGCGCTGCCCGAAACGCGGATGTCCTGGCGCTCAAGAACCGTCGCGTGGCCCAGCATCTTCGAGAGATGCTGGGTCGTTGCGAGGTCCATGTTCCCGAAGAACTGGAGAACCCCGGCATTGCCGATGAAGGTTTCCCAGGACTTCTCGTATTGAGCCTGGAGCTGGCTCAAATCCTGCAAAATGGTCCAGAGGCGGACGCCGAACCCGGCCATGAAGCCCGCCGCGCGCTCGATGGCTTCGAGGCGCTCCAGCGCCGCGAACTCCTCCAGCATGAACAGCACCGGATGCTTCGGGCTGGTCTGGTCCTTTTCCAATTCGACAAGGGCCAGCGTGACAACCAGCCGAAGCCACCGGGCATGCGTGGCAAGCCGCGAAGCGGGCAGGCACAGATAGATCGTCGTCGGTCGCGACTTGAGGCTGCCCAGCCGTAGATGAGAGCTGCCAAGCACCGAGGCCATGGGTAAAGAGTCGAGAAACGCGAGCTGTTCGCGCGCCGTCGATACGATCGACGAGCCCTCCCGCTCTGACTTGTCGCGGAAGGCGTTGCCGACGCGCGCCACCCGTCCGTCGAACGCAGGGGACTTGCCCATGCGCTCGAACAGGCTGGTGCCGTCCCCTTCTCCAAAGGTCAGGGGCCCGGCCTCGCCCATGAGTATCCGACGCAGGCGCGGCAGCGAGCACTCGCCGCCTTCCGCGTACATATAAAGAAGAATGCCGGTGACGAGGCTGCGCGCCCCATCCGTCCAGTGGGCGTTGTCGCCCTTCGCTCCGATGATGAGCGAGGACGCCACCATCGCAATGTCGTCGATGAAGGTACTGGACGCCGGGTCCAGCTCGTCGAGCGGATTGTACGCGTAGCTCTCAAACCCCGACGTGCCGAAGGGATCGAGCACGACAACGTCCTGCCCGAAGCCTTCTGAACGCGCCAGCGCGGTTTCCCGCGCAAGCTCACCCTTGGGGTCGATCACCAGCATCGAGCCCGGATAGCGCAGCAGGTTGGGGATCAGGACCGTGCGTGACTTGCCCGCGCGCGATCCGGCAATCGTCACCAGATGACGATCATCCCCGAGCCGTCCAAACTCCTTCTGGTCGGGATCGCCCAGAAGACGCCCCTCCCAGCTCCCAAGCAGTATCTTGCCGGGCTTCCAGTCCCAGGCGGGACCAAGCTCCCAGGGATGGGCCCATTCGGCAGCGGGCTGCTTTTCATTCCTCTCCGGAAATCCCGATCCCCGTGGCGGGAACTCGGGATCGAGCATGGCGGCGGGCTCCAGTCCCGGCGATGCGTAGGTCATGACCTGTTTCCTTCATTGCTGGTATCGGGGATGGCATCCGGGGCGGGTTGCTCCGGACGCCCTTCGTGTGGGGCCCTAAAGCCCGAAGTCGAAGTCGCGGTCGCGTGTTCGGCGAGCGGGTTTCTCCTGTTGGACTTGACGGTCCGGCGCGCGGTGCGCCCCGGACAGCGATCTGCCGATGGCGCGGGCCATCTGCATGAGGGTCGAGCGCTGTTCGCGGCGCAGGCCCTCGATGCGGTCCTGCAAGCCGCGCCGCTCCGCGAGCTGGGCCATCACCACCGCCTCCCGCTGGTCGCGGTCGCGGATGACGCCCTCAAGCGCCTCGCGCTCGTTGATGCGCCGGATGTTGGCGGCCCGCCCGATCACGAGGTCCAGAAGGCCCCGGATGCCGGTGCGGATACGTGTCTGCCGCTCGGCATTCTCGGCGGCGCGGCGGGCGTCCTGAAGCTTCTGGAGGCGTTCGCGCTCGGCACGCTGCGCCTCGATCATGCGGTTGTGCTCTTCCAGCAGCGGGCGCTGCTGTTCGCGCAGTGCAAGCCGGGCGTCCTGAAGGAACTGGTGCACCTTGCGGCCAACACGCTGGCGAATATCGAGCCGGGTCTGATCGATCGAGGGCAGCCGGTCGGGGCTCCCGAGCCTCTCTTCCAGCGCCTTGGTCTTCGCGCCCGTCATCCGCGAAACCGAATGCGCCTCGCCGTAGATATCGAGGGCGACGAAGCCGCGCCGGTCGCCCCGCGCGAGGAAGAAGCCGCGCTCTTCGAGCGCTGCCCGGAATGCCGGTCCGCTGTCCGACTGACGCCAGGCATCCTGGAACGCCTGCCGCAGTTCGCGCGGATCGAGGTCGAGGCGTTTTGCCTGTTGCCATTCGGCGAGGCTGAAGTTCAGCGGGTTGGCCCAGCCGTTCTGGCGGTGGCCTTCCGGCAGCTCCCACCCGTTCTCAAGATAGAGTTCCTTGGAGAGCGCATTCAGCCGGTCCTTGAAGAACGGCAGGTTGATCGCCTTTAGCTTGTCCCCGTCAATCCGCGACCAGACGGCGTGCGCGTGCCTGCGCCCGTTCTTCTCGTGGACGACGAGCGCCATGGGCTGATCTTCGAGGCCGAGGGCCTTGCCCGCGCGCTCCGCCGCGTCTTTGAGCGTGTCGATCCCGACATCCTGATCCTGCGGCGGGTTGAGGCTCAGGGAAAAAAGGAAGTTCTGGCACTTCGTGGCGCTCGCCACGAAAAATGCCTCGTCCATCGCCCCGATCAGGTCGTTCGCGGCAAAGCCCTTGAGGCTCGCGACCTCGATGTGATCGTTGTCGCGGTCATTCAGCAAATGAGCCGCCAGCTTGCGCGCCCCGCCGCGCTCTGTGCCCTTGAGGATCATTGCACAAGCTCCGAGGCGCGCGGCGTGGTCTTGCCCGACGCCGCGAGATTGAAGGCTTCCGTGGTGTTGCGGGGACGCGGCTGCGGCGTTGCGCGGCGCTTGCCCAGTGCTCCAAGCAGCAGGAGCCGGATCTCCGCGAGATCGGCACATGCCTGGTTAAGCTGGGCTTCGACTGCCTCGCTGACATAAAGACTGCCGGTGGACGCAGCCTTGGCCAGTTCCGCCATGCTGGGCCCAAGCTGGCTGTCGCCGAGCTTGGCCAGAATCTGCGCAAGCAGGCGCGTATCCATGCCCGTCCGGCGCGAGGCCGCGCCCATCCCAAAGGTCAGGGCGGGTGCAGACGCCGGGCCCTCGCCGCCGAACAGCTCGTTCTTGATGTACGAGGACAACGAGTACGGCTTCGCCCGCTCCTCAAGAAGGGCGCGTTCCGCAAAGGTCAGTCGCAGGGAAAGGGGTGCCGGTCTTACTTTGCGCGACATTCGGCACCTCGCGCGTCGGAGTCCGCAAATCCCTCAGGCAGCCCGCCGAGCTGCTGGATTTGCGTGTTCCATTCGCGCAAGATGTCGAAGACAGAGTTCGAAGAGAATCCTTCGATCTCCGCCATCTAATCCATTTTATATAATCATTTCAAAATCATAGCTTGGACATGTGGTCTTGATCCATCATCCTACCCACCAACCACTTGCAGGTGCTCTGATAAGCTGAGATGGGCGCCGGTTGGCCCACCTGGGTGAGACTCATGGAGTATTCCCTCTATTCCGCCGGTCAAGTCGGCGTTGTCCCGGCCTTAGATCACTCGTCGGGGTGAACGTCCGAGCTGGTTGCGCCCACCGTGTCCTTGAACAACTCCTCGGCGTCGCTGTCGGTAAGCGGAGGTACCAACATCGTTCGGGCGAGCTCCCGCTTGCGGGAAAGTAGTCGGTCCAGGCGGACATCAAAGGAGGTGTCCTGGAAGACCGGATGCCGAGCGATTGGAATGTGTACAGTCACCGGTTTGCTCTGGCCGATGCGGTAGACACGGTCATTGCACTGGTCCTCGACGGCTGGGTTCCACCAGCGACTCAAATGAATCACATGGTTGGCCGCAGTTATCGTCAGACCCATTCCAGCGGCCTTTGGCGATAGCAGCAGGACACCAAATCCCGGCGGACTGGCCTGGAAACGATCAACGATCTCCCGCCTCCGCTCGCCGGGGGTCGCACCGTTGACGATCGTCGGCTCTGCGCCGAGGCCGTAGCGCTCGGCGATCGCCGCCGAAAATATGGTCTGCACGCTCCGATCCTCGATAAAGACGAGCGCCTTTTCGCCTTTGGCGTGGATTTCATCCAACGCCATGAAGGCCTGAACCATGCGTGCAGATTGATCTGCCCATTGGGTTCTGTTGCCAGGGGTGGCGCCATCGCCGCCGTGCGGGTGCAAGGAGATGCCGCGGAGAGCGTGGATGATCTGCAGCATGTCACGCCCGTTTGCGCCGGCTGTTCTGGCGCGTGCTATCGTGTCGGCATAGGCATCGGCTTGGACCTGGGGCATTGCGACGCCGTTGTAGGCCACCACTGCGCGGGGTGGCAGGCCGTCGAGGTGATCCTCTTTCATCCGCCGCAGCATGAGTGCCGGCAACCCATTGATGCCGCGGTCGAGCTTGTCCTTAAGCTCGGCCAGGGCCGCTGGGTCATTGCTTCCATAGGTTTTGGAAAATGTCTTGAGCGGGCCGAGACGGCCAGGAGCGACGCGGTCCATCAGGCACCAGAGGTCTTCGATCCGGTTCTCGATCGGCGTCCCGGTCATGCCTAGGACGAAATCAGCGTTCATGGCTTTCGCGGCATGAGTGTTGATGGTCGCAGGCGACTTGATCTTCTGCATCTCGTCGAAAATTGCGACTGGAAAGGCCACGCGCGCGAAGGCGCGGTGATAATTGGCGAGCGTCTCGTAAGTGGTGAGCACCCAGCCGGCATTCCGGAGGGTGTCGAGATCGAGGGCGTCTTCTGGAAGCGCTTCTCGTCCCTTTTTGAGCGCAACGAGTTGCGAGCCGTAGGCCTCGACACACGTTCCTAATGCGCTCGGCGTCAGATGCCGCGCGGCCTCAGCGCGCCAATTCCGCAGCAGCGCCGTTGGCGCCACGATCAATATGGGGCCGACGAGAGCGGCCCGTTGGGGGGCGCCCACCTGGCGGCGGTTCTCCCGGAACCAGGCAAGAAACGAAAGGGCCTGCATCGTCTTGCCAAGCCCCATGTCGTCAGCAAGGAGAACGCCGGGAAGGCCGGCCAGCCACGCATCGACCAGCCAGCTGAAGCCGTCGATCTGATGCGGCTTGGGGGTCGTCAGAACATGATCGGCCGGGAAAACTTTAGGTGCAGCGCTCGGGCGGCGCGTGGAAGCGACGGCGTAGCCTTGCTCCTCGATATTCTCATCTATGATGAGAACCTGAGGAGGCTCGGTCAGCTCGTTTTCATTGCGACCGTGCTCCTGAGGAGCAGATACTGGCGGTTCGACCTCAAGTCGCTCCAGCATTTCGGCGACGTCCCCAGTCGCAAAATTGCTCCCCGCATACTCGACTGTGGAAACCCCGGCTCGTTCTGCTCGCTCGACCAAATCAGCCAGCACGCGAAGCTGCGTTTCGTCCAGCTCCACCATTTGCTCGCCGATGCGTACGATGAAGCGCTCCGGCAGCCACTGGTTCCCTTTGGCGACCAGCCAGGCCAGCCGGGGTTTCACCCAAAGGCCTAAGCCTCGCACACGTTCCGAATACTGGCGGGTCTCGACAAACAGAGTCCCCAAATCGCTTCCACCATCGGGCATTGCCTGTGCCAGGTAGCTGCGCGGATTTCGCAGGAAGTCGTTACGTGTCTCCGGATCGGCTACCTGCATGCGCTTTACGACGTCCAGGGCGAGCTGCAATTCTGGGTCGAGCACAAGAAATGTCTGCCGCTGCAGCACGTAGGACGGGCGCGTCGGGCCAGCGGCAAAACTTCTCAGGAAGGGCAAGCGCAGAGCCGGCGGCAGGAGGGCCTGAGAATCGTCGGCCAGCTCGGCCGATGGCTCGCCTTCAGCCTCAGGCGCAGGAGCATCGTCGCGGTCACTGTCCTGGCGCATTGCAGGTGACATCAGGACCGGATCGAAATTCGGACCTTCTCCACTTTGGCGTACATCCAGAGCAAAGGCGCCCCCCTGATAGATGCGGAAATTCTGCAGTACACGATCTGCGCGCAGCGGTTCGCCAGCCATCGACTCCAGCAATGACTGAACGGGCAGCCAGGCTGGAATTCGTTCGTCCCCAGTTCGGCCGCGTGTGGCGTTATAGGCTGCGACGGCTTTGACTACACGGTAGAGGGTGGAGCTAAGACGCCCGGCGCCCCTTCCGAGACCCACCAGCAGCCCACTCACTCGGGGTGCAACTGATCGGCCATTGGCATCGGTCCAGCGCAGACTGATCTCACCGTCTGGCGCCTCTACCCGGCTCCGCAGGATCAGCTCGAGCGACAGGGGGGCAATGTCTGGGAGGCCCATCTCTCGTGCATGAGCAGCAGGCAAGTCGGCCAATTGGTCATTGGAGAGATGGATCGACGTTCCATTGCTTCGCACCTGACCTTCGTCGAGAAGGCGACGCAGAAAGCGCACCGCCGGTAGCGCGGAGGGTCCGGCTGCGTCTGCCCAGCGATCAACTGGAACCGGCCGACGGCCTATCAGCCGGGGCTCTGCAAGAGTGACTACCCCGCCATCGTCGGCTGCAAGAAACTCGAAGCGACCTGTCATCGACGCAGATATGAGTTCGAAGGGAGGTGTCGGCCGGTCATTTCGAACAGATACTGCTCAACCCGTCTCTGCCAGGAGTAGCTGGCCGGACTGACATGGCTAATTGCGTCAC
Organism: Pseudomonadota bacterium; assembly: GCA_023390785.1. Taxonomy (GTDB): domain Bacteria; phylum Pseudomonadota; class Alphaproteobacteria; order Rhizobiales; family Devosiaceae; genus Devosia_A. Next base: position 8,488 of record JAEWCE010000178.1, read on the forward strand.
GCCTCCCATTGCTGCTGCCGGCAGGGATTTGGATTGAATTCGACCCGTATGATCGCTCAAACAGTCTGGGAGCCGTTGGGTCCGCCCTGTCGAGCCAGATGTTACACTTGCCGTTGTGGCTCCAGTCAGCGATCACACCAGTCCCGATTTCCATCAGAAGAACGGCATGTCCGCGACTTATCTGTCGAGCCTCTTGGTAGAGCTCGGCAAAAGCCGTGTTCGCGCCAAAAGTTCTTCTGGCCAATGCACTGCCGTCGCGGCCGAACGCTACCCACGCAGACAGAACGAATCCCTGCTCGTACGCGGCCCACCAAAATGCACGCCTGTACGCGAACTGCTCGCGATTCTCGGTGGTCTTCTCTACCACGTCGAGGAATTGGCGGAGCGATTGCTCCGTCAGCCACATTTTCACCGTGTCAGCATACGGCGGATTTAAGGGGTGCTTCCGCCCGCTGGGCGGTAACCGCGGATCGTCAAAAATGGCCAGCAAGGCGTTCAGGATCTGATCCCGAACGCGCTTATCTGGTAGCGCGCGACCAAATGGCTTCAGCAACGCCGCGGCGAACAGGTCGCTGAGATCGTGGAAGATAAGACGGCCAGCGTCGAGTGCGTACCTCTGAGCACTCGCGAGTCGGACATAGGGATCTGGCTCGGCTCCATCGCTCAACTTCCGCAACAGTTCGGCGGTAACGGCACGACTATATCCACCCCGTGCGGCCATCGCGCGCACGCCGCTAGCAGAGAGGATGTCGGGAGCGGGTCGATCTTGCTTGATGACCTCGTCTGCTAGGCGACGAGGTCCCTGCCCAGGATCGAAAATCGCGAACTTCCCGTGAAGCAGAGACCACGGTTCGTCCGGCCATCTACTGGAAAGCTGATGCAGTGTCTGCGTCGCATGTGCCAGTCCCGGAAGATCGGGTGCAAAAGCTTCAACGTATGCAGTGGCAAGCGTGCGATATGGGCGAGGCCTCTCCGACTGAGCAACGACATTGAGGACCTTGTTGAGGTAATCTGGTCGCCTGGCCAAAGGATGCTCGCCGGACCACAAACACCAAGGAGCCAGACGAGTCTGGCGCAAGCTCAACTGTCGGCCCGCATCAATCGCCGCGGCGATCACGGCCGACAATTCTGGGGTGTTGGCCGGCGCGGACTCGGAGTGTGACGCGGGAGCCTGTTTTGCCCAACGCCCGACATGCGACATCTCGGCGACCGACGGCATCAGATGTTCTGCCGTCTGCCCCAGGTGACGAGCAATGTCGCGGAGCCTAGTTGGCACGGGCCGCCTCAACTGCGTTGCGCAGAACGACCAGTTGACCCTGCATCTCGTCGGTGAGGTCCTCGAGAGTGTGAAGCCGCTCTCGTTCATCAACCTCCATCACGAAGCGAAGATCGATACGCCGCTGTATGGCGTAGTTCTTGATGCTTTCGTCGGGGATCGGGCGCGTGGAGGAATAGCCGGACACAGACAGCAACTCTTGACCATCGTCGTTTCGCAGCCGGCGCAACTCGCCGGCAATGGCCGTCATCCGTCGATACGTGTTGACGGCGCGAGCGGTTGAGAGTTCCCAGTTTCGCGCGTCGTCTCCGGTGATGTCCGTGTGTCCCTCGATGAAGACGGTTTGCACATGGGCCGGAGCATCACCCCCGCTCGCATAAAGCGGCAGTATTTCGTTGAGAACGCTGGCGACCTTTCCGACATTGGCGTCAGCGATGGGTGACAGGTCGGCGCTGTCGACGTCGAATCGGATCGCAGCCTCGGTCAATCGCAGGATGCCGTTGATCTCGTCGATCTGCACTGGGAGGCCCATGGCCGCCAACCGTGCGCGTATTTCCTCCAGCATCTGGGCCCGCACCTTGGCGGAGGCGTCGACATTGCTGATCTCGGTCCTAACCTGCTGCTGCAGACCCTCAAGCTTCTGGCCGACGGTCTCGGCTTGCTGTGCCGCGGCCTCGAGCTTCTTCAACCGCTCGTCGGACACGTCGGTCTGCGTGCGGAAGTTCAGCGCGAACACCATAAGAAGGATGATGAAGACGAACAGGATCCCGACCATCATGTCGGTCATCGAGATGAAATAGTTCTCGTCCTGCTCGCTGCCATGCGGTCCCTCCACCGCAACGTCGTCCATCATGCGCGACCACCCCCGCCGTTCGGCTGATTGAACTGACTAAGGGTCTCTGCCAGTTCCGACGTACTGCTGCCGATTTCATCGATTGCCGGCTTCAGCTGTCCGAGCAGCTTCTGCAGCCCCTGGTCGATGTCGGTGACGTACTGCGTGAGCGAGCCGGCCTGTCGCTCTGATGCATCAGCAAGCGCTTCGACCGCCTTCGCCAAGTCCTCGTCGATACGGTCGAACTGCGTACGATAACCGTCCCAGGTGGAGGTGAGACGTTCGATCTGCGCAGTCAGGGCCGAAGCCAATGCGGCATGAGTCGACCCCGCTCTGCCCAGCTCCTCACTCGTCCGAGCGATGGCCTGGCCAGTCTGGGTCAATGGCGAGACGGCGTTACGGACCTCCAGTGCGGCGCCGGACAGAGTCCCGGCGACGGTCTCAGTCTGACTGGCTGCGCTTCGAATTGCGGCCGCCTGCTCCTCGTGCGCCTTCGCGCTGAGCTCCATGGCGCCTTGCATACGGGTCACCTCGGCTGCGATCGATGCAACCACGCTGCCGATGCCATCACGCAGCGCCTGGGCCGCCTCGCTGCCTGCCGCCGAGATCTGCTCCCGTGCCGCGCGTTGCGCGTCCTCAGCCTGCTGGCGGGCCTCTCGAAGATCGTTGCTCACCGAGGAACTGTGGGACCGCATGGCCTCGAGAAATTCGCCGACCTGCAACTGCAGCTTGCCGAGCACATCCTGCATCGCGCTCTCGATTTTGCCGGAGGCGCCCCCGGCAGCGCCGGCGATGACACTATCGAGGCGCAACAGGCCATCCTGCATACTGGCCAGGCTGGTTTGCAGCGTGCTCAGCACGTCGCCCAGCTTTTGGATTTCGGCGCCGGCGCCCTCCTTGATCTGCATGCCCACGCCGTTGGCGAGTGGAGCAATCGCCCGCGCCATCGCCTGTTCGATGACATCGGTAAAGCGGCTGAAATAGCGCTCGCTGTTGAGTTCTCGTAGCTGGTCGAGCTGTTCGCGGCCGACCGCGTTCATTTCGGCTGTAATGGATTGAGGTGCAGTGTATCTCAGCTGCGTTTCGACAGCGTCGCAAAAGCGATTCAGGCCGCCTTCGATCCAAATGATGATCAGGCGTGCGAAAATGCCGAATACGATCGACACACCCAGTCCCGAGATGGATGTCCAGAACTTGAACGAGGCGGCATGCAGCAGCTTCGCCATCGCGGCCTGCATCTGATCGGCACTGGCGCTGTCGACCGACGAGGCGGCGATGGTCAGAGCGAGGACGATGCCGATGAAGGTCAACAACAGGCCCGCACCCACGAAATACCCGGAGATGCTGGGCAGCATCTTCAGGCCCGAGAGCCTTTCGCGGATGACATTGTAGTTGATGAAGGCCTGTGGCCGAACCGTGTTGCCGATCACGCCATCCGCCGCGCGGTCGCCCTTTAGCAGGGTTTCGTCGAATTCTTTCCAGGCATGGCCGATAAGAGGGTGCCGCTGCAGGCGCTCATAAACCTCAGCCTCGTATGCGGCGGCGAACGCTTTTCGGTTTTCATACCGTGCGACTGTTCTCCGAAGCCCTCGCATTGCGAAGCGAAGCACCAGGGCGTGCATGACGACGAAGGCAATGAGGAGACCGAAGCCCGCACAGGCCAGTGTGGTGGCCGCGGCCACCGCCACCTCGGGAGTGACCTCCAAGGATGGGTGCTCTGCAAACTCCAACAGAGCAGCCATGTTGGCCCAATGCTGGATCAGAGCACCCAGCCCAGCACTTCCAACTGCAATTGCCCAAAACGCCGGAACCCGAAATGGACTCCGCCAAAAAATGCTCAAAGCATCCAATATAACCCCCTAGTGACGGTGGATGCGGCACCGTCGGCCTCGACAGTTGCGCAATGTAAAGCGTCTTGTCCACTATCGATGCGGGGCCGCGACAAAAGTTGTTCGGCGTTGGAGCGAGGGTCGGCCGTAAGCCGGCTTGCAAAGCCGGAGCCCGACGGCTTTATTGTCGAGACGCCACGTTGGACCTGTGGCATGGGGGAGTAATGGGGTCCAAGCCTTTCTACGATCAACCGATACTGAATTCGCCATACTATCCGCCGACGCTGCACCACGCGTTCGACGAACGTGGGCAGCCGCTGGATCAGCCGCCGATCGCCGGCCGGCGACGCTCGCGCTATGTGCTACCTGTCCCGCCCTCGCGTCGCCGGCAGCCCGAGCTCGATTTCGGCACCTACACCGACAATGACGTCATCAACGAAATCCGCGGCCATGTCACAGCCTGGCGCGCGCTTCCGACGCCGGCCGACTGGGGGGTGACGCCGGTCACCCAGCGCCTGCTGCGCCACTGGCGGCACCATGAGTTCGCGGACGCCCGGCCGTTCTTCTGCCAGCTCGAGGCGGTCGAGACGATCATCTGGCTGACCGAGGTCGCGCCCCGCAACAAGCGTCTCTACGGCGCGCTGCTGCGCGGACTGGAAGACGCCAGTACTGCCGCCAATCCCGAACTGGTGCGGCTCGCGCTGAAGCTTGCCACCGGCGCCGGAAAGACCACGGTGATGGCAATGCTCATCGCCTGGCAGGCCGTGAACGCCGCGCGGCAGCCCGGTTCCTCGCTGTTCTCTCGGGGATTTCTGATCGTCACCCCCGGTATCACCATCAAGGATCGGTTGCGGGTGCTGCTGCCGGCCCACGAGGGCAACAACTACACGACCCGCGAACTCGTGCCGCCCGAGATGATGAACGATCTGCGAGCCGCCAAGATCGTCATCACCAATTACCACGCCTTTCAGCAACGCGATGTGCTCGATACCAACAAGGTCGGCCAGGCAGCGCTCAAGGGTTGGCGTGAAGAGGAGCTTCGCACCAGGCAGACCGAGGGCCAGATGCTGCAGGAGGCCTGTGGCGACTTGCTCCATCTCGGTACCCCGGTGGTCGTTCTCAATGACGAGGCGCACCACTGCTATCGCGAGCGTCCGGGCGCCGCCGAGGAGCGAGCCGCCGGCGACGATCCCGAGGAGACCAAGACCAACCGTGAGATGGCGCGGCTCTGGATTTCCGGACTCGAGGCGCTGAAGCGCAAGGTCGGTCTGCGCGCCGTCTATGATCTGAGCGCCACGCCATTCTTCCTGCGCGGCTCGGGGTATGCCGAGGGCACCCTGTTCCCGTGGGTGGTCAGCGACTTTTCGCTGGTCGACGCGATCGAGTGCGGCATCGTCAAGCTGCCGCGTGTCCCCGTCAGCGACAATGTCGTCAATGCGCCGACGCCGGTGTTCCGCAATCTATGGGAGCATATCGGCAGCCAGATGCCCAAGAAGGGCGTGGCAAAATCGGGCGCCCTCAACCCGCTGGCCAAGTTCCCCCCGGAGCTCGAAACGGCGCTGGTGTCGCTCTACGGGCATTACGTCAAGACGTTCGAGCTCTGGAAGAAGGCGGGTATCGGCGTGCCGCCGGTGTTTATCGTGGTGTGCAACAACACCGCGAGCTCGCGCCTCGTCTATGAGTGGATCTCGGGATGGCGGCGCGAGGACGCGGACGGCAACATCAATACCTACAATGGCCGGCTCGAGCTGTTCCGCAACTTCGATGACAACGGCGAGCCGCTGGACAGGATGAATACGATCCTGGTCGACAGCTATCAGATCGAATCGGGCACTCTGGATGACGCCTTCAAGGTGGCGGCCGCCCCCGAGATCGCGCGCTTTCGCGAGGAGAAGGCGGTGCGCGAGGGCGCCGGCTCGGCCGAAACCGTCTCCGATGCCGAAATCCTGCGCGAGGTGATGAACACGGTCGGCCGGGAAGGGCGGCTGGGCGAGCAGATCCGCTGCGTCGTCTCGGTGTCGATGCTGACCGAGGGCTGGGACGCGAACACCGTGACCCACATCCTGGGCGTGCGTGCCTTCGGCACGCAGCTGCTGTGCGAGCAGGTGGTCGGCCGCGGCCTGCGTCGTCAGTCCTATGACCTCAACGAGGAAGGGCTGTTCAACGTGGAATATGCCGACGTGCTCGGCATTCCGTTCGACTTTGCTGCCAAACCGGTCGTCTCCCCACCCGCCAAACCGCGCGAGACGGTGCGGGTCCATGCCGTCAAACCGGACCGCGATGCGCTGGAGATCGTCTTTCCGCGCGGCGAGGGCTATCGCGTCGAACTGCCCGACGAGCGGCTGGAGGCAGCCTTCGGGCGGGATCACGCCCTCCATCTGACGCCGGAACTTGTCGGTCCATCTGTGACCAAGAACCAGGGCATCATCGGCGAGGGTGTCGATCTGACTGTCGCGCATCTGGAGGACATGCGGTCCTCGACCGTCCTGTTCCACCTCGCGCGACACCTTCTCTACAACAAGTACCGCGATCCGGGAGAGGAGCCGAAGCTCCATTTGTTCGGGCAGCTCAAGCGCATCACGCGCCAATGGCTTGAAGGCGGCTATCTCAAGTGCTCGGGTGGCACCTATCC
>JAEWCE010000338.1 GCA_023390785.1 Pseudomonadota bacterium
CCTTCGGCGCCGCCGCCGTGTCGGTGGTCACCGGCAGCGTCTGGCTGGGCCTGCTGGCCGCGATCGTGGTGTCGATTCTCATGGCCATGCTGCACGCCGTGGCCTCCATCACGCTGAAGGGCAACCAGATCATCTCGGGCGTTGCCATCAACTTCCTGGCGCAGGGACTCACGGCCGTGCTCGGCCTCGCATGGTTCCACCAGGGCGGACGCACCCCGCCATTGCCGCCCGGCGGCCGCTTCGAGGCCATCGACTGGCCCTGGGCCGACCAGATCCATTCGGTGCCGATCGTCGGTCCGATCTATGCGACCCTGCTGTCCGGCCACAACATCCTGGTCTATGTGGCGTTCGTGTGTGTGCCGCTGACCTATTGGGTGCTGTACAGAACGCGGTTTGGGCTGCGGCTGCGCGCGGTCGGCGAAAACCCCAAGGCGGTCGACACCGCCGGCATCTCGGTGACGCTGCTCCGCTATCGCGCCCTGATCATCACCGGCGTCCTCTGCGGGCTCGCCGGCGCCTATTTCTCCATCGCCCAGGGCAACGGCTTCATCAACAACATGACCGCCGGCAAGGGCTTCATTGCGCTCGCCGCCCTGATCTTCGCCAAATGGAAGCCGGTGCCGGCGATGTTCGCGACGCTGCTCTTCGGTTTCCTCGATGCGCTGCAGATCCGCCTGCAGGGTGTGATGCTGCCGGGTACCTCCTGGCAGATCCCGGTGCAGTTCATCCAGGCGCTGCCCTACATCCTGACCTGCGTGCTGCTCGCCGGCTTCATCGGCAAGGCCATCGGCCCCAAGGCCGGCGGCGTGCCGTACACGAAGGAACGCTGACGCATGGCTGCGGTCAGCGACGCGGACCTGTTTGCCGCTGCCGAAGCCGTGCGTGCGAAGGCCTACGCGCCCTATTCGCGCTTTTCCGTCGGCGCCGCGATTCTCGCCGACGACGGCCGGATCTATGCCGGCTGCAACATCGAGAATGCCGCCTATCCCATCGGCAATTGCGCCGAGGCTTCGGCCATCGCCGCCATGATTGCCGGTGGCGGCAGGCGCATCCGCCGCCTCTATGTCACCGGGCCGGGCCAGGCGCCAGTCACCCCCTGCGGCGGCTGCCGCCAGCGCATCCGTGAGTTCGCCGACCAGGACGTGGTGGTGATCAGCCACGGCGTCGACGGCAGCCCGCTCAGCCAGACGGTGGCGCAATTGCTGCCGCATTCCTTCGGGCCCGAGTACCTGCCGAAATGACCATGGAACCCCGACCCGGCAGCGTCGTTATTGCGGCAAGCACCGGCGGCCCTGCCCTCAGGCTGTCGGTAGTGCAGATAGACGCCCGCCGCGACGCCATGTTGCTGGGGGGCGTCTATCTTTGTTATCGTTCCGCCGTCCTTGCAGAGTGTGCGGACCATCGCGCGGCCTCGTCCCGCTGAACGCCGCGTGTGGCGCGCCGGCGGCGCGCGAAGGAGGAGCAATGAACCTCAGAGTTGTCGATGCGCCGCTGCCGGCCGGCAAGGCAGCCAAACCCGCCGCGATCGGCCATGCCGGAGAGCGAAATCCCGGCTTCCCGCTCGATCTCGACTGGGTCGGCCGGGTGCGGATGAATCGCTCTGCGCTCGAGCGGCGGGCCGCCACCATCGGCACGCGCCGTACGGTGAAAAAGGAGTGGCAGGCCGCCTGGCTGCTCCGCGCCATCACCCTGATGGACCTGACCACGCTCAATTCCGACGACACGCCGGGCCGGGTGGAGCGTCTCTGCGCCAAGGCGCGGCATCCGCTGACCGACGAGATCGTGGAGGGCTACGACATCGCCGACCTGCGCATCGTGCCGGCGGCGGTGTGCGTGTACCACGCGTTCGTTCCGACCGCGGTGAAGGCTCTTGAGGGCACCGGGATTCCGGTCGCCGCGGTCTCGACGGCATTTCCGCACGGCCTCGCCCCGGTGGACACCAAAATCCGCGAGATCGAGGAGTCGGTGGCCGCGGGAGCAAAGGAAATCGACATCGTCATCGAGCGCCAGATGGTGCTGACCGGCAACTGGCAGGGCCTCTACGACCAGATCAAGGCGTTCCGCAAAGCCTGTGGCGAGGCGCACCTCAAGACCATCCTCGGCACCGGCGAGCTGGCGACGCTCAACAATGTGGCCAGGGCCTCACTGGTCTGCATGCTGGCCGGTGCCGACTTCATCAAGACCTCGACCGGCAAGGAAAAGGTCAACGCCACGCTGCCCGTGTCGCTGGCCATGATCCGCATGATCCGCTGGTTCGCCGACGAGACCGGCATCGAGATCGGTTACAAGCCGGCCGGCGGCATCAGCTCGGCTAAAACGGCGCTCGACTACATGGCGCTGATGAAGGAAGAACTCGGCACGCACTGGCTGCAGCCGCACCTCTTCCGCTTCGGCGCGTCGAGCCTGCTGACTGATATCGAGCGGCAGCTCGAACACAATCTCACCGGCCACTACGCGGCCGACTACCGCATGCCGATGGTGTGAAAGTGAGCGAGTAGCGAGTAGCGAATGGCGAATAGCGAATAGAGCCATTCAGAACTGCGACCTTCTATTCGCTATCGGCTATTCGCTGCCCGGAGGGCCTATGAACAAGATCGCCGAAATCTTCCAGAGCCTGGACTACGGTCCGGCGCCCGAGAGCCCGGAGCCGGCGCTGGCGTGGCTTTCGAGCAAGGGCAACAAATTCGGCCACTTCATCAACGGCAAATGGACCAAGCCGGGCAAGACCTTCGCCTCGGACAATCCAGCGACCGGCAAGCCGCTGGCCCAGATCACCGACGGCAGCGCCGCCGATGTCGACAAGGCGGTGAAGGCGGCGCGGGCGGCGTTCCCGAAATGGGCGGCGCTGTCAGGCTATGAGCGCGCCAAATATCTCTACGCCATCGCCCGGCTGGTGCAAAAGCACTCGCGCCTGTTTTCCGTGCTCGAGAGCATGGACAACGGCAAGCCGATCCGCGAGAGCCGCGATATCGATATTCCGCTGGTGGCGCGGCATTTCTACCATCACGCCGGCTGGGCCCAGCATCTCGAGCGCGAGTTTCCCGGCATGGCGCCCTATGGCGTTTGCGGCCAGATCATCCCGTGGAACTTTCCGCTGCTGATGCTGGCCTGGAAGATCGCCCCGGCGCTGGCGGCGGGCAATACCGTGGTGCTGAAACCTGCCGAGTTCACTTCGCTCACCGCGCTGCTGTTCGCCGAGATCGTCGAGAAGGCCAAGCTTCCACCGGGCGGCGTCAACATCGTCACCGGCATGGGCGACACCGGCGCCGCGATCGTCAACCATCCCGATGTCGACAAGATCGCCTTCACCGGCTCGACCGAGGTGGGCAAGATCATCCGCGCCGCCACCGCCGGCACCGGCAAGGGCTTGAGCCTCGAGCTCGGTGGCAAGAGCCCCTACATCGTCTTCGACGACGCCGATCTCGACAGCGCCATCGAAGGGCTCGTCGATGCCATCTGGTTCAACCAGGGGCAGGTCTGCTGCGCCGGCTCGCGCCTGCTGATCCAGGAATCGATAGAAGGGCGTTTCATTGCCAAGCTCAAGAAGCGCATGGCGAGCCTGCGCGTCGGCGATCCGCTCGACAAGGCGGTCGACATCGGCGCGCTGGTGGCGCCGGTGCAGGTGGCGCGCGTGCGCGATCTCGTGAAGAAGGGCGCCGAGGAAGGCGGGCAGGTGTACGAGCCCGACATCGACCTGCCCAAGGGCGGCGGCTGCTTCCTCCGTCCGACGCTGATCACCAACGTCTCGCCGGCGCACACCGTCGCCACCGAGGAAATCTTCGGACCGGTGCTGGTGGCGATGAGTTTTCGCACGCCGGAGGAGGCGGTGGCGCTCGCCAACAACACCCGCTACGGCCTTGCCGCCACCATTTGGAGCGAGAACATCAACCTCGCCCTCGACATCGCGCCCAAGATCAAGTCCGGCGTGGTGTGGATCAACGGCACCAACAATTTCGACGCCGCCGTGGGCTTCGGCGGCTACAAGGAATCGGGCTTCGGCCGCGAGGGCGGCAAGGAGGGCATGGCCGCCTATCTCAAGGCGAGATGGGAAAAGGAGCTGAAGCCTGCTCCTGCCTCTGTCCCCGCGAAGGCGGCGGCCCCGACCGGCACGCTTGCTGCGCCCGATGGTATCGACCAGACCGCCAAGATGTATATCGGCGGCAAGCAGGCGCGGCCCGACAGCGGTTATTCGCGCCCCGTGCTGGGTCCGGCGGGAGAGATGGTCGGCGAAGTCGGCGAGGGCAACCGCAAGGATATCCGCAATGCCGTGGAAGCGGCGCGCGCCGCCCTCGGCTGGGGCACCGCCGCCGCCCACAGCCGCGCCCAGATCCTCTACTTCCTCGGCGAGAACCTCGAATACCGTACGGAAGAATTCGCCCGCCGCCTGCGCGCCCAGACCGGCGAAAGCCTCGCCTCGGCGCAGAGGGAAGTGGCGGCCTCCGTCGAGCGCCTGTTCGCCTTTGCGGGTTGGGCCGACAAATATGATGGTGCCGTGCACAATCCGCCGAGCCGGACCATTGCCATCGCCATGGTCGAGCCGATCGGGGTGATGGGCATTCTGGCTCCGCCGTCGCGGCCGCTGCTCGGCTCGATCGCGTTGCTGGCGCCCGCCATCGCCATGGGCAACCCCGTGGTGCTGGTTCCGTCCGAGACGGCGCCGCTCTCGGTCACCGATCTCTACCAGGTGATCGAAACCTCCGACGTGCCGAACGGCGTCATCAATATCGTCACCGGCTCGACTGCGACGCTGGCCAGGACGCTGGCCGAGCACGACGGCGTCGACGCCATCTGGTGCGCCGGCGACGCCGAGACTGCGACGATGATCGAGAAGGCCTCCGTCGGCAACCTCAAGCAGACCTGGACCACCCGCGGCCTTTACTACGATCTCGCCGACCGCCAGAAATTCGAAGGCGACTACCTGCTGCGCCGCGCCACGCAGGTCAAAAACGTCTGGGTGCCCTATGGGGCGTGAGTTTGCCCTCTGTGGTTGGACCTCCAACCGCCGGCCCCTCTCGGGAGCCCTACGTCATCATCGTAGTCGTGGTTCCATCGCCCCCCTCCCCCTTGCGGGGAGGGGCTGGGGG
>JAEWCE010000351.1 GCA_023390785.1 Pseudomonadota bacterium
TATGGAGACAGCATGAACAAGGCAGCAGTAGAGCCGCAAATCGCCGATGAGGGCGTGAGGTTTACCGTGGAAGTCGGATTCGTCGACCGCGAATGCATCGTATCGAAGAATGCGCTGGCCCATTTGCGCCGCCTGAAAGGCGGCCAGCAAGATGTGATGGAGACCTACCGCTGCTTTGAAGACCAGATCCATAGTGTTGCAAGACGCCTGGTGGTGGCCGGCGTCAGCGGTACTCCGCTGGTTCTGGGCGCCGCATATTTTGTTTGACCGGCGCCAAGCACCTCCCTCGCGAATCTGACATGCTTGAAGCGAAGTCCGTACTGACTTCGTCGATCGGCGCGGATTTTTACCACATCATGGCGGTGCCAGTCGTGATGCAAGGTGTGTAATAACCGCCACTGGGAAAAGGCTGTGCAATTCTTCAACTGACGGCATAGAAATTACCACCTCTGAGAATTCTCAAAAAAATATCCGCATATTTAATCAGAATAGATTCAACTTGAACCAGAAACGGGGACGATGACAGATGAACGAAACCAATGAAACAAAGGCTGCCGAGCAGTTTCAATATGATCCCAACAATCTGCTGGAATCATTAATTGAAAAGCTTAACCTCAAGAATGACGCAGCGCTCTCCCGTGCTCTTGAAGTCGCGCCTCCGCTGATCAGCAAGATCCGCCATCGCAGGCTGCCAGTCGGTGCATCTCTACTGATTCGCATGCACGAGGTTTCCGAACTGAGCATCAAGGATTTGCGCATACTGATGGGTGACCGCCGCAACAAGTTTCGCATCAGTGACAAGCAATTCAAGCCCAAACCGCAAGCGTCTTCCTCGTAAAACTGCAAGACAATTGCATCGCCCCTATGTGAGCGGTAGTAATGACTCTTACGACAAAATCAGTCCGAAAGGCTGGTACTTTTCCACAGCAGTTGTGGTCAAGCTTGTTGATAAGCATGTGGATTACTCGGTAAGCCACTGATTTAACGTCATTTTGTTGTTTTGATGCGAAATCGGACAAAGGAGCTATTGAAGCGAAAGCAGCAATAGCTCCTTTGTTATTGTGTCGGCCCAAGAGTGCCCAGCATGCGCGCTGCATTTTCATCAGGACGGCCGTTCGCGATAAATTTGCGTTCCCCAAATTGCATGACGCTTAGGGTGCTTAACAAAATTCCCATAGCAAGATGCGCCGACGCAGACCGTGCGAGAAGTTCGGCAAGTTGCCGCGTTCGTTAGGCGCTCTTAACATGCTTTGTAAGACATCACGCTGGTAACAGCCAACGCATCTCCCGTGCCTTCACCATTTTTTCCGCTTAGGCAAAATGAGGCTTCGAAGTGCGGCCATCGAGATGGATGGCTCATCGGCGCGACTTTCCTGGATTTTTCCAAGAATGACGAGGTATAAACGTCACGCGACAATGCATCGCCACCGTCATCATGTGGGAAGCTGAAATAGGCCAGCCATCTAGCCGGCCAATTGAAATCAGCTCAATAGTTAAGGGCGAAATGCGAAGCTTGTCATGCTGTAAGCCAATTGAGCCATGGCTGCATTGTCGAGGCGCGACCGCATGAAGGGCCGGGGCAGAACAAAAAAAAAGCCCGCAGGCCTTGCGGTTGCGGGCAAATCCAATTCAAGGAGAGTTGGAGGAGACAAGTGCAACTATAGCGCAACGTCCATCACATTCCCGCTTTCATTTTCCAATATCTCACATTCATATTTCATATACCTTTTCAATGACGATTCGCCGGATTTCCGCACTCAGGTCGGCCGGCCTCTCTACTGGCCCATCCTGATGTACCTGCATGGCAGATTGCCCGGAGAAATTCCTCCTGGAGATGCTGCATGAGCTCCATCAATATAGTTGGCACCCCGATGGTAGTACGATGGCCAAATCACTCATCAGGAGCACCGCATGTCGATTTGCGAAGACCATCAGGCCCCCGCCGAACCGTCGCTTCCGGAAGAGCCTGTGCCCGACCCCGATCCTCCGGAAGAGGAACCGATTCCCAATCCCAATCCCGAGAAGGCTGGAGTGCTACACAAAAGGTAAAACGCCATCTACCTGACTTGTAGTACGCCCGCCGTATGCGTGCAGTACGCGCGACAGGTGTCACCTTGCCGCGCATTTGCTGTTTCTTGCGCATTCATCCCTTGCATTCCTTTTTCCTGTGTCGATTGGAGAAAATTTCATCAGGCACATGATTTCTAATCAGCCTGCGCCCAAGTCCGGCGCAATCGATTCAGCCCGTGCATGAACGCCACATTCGACTGGCTGTCCACGCTCGTCTATGCGGTCAGCCCATGGATCGTAATCATTAGAAAAGTACCGTGGACCGTGGCCCTGCTCCAGCTGTTGCTGGCATTGGCCGCAACGCTGGTCGTGCACCGGATCGGCACCGCGATATTGCTGCGCCTGACCGTATCGCTGCCGTTCTCGCGTCGGCTGGTGCAGTTTGGGCATCGGGCCGGCGGCGCAGTCGTGTTCCTGCTGCTGGCACAAGTCGTCCTGCGCAATGCGCCCGACACCCTGAAGGGTATCGACTTCATGCGCCATCTGAACGCCCTGGGTCTGATCGGCTCGCTCACCTGGCTCGGCCTGCGCTGCGTACGCGCTGTCGCCTACACCATCATCGAACGGAATCCTGCCGATACG
>JAEWCE010000356.1 GCA_023390785.1 Pseudomonadota bacterium
GTGCGCGTGTCGGACGCTACGGCCCGCATGGCCGCCCCTTCCCGCCCTCGTCGATTCCATGGCTGGCACTTGGCACCTGGATGCTGTCGATCGGCTGGTTCGGCTTCAACGTCATGTCGGCGCAATCGACCGCCGCGGTGTCCGGCCTCGTCGCCCTCAACTCGCTGCTGGCCATGGTCGGCGGCATCGGTGCGGCCGCCATCGCCAGCCGCGCCGACCCCGGCTTCGTGCACAACGGCGCCCTCGCCGGGCTGGTGGCGGTCTGTGCCGGCTCCGACGTCATGCATCCGCTCGGCGCACTGGTCACCGGCGCCATCGCCGGCGTGATCTTCGTGCGCGGCTTCACCCTGACGCAGGAGCGGCTGCAGCTCGACGACGTGCTCGGCGTCTGGCCGCTGCATGGCTTGTGCGGCCTGTGGGGCGGCATTGCCGCCGGCATCTTCGGGCTGGCCCAGCTCGGCGGCATGGGCGGCGTGTCGCCGCCGGTGCAGGTGGTCGGCTCGCTCGTGCTCGCCGCCTATGCGTTCATCGCCGGCCTCGTGATCTACACCATCGCCAAGCGCACCGTCGGCATCCGACTCACCGACGAGCAGCAGCGCCGCGGCGCCGACCTCACGGTGCACTCGATCGGCGCCCTGCCCGAGGGGGAATTCTGAGTGGTGAATGGTAGGTGGTGAATAGTGGACGAGGTCGGTGCCGGCACCTGCCATTCACCATTCACCGCCACATGGTTAGCTCGGGATTAACCACGTCCACCTAGGATCGGCACTCAAGTTTTAGTTCAGAGTGTTGCGATGCCGGCTCGTCCCCTGCTCGAAGACCAATCCGCTGCGCCAGCGCCCGCCATCGCCATCACCATTCCGGTCCGCCTGATCGGCATGATCGTCCTGGCGCTGGTGGCCATCATGATGGTGGCGCTGGCCTCGTGGTCGGTGGACGACCCCTCGTTTTCGTATGCCACCAGCAAGCCGGTCGCCAACTGGCTGGGCTTTCCCGGCGCCGTGATCGCCGACTTCAGCTTCCAGGTCCTCGGCCTCGGCATCATCGCGCTGTTGATCCCGCCGGCGGTATGGGGCTGGAGCTTCCTGCGCCGGCGCGTGCCCTCGCGCATGGGACTGCGCCTCCTTGCCTGGCTCGGCGCCAGCGGCCTCGTCACCGGCGTCCTCGCCTTCCTGCCGGCGCCGGCGAGCTGGCCGCTGCCCACCGGCCTCGGCGGCCTCATCGGCACCGGCTTTTCCAATCTCGCCGCGCTGGTCACCGGCGCCGAGCCGCAGCCGGTGACGGCGTGGCTGTTCGCCATCATCCTCATGGCCCCCACGCTGGCGCTGTTCTGGCTGGCGCTCGGCCTCGGCTCCATTGCCATGCCGAAGGCGCAGGCGCGTGGCAAAGGCAAGGGAACGGAAGACGCTCCCGAACGCAACGGCATCCTCGATGTCGCCATCGGTGCCTTGGTGCATCTGGGCTTTTCCGCCCAGACCGCGTTCCGTCGTGCGATCGACCAGGCCCGCGCCAATGCCGCGGCGAAACGCGAGGCCGAGGCCGCCGAGTGGCGTGAGGGCGCCGAGGAGCCGAGCCTTGCCGGCCGGGCGCCGGCGGTGGCCGTGCTGCCCGATGAGCGCCGCGAGCCTTCGCTGGGCGGCATGAGTGTCGAGCGCCGCATCTTCGCCCCCGTCGCCGAACCGGCGGACGACGACGACTACCCTGACGAGGACGACGAAGAGCTGCCGCCAATTGCCCCGGCGCGCAGCCCGCGTGTATCGCCGCCGGCCCGCCGTCCGGCCCCGGGTGCCCGCGCCGGCCGCGAGGCGCAGGGCTCGCTGCTCGACGATCCGAGCGGCTTCGAACTGCCGGCGCTGAGCCTTCTCGCCGAGCCCCGGCAGCGCGGCATGTCCGACGAAATGCGGCCCGAGCGGCTCGAGGCCATGGCCCGCCGCCTCGAAGGCGTGCTCGAGGATTTCGGCGTCAAGGGCGACATCATCAATGTGCGCCCGGGCCCCGTGGTCACCCTCTACGAGCTCGAGCCGGCCCCCGGCATCAAGTCGAGCCGCGTGATCTCGCTCGCCGACGCCATCGCCCGCTCGATGAGCGCCATCTCCGCCCGCGTCGCCGTGGTCCCCGGCCGCAACGCCATCGGCATCGAGCTGCCCAACGAGCACCGCGAAACCGTGTATCTGCGCGAGATGCTGGCCAGCTCCGACTTCGAGAAGATGAAGGGCAAGCTTCCCATCTGCCTGGGCAAGACCATCGGCGGGGAGCCGATCATCGCCGATTTGGCGCGCATGCCGCATCTGCTCATCGCCGGCACCACCGGCTCGGGCAAGTCGGTGGGCATCAACACTTTCATTTTGTCGCTGCTCTACCAGATGACGCCGGAAAAGTGCCGGCTGATCATGATCGACCCCAAGATGCTGGAGCTCAGCATCTACGACGGCATTCCACATCTGCTGACGCCGGTGGTCACCGATCCCAGCAAGGCCGTCACCGCGCTCAAATGGGCAGTACGCGAGATGGAAGATCGCTACCGCAAGATGAGCAAGATCGGCGTGCGTAACATCGACGGCTTCAACCAGCGCGTCAGCGAGGCGGCGGCAAAGGGCGAGACCATTACCCGCACGGTGCAGACCGGTTTCGACCGCGAAACCGGCGAGGCCATCTACGAGAGCGAGGAGTTCAACCTTGAACCCCTGCCCTTCATCGTCATCGTCATCGACGAGATGGCCGATCTGATGATGGTCGCCGGCAAGGACATCGAAGGCGCCGTGCAGCGCCTGGCGCAGATGGCGCGTGCGGCCGGCATCCACGTCATCATGGCGACGCAGCGCCCGTCGGTCGACGTCATCACCGGCACCATCAAAGCCAATTTCCCCACCAGAATTTCGTTCCAGGTGACGTCCAAGATCGACAGCCGCACCATCCTGGGCGAGCAGGGGGCCGAGCAATTGCTGGGCAATGGCGACATGCTCTACATGGCCGGCGGCGGCCGCATCCGGCGCCTGCACGGACCGTTTGTCTCCGACGGCGAGGTCGAGAGCATCGTCAAGCACCTCAAGATGCAGGGCACGCCCGACTATCTCGATTCGATCACCGCCGACGAGGACGAGGAGTTCGACCCCGCTTTGGCGCTGGGCGAGGAGGGCGGCGGCTCGGGCGACGAGCTTTACGACAAGGCCGTCAATATCGTGCTCAACGACAAGAAGGCCTCGACCTCCTACGTGCAGCGCCGCCTCGCCATCGGCTACAACAAGGCGGCGAGCCTGATCGAGCGCATGGAAAAGGAAGGCGTCATCTCCCCCGCCAACCACTCCGGCAAGCGCGAGATCCTCGTCGGCAACGACGCCTACTAGCTCGCCTGCGCAACCCTGGCGGCGCGCCTCGGCGGCTGCGCCTCGCGCACGACGATGCCGAGCACAGCCTCGAGGTCAGCCGAAAACTCCGGCCGCATCAGCGAGCCGCCGAGGCGGGGATTGATTTCGAGGATAGCCAGGCGGCCGTCGGCGCGCCGGCGAAAGTCGATATTGGCCGGCCCTTGATAGGCGAGCGGCGCCAGGAACCGTTCGAACACCGCGAGGTCAGCCGCGCTCAGATGCGCCGGCTCGATCGCGACGCCCTCGACCGGGCCCCGCACGACGCGCGCGTGCGCAAGCGGATAGGCATAGGCCCGCGACCAGACGATCCGGCCGCCGGCGCGCACCAGATGCGCCACATACTCCACCGTCGCCTCGATACAGTCCTGCAACAGCACCGCATGACCGGCCCACGGCGCTTCCGTCAGCCGGGAAGCGAGTTCGTCGGCGCTCGCAACGACGACGACGCCGTTGCCGGCATTGAGATCGCACCGTTTCAGCACGGCGGGGAAGCGTGCAGCGTCTGGCGATGCATAGGTCGCCGGCACGAATGCCTCCAGTCCCTGCTCGGCGGCATATAGCGGGCAAACCGGCCTTTGTCGGCGAAAACGCGCATGGCCTCCGGCGGCGGCAGCAGGGTCCAGGTGCCCGGCGCGACCGCCGGCACATGCGCTTCGAGCAACGGAATGCTGACAATGCGGCGCAGGTGGCCGGCTCGCAGGGGGCGCTCGGTCGCCCTGAGCCGCAACTGCCGCCACACCGGCGCGTCAGGGCCGAGCGCAGCGGCCCAGGATGGGCCATTGTTGCCGACGATCAGGATTTCGGTCGGGCAGTGGGCGCGGACGGCGTCGAGCAGGCAGCGGAACAGGCGAAACATCAACGGCAGCTGTGAGGCGGGCCGCCGCGAGTGCGCCGGGGGCCGGGGAACCGAATCCCGCTCTTGCCGTAATTGGCTGAGATGCTTAGCTCAAGTGACCAGCAGAGGATTTGCCCATGCGTCGTCGTTCCGTCCTGGCTTTGATCGCGGTGGCCGCCGCCCTGCCCGCTGCTCCCGCGCTCGCCGAAGGCCAGCCGCGGCAGCTCACGCAGGACGAGATCGACCTCATCAACCAGGTCTCGGCGCACAATTCGGCGATCACCACCATGGTGGGCCGCTTCCTCCAGGTCGACACCCAGGGCCAGCGCATCGAAGGCACCTTCTACCTGCAGCGGCCGGGCAAGATACGGTTCCGCTACGCCCCGCCCTCGCATCAGGAAATCCTGTCGATCGGCAATGGCTTTTACGTCATCGACCGCGAGGAGAAGACGCAATACGCCTACCCCCAGGACAAGGTGCCCCTGCGCCAGTTCCTCGACAGCAACATCGACCTGCTGCACGCCGGCCTCGTCGCCATCGACCAGTCCGCCAGCTATCTCGAACTGACGCTGCAGGACGATACGCCGGTCGGAACCGTCAAGGTGGCGCTGGTGTTCGACAAGCAGAGCCTCGATTTGGTGCAATGGGTGCTGACCAACCCCGACGGCACCGAACTCACGTTCTCGATCTACGATGTGCAGAAGGGCGTCGATATCCCCAAGGCGACGTTCTACCTCAACATCAACGACTACAACAAAGTGCAGGGCCCGAACGGGTGACACCGACGCGAATAGCGAATAGGGAACAGCGAGTAGGGCAGTCGCTCTATTCGCTATAGGCTACTCGCTACTCGCTTCTCTCATGCCCTCCCTCGCCACCTGGAACATCAACTCCGTGCGGCTGCGCCTGCCGCTGGTCCTGCGCTTCCTCCGGACGCATCCCGTCGATGTCCTGTGCCTGCAGGAAATCAAGTGCCTCAACGAGCAGTTTCCGGCCAAGAAATTGGCCAAGGCCGGCTACCCTTACCAGGCGGTGCACGGACAGAAGGGCTATCACGGCGTCGCCATCGTCTCGCGGCACCCGCTGACCGACATTTCAAGCCGCGTGTTCTGCGAGATCGCTGATTGCCGGCACGTTTCGGCGACATTGGATTTCGGCCGTGGCCCGCTGACCGTGCACTCGATCTATATCCCCGCCGGCGGCGACATTCCCGACCCCGATGTCAATCCGAAGTTCCGCCACAAGCTCGACTTCCTCAAGGAGCTGAAGGCCTGGTTCGGCGAGGCTCACTTCAAGGAGCGCCAGCTCATCTGTGGCGACTTCAACGTCGCCCCGCATCCCGACGACGTCTGGAGCCACAAGCAATTGCTGAAGGTGGTGAGCCACACCCCGGTCGAGACCGAGGCGCTCGATGATCTGCTGACCGCCAATCACGGCTGGACCGACCTGGTGCGCAAGCACCATCCGTTCGGCGAAAAGCTGTCGTCCTGGTGGAGCTATCGCGCCCTCGATTGGCAGGCCTCCAACCGTGGCCGCCGTCTCGACCACATCTGGTCCACCGCCGACGTCGCTGCGCACTCGACCGCTGCCGAGATCATCGCCCCGGCCCGCGGCTGGGGCAGCAAGCCGTCGGACCACGTGCCGGTGATCGCGCATTTCTAGCCTAGCGAGGAGCGAGTAGATTGAACTGGCGCCGCAGGCAGGCAACACCTATTCGCTATTTCGCTACTCCCTACTCGCTCTGATCTTCCCCTTCACCTGCTCCACCGCGCTCAGATAGCCGGTGAGCTCGGCGCGGATGCGGTCGGCGGCACGCCGCGCGAGATCGGGCGTCTGGTTGGCAAGCTTCATGAACGCCGAGCGCGGCACGAACAGCGTCTCGACGCTGTCTACCGCCTTGATGGTGACCGGCCGCGGCCGCGCCACCACCAGTGACATCGCGCCCAGCACGGCGCCGGGCGTGGTGATGACGAACGGGTTGGCGTCGTCGCCCTGCTGGTAGGAGGCAACCGTGCCGCGCACCAGCACGTGGGCGCCCTCGGGCACCTCCCCGGCCTCGTAGAGCACGCTGCCGGCGCGGAACTTCTTGCGCTCGCTCGCAAACGCCAGCAGGCGACGCTGCTCGGCGTCGCAGACCTCAAAGAAGTCCGCGCGCCCGAGTATCGTGGTCGCGTCGTCGAGCTGCATTTGGCCCCGGGTCCATGGTCACGGCGAGCCGCCGCCACGGCTCGGCGCCTGATATAGACCATGCGGAGGCGTTCGGAAGAAGGCTTTTTGGCCCGCCCGCCTCGATTTCTGGGGCTTAACCCTAAGGCACCAGGCGGTAGCCGCCCTCCTCCGTCACCAGCAGCCGGGCGTTGGACGGATCGCGCTCGATCTTCTGGCGCAGCCGATAGATGTGGGTTTCGAGCGTGTGCGTGGTGACCCGGTTGTTATAGCCCCACACCTCTTTCAGCAGCACGTCGCGGGTGATGGTCTTGGGCCCCTGCCGGTAAAGGTATTTGAGGATCGAGGTTTCCTTGTCGGTGAGCCGCACCTTGCCGCCGTCTGCCGCCTCGAGCAGCTTTGCCGCCGGCTGGAAGCTGTAGGGCCCGATGGTGAACACGACGTCCTCGGACTGGTCGTGTTGCCTGAGTTGCGCCCGGATACGGGCGAGCAGCACCGAAAACCGGAACGGCTTGGTGATGTAGTCGTTGGCGCCCGATTCGAGCCCCAGGATCTCGTCGGAATCGCTGTCATGCCCGGTCAGCAGCAGGATCGGGCTCTTGAACCCGTCGCGGCGCAGGATCTTCACCGCCTCGCGCCCGTCCATGTCGGGCAGCCCGACATCGAGGATCATCAGGTCGACATGGCTGTCGCGCACCATGCGCAGCGCGTCGCCCGCGGTGCCGGCTTCAAGCAGCTCGAACTCACGATAGTGCATGAGTTGATCCATGAGGGTTTTCCTGAGTTCGGCGTCGTCGTCGACGAGGAAAATCCGGCGTCGGATCATGGCTCGAAACCCCCTTGGGACTTGGTCCGTGAGTAGGCTGGCCGGCAGGCACCGGCCAATCACATCCTGGTGACGCGGCCAGGAACGTGATTTGACTGACTATAGTTTCGGTGCGCCGTTGAAACTAGGTGCGATGCCCGAACAGCGCGCTGCCGACCCGCACATGCGTTGCGCCCATGGCGATGGCGGTCTCGAAATCGCCGCTCATCCCCATCGACAGTACTTTCACGTCCGAATCGCGCGCCAGAGTGGCCAGATGTCCGAAATACGGCCCTGGCGGCGCGCCCTCGGGCGGGATCGCCATCAGCCCCTCGATTTCGAGCCCGTGCACCGTGCGGCAGCGCTCGACGAACGCCGCTGCATCGGCCGGCGCGATCCCTGCCTTTTGCGGCTCGAGCCCGATGTTGACCTGCACCAGAAGGCGCGGCGTCCGCCCCTGTCGCACCATCTCGGCCTTCAGCGCCGCCGCGATCTTGTCGCGGTCGACCGTCTCGATCACATCGAACAGCGCCACCGCCTCGCGCGCCTTGTTGGATTGCAGCGGCCCGATCAGGTGCAATTCTATGCCGTCATAGGAGGCCCGCAATCCGGGCCATTTGGCCTCTGCCTCCTGCACCCTGTTCTCGCCGAAGACGCGCTGGCCTGCCTCGAGGAACGGCACGATCGCCGCCGCCGGGAAGGTCTTCGACACCGCGACCAGTGTCACATCGTCAGGCGGCGCCCCGAACCGGCGGCGCGCCTGGTCGATGCGCGCCCGGATCGTTGCGAGTCGTTCGGCTGCGGTGTCCATCGCCTTGCTGTTGACCGGATTCGTCTTTTCTGATGATGGTCCGCTACGCTGAAATTCCCCGGCAAAGCAAGGCCTTTGCCGCCGCAAGGACGTATCCGGACGTGAAACCCATCGAGCGCTACAACCCGCGGGTCGAGGAGCCGCGCTGGCAGAAGGCCTGGGAGGACAACAAATCCTTCGTGGTCGCCAACAACGATCCACGCGAGCCCTATTATGTGCTCGAGATGTTTCCCTATCCCTCCGGGCGCATCCACATGGGCCATGTGCGCAACTATTCGATGGGCGACGTGCTGGCCCGCTACAAGCGCGCCAAGGGCTTCAACGTGCTGCACCCGATGGGCTGGGATGCCTTCGGCCTGCCCGCCGAGAACGCCGCCAAGCAGACGGGCAGCCACCCCAAGGCCTGGACCTACGCCAATATCGACACGATGCGCGCCCAGCTCAAATCGATGGGGCTGAGCTTCGACTGGACGCGCGAATTCGCCACCTGCGACGTCGACTATTACCAGCGCCAGCAGAAGCTGTTCCTCGATTTCCTCAAGGCCGGGCTGGTGACGCGCAAATCGGCCAAGGTGAACTGGGACCCCGTGGACGAAACCGTGCTCGCCAACGAGCAGGTGATCGACGGCCGCGGCTGGCGCTCCGGCGCCGTCGTTGAGCAGCGCGAACTGACCCAGTGGTTCTTCAAGATCTCCGACTATTCCGAGGAATTGCTCTCGGCCCTGGATGGGCTGCCGGGCTGGCCCGACAAGGTGCGCACCATGCAGCGCAACTGGATCGGCAAGTCCGAAGGCCTGCGGCTGCTGTTCGAGCTGGAGGCGTCGGACCTGACCGCCGCCACCGCCATCGAGGTATTCACCACCCGCCCCGACACCATTTTCGGCGCGAGCTTCGTGGCCCTGTCGCCCGACCATCCCCTCGCCGAGGAGCTGGCCGCCGGCACCCCGGCGCTGCGTGCCTTCATCGACGAGTTCCACCGCCAGGGCACCGCCACCGAGACCCTCGAAAAGGCGGAAAAGCAGGGCGTTTTCACCGGCCTCAAGGTGAAGCATCCGGTCCGGCCCGGCGAAACGCTGCCGGTCTACGTCGCCAATTTCGTGCTCATGGACTACGGCACCGGCGCCATCTTCGGTTGCCCGGCGCACGACCAGCGCGACCTCGATTTCGCGCGCAAATACGGGCTGAACGTCATCCCGGTGGTACTGCCGCCCGACACCGACCCGGAGGAGTTCGCGGTGGCCGAGCAAGCCTATGTCGGCCCGGGAACGATCTATCATTCCGACTTCCTCGACGGCCTGCCGGTTGAGGCTGCCAAGCAGGAGATCGCGCGTTATTTCGGTGCCCGCCAGGTGGGCAACCGCGCGCAGGGCACGGTCGAGACCAACTACCGGCTGCGCGATTGGGGGGTTTCCCGCCAGCGCTATTGGGGCTGCCCGATTCCGGTGATCCATTGCGACGACCACGGCGTGGTGCCGGTCCCGGATGCGGATCTGCCCGTCAAGCTGCCGGACGATGTCACGTTCGACCGGCCGGGCAACCCGCTGGACCACCATCCGACCTGGAAACACGTGCCCTGCCCGATTTGCGGCAAGCCGGCCCGGCGCGAAACCGACACCATGGACACCTTCGTCGATTCGTCCTGGTACTTCGCGCGTTTCACCGAGCCGCACGCCTCCGCCCCCACGGTGCCGGCAATTGCCGACCGCTGGCTGCCGGTCGACCAGTATATCGGCGGCGTAGAACACGCTATTTTGCATCTGCTCTATAGCCGCTTCTTCGCCCGCGCCATGCACAAGACCGGCCATCTGGGCATCGACGAGCCGTTCAAGGGCCTGTTCACCCAGGGCATGGTCGTGCACGAGACCTATCGCGATCAGAATGGCGACTGGGTGCTTCCGGCCGATGTGACGCTGGAAGGCATGGGCGAAACCAGGCAGGCCCGGCTGACCACCACCGGGGCGCCGGTGGACATCGGCTCCATCGAGAAGATGAGCAAGTCCAAGAAGAACGTGGTCGATCCCGACGAGATCGTCCGCACCTACGGCGCCGACACGGCGCGCTGGTTCATGCTGTCGGACTCGCCGCCCGAGCGCGACGTGCAGTGGACAGAGGCGGGCATCGAGGGCGCCTCGCGTTTCCAGCAGCGCATCTGGAAATTGGTGCAGGAGACGCTGCAGATCGCCGACCTGCCCCCAGCCGGCGACACCGCGGCGAACGACATCGAAGCGACGCGCAAGCTTGTGCACCGCGCCGTCAAGGCGGTTGGCGACAATATCGAAGCCCTGCGCTTCAACAGCGCCGTGGCCCAGATCTACGAGCTGAGCAATGGGCTGGCCAAGTTCGCCGCCGCGCTCGAGGCGGAGCCCGCCGCCAACGGCGTTGCCGTGCTGCGCGATGGGGTCACCCGGCTGGTGCAGCTCATCGCCCCGATGATGCCGCACCTGGCCGAAAGCTGCTGGGCGGCGCTCGGCGGTGCCGGCATGGTGGCCGACGCCGGCTGGCCCGAGATCGATCCGGCGCTGCTGGTCGACACCGACGTCACCGTGGCAGTGCAGATCAACGGCAAGCGCCGGGCCGAGATCACGTTGCCCAAAGGCGCCGCCGGAGCCGAGGTCGAGCGACAGGTCTTGTCACTGGACGCGATTGCCAGCATGCTGGCCGGCAAGGCGCCCAAGAAGATCATCATCGTGCCCGACAGGATCGTGAATGTGGTCATCTAACCGGACCGTGCGGGCCGCTGGAGTTGTGCTTGCCCTGGCGCTGTTGCCGGCGCTCGGGGCCTGCAGCGGCCTGACCCCGGTCTACGGCACGGGCCAGTTCACCGTGGACCGGGTCGAGCTCGCGATGTCGCCACCGAGCAATCGCGTCGAGCAGATCATCTACCAGGACCTGGCGCTGCACTTTACCCGCGTCAGCCGCCCGGGCGTGCCCAAGCTCACCGTCACCGCGAGCGCCGGCGCCCGCCAGCTGACCGACACCCAGAACGTTGTCACGACCGCGCAGCGCCCCGATGAAATGGTGGTCACCGCCGGCATCACCCTGGTCGGCGCCGACGGCAAGGTGCTGCTCTCGGGCAGCCGCTCGCAGAGCGCCGACTACAATTCCGGCCCGCAGGTGGTCGCCAACAACCAGGCTGCCACGGACGCCCAGGCGCGCGCCGCCCATCTCCTGGCCGACACCATCCGCCTTTCGGTTCTCGGCGCCCTCGCCAAATGATCGGCACCGCATGACCGCCCTGAAGGCGCATGAGGTCGAGCGCTTCGTGAAGCGGCCGGACCTCGAGTCTGGTGTGATTCTCGTTTACGGCCCCGATACCGGCCTCGTGCGCGAGACGGCGCAGCGGCTGGTGGCGCACTATGCCGGCCGGGATGGCGACGGCATGGGGCTGGTCACGCTCGAGGGCAGCGATGTCGATGCCGATCCGGGGCGGCTGTTGGTCGAAGCCCGGACGTCATCGCTGTTCGGCGAGCGCCGTGTGGTGCGGGTGCGTGGCGCCGGCAGGTCGATCGCCGTGCCGCTGAGCGAGCTGGCCGCCGAGCCGTCGGGCGCGGTGGTCATCGTCGAGGCGGGCAATCTGCCGCCGCGTGACGCCTTGCGCGCCCTGGTCGAGGGCACGAAGGCCGGCCGGGCCCTGCCGTGCTACGCCGACAGCGACGAGACCGTGCTGCGGCTCATCGCCGAGACCTTCAACGCCGTCCAGATCCGCACCGAGCCGGAGGTTCCGGCACTGCTGCGCGACATTCTCGGCAATGACCGCGAAGTCACCCGTCGCGAGCTGGAAAAGCTGAGCCTTTATGCGGCCGAGAGCAAGCTGCTCACCACCGCCGACGTACTGGCGCTATGCGCCGACAATGCCGCCCTCGTGCTCGACGAGGTCGCCGACGCCGTTGGTACCGGCCGTCCCGATCGGCTCGACGCGGCGCTGGGCCGTGCTTTGGCTGCCGCCGTCAATCCGCAGCAATTGCTGGCGGCGCTGACCCAGCATTTCACCCAGCTCAGGCGCTGGCGGACCGTGGTCGACAGCGGCGCCTCGGTCCGCGAAGTGCTGGACGGCGCCCGGCCGAAGCCCCATTTCTCGCGCCGCGCTGCGCTCGAGCAGCAGCTCCGCCTATGGCCGGACGCCTCGCTCGCGCTGGCCCTCGACCGCCTGCTGCGCGCCACCGGCGACAGCCGCAAGAACTATGGCAGCGCCGAGACCCTCACCCGCCGGACGTTCCTTGCCCTGGCGCAGATGGCCGCGCAGCACTGATCAGTTCGATCCGGTCAAGAGCGCCAGCACCGTGTCGAGCTGCTCGAGCGTACGGTAGCCGATCTGCACCGTGCCCGAGCCGTCCTTCTTGGCGGCCACCGCGACCTTGAGGCCGATCGCGTCCGACAGCCGCTTTTCGAGCGCCATCAGGTCGGCGTCGCGTTCGAGATGCGTGGAGGGCTTTTTGGGCGCGCCCTCCTTGCTGGCGCCGCGCTGGCTGAGCGCCTCCGCCTCGCGCACCGACAGGCCGCGCTCGACGATTTCGCGCGCGACCGCCGCCGGATCCTCGGCGGTAATAAGCGTGCGCGCATGGCCGGCGGTGAGCTGGCCATTGGTCACCATGTCACGCACCTCGCGCGGCAGCTTCAGCAGCCTGAGCGTGTTGGCGACGTGCGAGCGGGATTTTCCAATGACCTGAGCAAGGTCTTGCTGCGTATAGGAAAACTGCTCAATAAGCTGTTCGTAACCCTGTGCTTCTTCCAGTGGATTGAGATCCACCCGCTGCACGTTCTCGATGATCGCGAGCTCGAGCGCTTCCTTGTCGTCGACCTCGCGCACCACCACCGGCACGTCGTGCAGCCCGGCGCGCTGCGCCGCCCGCCAGCGCCGTTCGCCGGCGATGATCTCGAATTGGTCGGGGTCGCTGGTCGGCCGCACCAGCAGCGGCTGCATCACCCCCTTCTCGCGGATCGAATTGGTCAGCTCGTCGAGCTGGTCGCTATCGAAGTCGCGGCGCGGATTGGCGCGGTTGGCGATCAGGAATTCAACCGGCAGGCGGCGCTGGCCCGCCTGCAGGTTGTCAGCCAGGCGCGGTGCTTCGATGGGCTGCATGTCGCCGATCAGCGCTGCCAACCCCCTGCCCAGCCGCGAAGGTTTCTCGTTCATCTTGGGCTCCGCCATTTACGCCGCCGCCATTTGCCGCTCACGGCGGATCACTTCCGTCGCCAGCCGCAGATAGGCCTGGCTGCCGGCGCATTTGAGGTCGTAGAGCAATGCCGGCTTGCCGTAGGACGGCGCCTCGCTCAGCCGAACGTTGCGTGGAATAACAGTATCATAGACGAGATTGCCCATCGTCCCGCGGACATCGTTCAGCACCTGCTCGCTGAGCGAATTGCGGCGGTCGAACATGGTCATCACCACCCCCTGGATGGCCAGACGCGGATTCAGATTGGTGCGAATTTGCTCAATGGTTTGAAGCAGCTGGCTGAGACCCTCAAGCGCAAAGAACTCGCATTGCATGGGCACCAGCACGGCATCCGCCGCGACCAGCGCGTTGACCGTCAACAGGTTGAGCGACGGTGGGCAGTCGATGATCACGTAGCTGATCGGCTGCTCTTCAATGGCGAGTTCACCTAGGGCCTTGAAGGCGTTGCGCAATTTGAATGCGCGGTCGGGCTGTTGCGAGATCACCTGCTCGACGCCCAGCAGGTCGAGAGTCGATGGGACGATCGCGACCCTCGGCACGTCGGTCATGATTGCGGCCGTGGCGACGGTCGCCTCGCCGACCATCAGATCATAGGAGGAGACCTCGCGGTCGGTACGGCTAACCCCAAGTCCCGTCGACGCATTTCCCTGCGGATCGAGGTCGACGATGAGCACGCGCTCGCCGATGGCGGCCAGCGCCGTGGCCAGATTGATGGCGGTGGTGGTCTTGCCCACGCCGCCCTTCTGGTTGGCGAGAGTGATGATGCGCGGCGCCAATAGGGGCCTCCTAAGCGACTGACTTCGCACGCAGATGTGAAATCTCGAGAATGACGCCGGAGGAGTCGGTCTCGCTGCGATGGACTAGCACATCGAAGTCGAATTGGGCAGCGGCCCGTGACACTTCTTCACGAAATGTCTGGCCCTTGTGCAGCAGAATATGGCCTTGGGGGCGCAAAAAGCGCGCGCCGAGCCGCAACAGCTCGGGGAGCGCCGCCAAGGCCCGCGAGGTCACCAGATCGAATGTTTCACGTGAATCAATCTGCTCGGCGCGCAGCGCAAGCACCCTGATCGGCAGCCGCAGCTCGCGCGCTGCGGCCCTCAGGAACGCCGCCTTCTTGGCGATCGGCTCGACCAGGGTGAATCGTCGTTCCAGCCCCCGCGACGCGATGGCGAGGGGGATCGCCGGGAACCCGCCGCCCGAACCGAGGTCGATGACGTCGTGATCGCAGGCCCGCAGCAGCGGCAGAAGCTGCAGGCTGTCCTCGATGTGGCGCGGCCAAAGCTCGCCGATTGTTTCACGTGAAACGAGATTCTGGACGGCGTTCCATTTGCGCAGCAGCGCCGCGAACGCGTCGAGGTCCTCCGCCTGGCTCATCCGGCTTTGCGCAATGCGCCGCGCCGAATAATTGCCAGCAGCAGCGTCGCCGCCGCCGGCGTCATGCCCTCGAGCGCCTGGGCCTGGGCCAGCGTTGCGGGCCGTGCGGCGAGGAGCTTCTGCCGGATCTCATTGGAAAGTCCTGGAATTTCGGCATAGTCCAGCCAGTCGGGGATGGCGATGCCCTCGTCTCGGCGCATCGCCTCGACATCGGACCGTTGCCGCTCGAGGTAGACCGCGTATTGGGCGTCGATGGAGAGCTGTTCCAGAATCGGCGTTCCAATCTCGCCGATTTCCGGCCAAAGGCCGGCGATTTGCGCCGGCCCGACATTGGGATAGGCCAACAGATCGAACGCACTGCGCTGCTGCCCATCGGCGTTGACGACGATCCCGCCCCGCCGCGCCATCGATGGCGTCGCGCGCAGCGAATTGAGCAGTGCCCGCCCGTCATCAAGCGCCTTGACCTTCGATTGGAAGGCGGCTTGACGAGTCGGGCCGACAAGTCCTTTCGCGATGCCCAGGGGCGTCAGGCGCTGATCCGCATTGTCGCTGCGCAGATGCAGCCTGAACTCGGCGCGCGAGGTGAACATGCGGTACGGCTCGGCGACGCCGCGCGTGATCAGGTCGTCGACCATCACCCCGAGATAGGATTCGGTGCGCGACAGCACCATCGGCTCGTCGCCCGTCGCGCGCAGCGCCGCGTTGGCGCCGGCGAGCAGGCCCTGCGCCGCCGCCTCCTCGTATCCCGTCGTGCCGTTGATCTGCCCGGCGAGAAACAATCCTGGCAGCCGCCTCAGCTCCAGCGTGGCCTTGAGCTCGCGCGGGTCGACATAGTCGTACTCGATGGCATAGCCGGGACGCAGGATGCGAACCTTCTCGAGCCCGGGCATGGTCTTGAGGAACGCCTCCTGCACCTCGGCCGGCAGCGAGGTGCTGAGGCCGTTGGGATAGATGGTCGGATCGTCCAGGCCTTCCGGCTCGAGGAAGATCTGATGGCTGTCGCGATCGGCGAAGCGGACGATCTTGTCTTCGATCGAGGGGCAATAGCGCGGGCCGCGACTCTGGATGCGCCCCGAATACATTGCCGAGCGATGCAGATTGTCGGCGATGATGCGGTGCGTCTCCGCCGTGGTCCGCGTGATATAGCATTCTATCTGCGGGGTGGTGATTGCCGCGGTCAGCGACGAGAACGGCTCCGGCGGATCGTCGCCCGGCTGCGCTTCGAGCACGGTAAAGTCGATTGACGTACGGTCGAGCCGTGCCGGCGTGCCGGTCTTCAGCCGGCCGAGCCTCAGCCCAAGAGCTTCGAGACGCCCCGACAGACCCAGGACCGGCTTTTCGCCCACCCGGCCGGCCGGGATCGTTTCTTCGCCCCGGTGAATCAGCCCGCGCAGGAAGGTCCCGGTGGTCAAGACGACGGATCGAGTGCTGAAGCGGCGCCCGTCGAGCAGGACGACTCCTGTTATATTGCCATTCTCCACGCTCAGGTCGTCGACCTCTCCTTCAATGATGGTGAGATTGCGCTGTGCCGACAGCGCCGCCTGCATGGCCTGCCGGTAGAGCTTGCGGTCGGCCTGGGCTCGCGGTCCGCGCACCGCCGGCCCCTTGCGCCGGTTGAGCACCCGGAACTGGATGCCCGCCGCATCCGCGACCCGCCCCATCAGCCCGTCGAGCGCGTCGATCTCGCGCACGAGGTGACCTTTGCCCAGCCCGCCGATCGCCGGGTTGCAGCTCATTTCGCCGATGGTCGCGAATTTGTGGGTGACGAGCGCGGTCGGTACCCCGACCCGAGCCGCCGCTGCCGCCGCCTCGGCCCCGGCGTGGCCGCCGCCGACAATGATCACGCCGAAATCTGAGGTGCTGGTCATGGGCGGCGGGTTTAGTGGAGGCCGAACGCAGATTCAATGCCGACGCGTGGCCGCTGTTTCACGTGAATCACTTGCCGATGCAGAAGGCGGCAAACAGCCGGTCGAGGACGTGCTCGGTATCGATGCGGCCGAGCAGCCGCTCCAGCGCCAGCGACGCCTGCCGCAGGTGCTCGGCCGCGATTTCGTCGGTCGCACCCTCCGACACGAACCGGTCGAGCGCCGCCTGGGCCGATCGCAGTGCCGCAAGATCGCGCTCGCGACTGACGAGGGCGGGGGCTCCGACGCCCGCTGCGTCTTCCGCGAAGGCAGCCAGCGCCGCGAGCAATTCGCCGAGTCCCGTCCCGGCGCGCACCGAGAGCATGTGTTGCGCGGCGACCGGGCCCAGGTCTGCCTTGGTGCCCACCGTCCACAGCGGTGTCCGCGGCGGCGGCTCCAGCCGCTCCACGTCCGGGGCATTGAGCCAAAGCACCAGATCGGCTCGCGCAATCTCCGCCTCGGCCCGGCGGACACCTTCGGCTTCGGCGCGGCTCTGGGTCGGCCGCAGCCCCGCCATATCCACCAGCACCACCAGCCGGCCGCCGAGATCGAGCGCCACCTCACGCACGTCGCGGGTGGTGCCGGGCTCGTCGGAGACGATGGCGAGGTCCGAGCGGCTGAGCGCATTGAGGAGCGATGACTTGCCGACATTGGGCGGCCCCGCCAGCGCCACGCGCAGTCCCTCGCGCACGATGCGCCCGCGGCCGACGGATTCGACAGCCTCCGCCAGCTCCGTTGAAAGGTGCTCGATCGACGTGACGACGTTCGCCGGCAACTCGGCCGACACGTCGCCTTCGTCGGAGAAGTCGAGGCGGGCTTCGATCTCGGCGCGGGCATCGAGCAGCGTCTCGCGCCAGGCCGCGATCTGCTGCGACACGCCTCCGCCGAGCCGCGCCACCGCCTGCTGCCGTTGCGTTTCGGTTTCGGCCGCGATGAGATCGCCCAGACCCTCGACCTCGGTCAGGTCGAGCTTGCCGTTGAGGAACGCGCGGCGGGTGAACTCGCCGGCCTCGGCCAGGCGCACGCCCGGCAGGCCCGCCGTCGACCGGAGCAGCGTTCTAACCACCGCGGGAGAGCCGTGTACCTGCAGCTCCGCGGTGTCCTCGCCGGTGAACGAGTGCGGGCCCGGCATCCAGGCGACCAGCCCGGTGTCGATGAGTTGGCTGCCGATGCGGAGTGCGGCCAGGGTCAGATGCCGGGGCTGCGGCAGAGTTATGGAGAGATGTTCCAGAACAGCGCTCGTCCGCGGGCCGGAGATGCGGATCACGGCGACGCCGGAGGGCAGGGCGCCGGAGCTGAGCGCGACGATGGTGTCGAGGTCACCCACAGAGTGTCATCCCCGCGAAAGCGGGGACCCATGCATGTCCAAGCGTCAGCGGAGAGGTGGGTCCCGGGTCAAGCCCGGGATGACACCTGCTGGTTGGGCCGGGCGCGTGCGCACATTCCAATGAGGGCTGGGCTCGGTGCTGGGGGCCGCCCCCTTCCGGCGCTTGGCGGCACCATCCCCCCCCCGCGTCGGGGCGGGGGGCCGCCCCCTTCCGGCGCTGCGCGGCACCTTCCCCCGCACGCTTCGCTGCGGGAGAAGGGACCGACTGCTCGCGCCGGACGCACGCTAAGTCCTTCTAAGTATTCATCGAATCGAAGAAGTCCGAGTTCGTCTTGGTCTGCCGGATCTTGTCCATCAGGAACTCCATGGCATCGACCGTTCCCATCGGGTTGAGGATGCGGCGAAGGACGTACATCTTCCTGAGGATATCGGGCTCGACCAGCAACTCTTCCTTGCGGGTGCCCGACTTGGTGACGTCCATGGCCGGGAAGATGCGCTTGTCGGACACCTTGCGGTCGAGCACGATTTCGCTGTTGCCGGTGCCCTTGAACTCTTCGAAGATCACTTCGTCCATGCGGCTGCCGGTGTCGATCAGCGCGGTCGAGATGATGGTGAGCGAGCCGCCGTCTTCGATGTTGCGCGCCGCGCCGAAGAAGCGCTTGGGGCGCTGCAGCGCGTTGGCGTCGACGCCGCCGGTCAGCACCTTGCCCGAGCTGGGCACCACGGTGTTGTAGGCGCGGCCGAGGCGGGTGATCGAATCGAGCAGGATCACCACGTCGCGCTTGTGTTCGACCAGGCGCTTGGCCTTTTCGATCACCATTTCGGCGACCTGGACGTGACGGCTCGCCGGCTCGTCGAAGGTCGAGGAAATGACTTCGCCGCGCACCGAACGCTGCATGTCGGTGACTTCCTCGGGGCGCTCGTCGATGAGCAGCACGATCAGGTAGCATTCGGGATGGTTGACGGCGATCGACTGCGCAATGTTCTGCAGCAGCACGGTCTTGCCGGTGCGCGGCGGCGCCACGATCAGCGCGCGCTGGCCCTTGCCGATCGGCGCCACCAGATCCATCACCCGCGCCGATTTGTCCTTGTTGGTCGGGTCGGGCAATTCGAGCTTCAGCCGCTGGTCGGGATAGAGCGGGGTCAGGTTGTCGAAATTGACCTTGTGCCGGATCTTTTCGGGATCCTCGAAATTGATGGTCGCGACCTTGAGCAGGGCGAAATAGCGCTCGCCTTCCTTCGGCGAGCGGATTTCGCCCTCGACCGTGTCGCCGGTCCTCAGCGAAAAGCGCCGGATCTGGCTGGGCGACACATAGATGTCGTCGGGGCCGGGCAGGTAGTTGGCATCCGGGGAGCGGAGGAACCCGAAACCGTCGGGCAGGACTTCCACCACGCCCTCGCCGGTAATCTCGACCTCGCGCGCCGCCAGCTCCTTGAGGATGGCGAACATCAGCTCCTGCTTGCGCATGGTCGAGGCGTTCTCGACCTCGTATTCCTCAGCGAAGGTGAGCAATTCAGCGGGAGACTTGGCCTTGAGCTCGCTGAGCTTCAGATTTTCCATGCGGCGAATGAACCTGGAGATAGACGGAGATTTTCGGGAGGGGGGTTTGCACCGCGCTTTCGCCGGGCGGCGCGCGCTTGTCGGTGCGACGCGCCTCAGATAGCCCGAAGCGGTGTCGTGTTCAAGAGGCAGGGTGAGCGGCGGACGGATTCACGTGAAACGCCAGCGGTGAATGGTGAATGGCAAAATGGTGAATGGTCGGGCGGCGCCGTCGGTCCACGCGACCATTCACCATTCACCACTTACCGTTCACCACTCAGAACGGCTTCACGATCACCATGATCACGATGATGATGACGAGGACGAACGGCAGCTCGTTGACCAGGCGCCAGAAACGGGTCGGGCGCTGATTCTTGTCGGCGGCAAATCTGCGGATCTGCGTGCCGTAGAACCCGTGGATGGCGGTGAGCAGCAGCACGGCCGCTGCCTTCACCCAGGGCCAGCCCTGCGACCAGTCGACGAGGCCCGGGGTGAACACCATGGCCAGCCCGAAAACGAAAGTCAGGATCATCGCCGGCCGGATGATGCCGCGATAGAGCCGGCGTTCCATGACCTTGAACGTCTCGGACTGGATCGAGCCCTTCTCCGCCACCGTGTGATAGACGAACAGGCGTGGCAGATACATCATGCCGGCAATCCAGGCGATTACCGAAATGACGTGCAGGGCCTTGACCCACGTCGTCGCAAACACCACCCAATCCATGCCTCAGCCCCCTTTGACGCGCCTGACCAGCCGTTCGACATTCTCGATCGGCGTTTGCGGCAATATCCCATGCCCGAGATTGAAGATATGCGGCCGATTGCCGAAGGCCGCGATAATGCCGTCGATCGCCGCATCGAGCTGCGCGCCGCCGGCGAGCAGGCGGATCGGATCGAGATTTCCCTGCACCGGCAATAACTTGGGCAAGTCCGCATCGACGGATTCCGGCGGCGTGCTGAAGTCGATACCGAGGACGTCCGGACGCACGGCGTCCGCATAGGCCGGCAGCATCGCCGCCGCGCCGCGCGGAAAGCCGATGAATGCCGCCCCCGGGATGCGAGCGCGCACGCCCTCGACGATCCTGCGGTTGGGCGCAGTGACGTAGTCGCGGAATTGCTGCGGGTCGAGGTTCATGGCCCAGCTTTCGAACAGCTGCACCACATCGGCGCCCGCCTCGAACTGGCGCACCAGGTACGTGACCGATGCCTCGACCAGGATGTCGAGCAGCCGGGCAAAGGCCTGCGGCTGCGTGAGAGCGAAGATGCGGGCCGCCGCCTGGTCGGTCGAGCCCTGGCCGGCGATCATGTAGGTGGCGACCGTCCAGGGCGAACCGCAGAACCCGATCAGCGTCTTGTCCGGGGGCAGGGCGGTCTTGACCTGCTGCAAGGTCTCGAACACCGGGTTGAGGCGATCCAGCACCGTCTCCGGCCTCAACTTCCCCAGCCCTTCGGGCGTCATCGGCTCGAGCCGCGGCCCTTCCCCGGTCTCGAACCGCACCTCCTGGCCCAGCGCGTCGGGGATCACCAGGATGTCGGAGAACAGGATCGCTGCGTCGAGCTCGAAACGGCGGAGCGGTTGCAGGGAAACCTCAGCCGCCAGGGCAGGGGTATAGCAGAGCTCGAGGAAGCTGCCGGCGCGGGCGCGCACCTCGCGGTATTCCGGCAGGTAGCGGCCGGCCTGCCGCATGATCCAGAGAGGCGGCCGGGCTTGGCGCCTGCCACGCACCGTCTCCAGCAAGGGTTTGGCCACCGGGCTCACAGTCGGGTCCCTAAGAAGAGAAGAGATTCTTTTATCATCAGTATCATAGCCGTGTTTTGCAGGAATTCCTGCGGGCCCGATAGCCGGAACGCATCACCCCGCTGCGGGCGTAGAGTCGCATCCGCAAGCTGGGGATTGGCGGCGGTTGAGGGCGAAGAATATCGCCGGACTCGCGCGGATTAACGAAGCGTTAACCATTGTGCCCCGGACCCGGCGGCTGGGGACAAGCTGGGGACAGCAACCGTGCGCTGGAATCATGTTATCCCCGATTCCGCCGTTAAGGTTTTGTTAACCGTCCCCGCAAGCCAGGGTGTGGACGCTCATCCGGGTCAGGGGTGACAACCGGTACGCGCCGGCCGAGACGGCCCGATGTCCCCCGCGCCCGCGATCTCCCAGCAACGACTCTGTGGATTTGATCGGCCAGCTTGCCGGCACATTTCCCGACCTGGTCGGCGACTCGAAGGGATTGCAGGCGGGACTCGAAATTGCGAGTCGTGTCGAGTCGGCCGCATCGGCCCGGCCCTGCCATGTGGAAAGGATTCACGTGAAACGCGCCTTCGTCATCGGCCACCCGATCGCCCATTCGCGCTCGCCGCTGATCCACGGCCATTGGATCGAGCGCTATCGCGTCGACGGCAGTTATGAGGCGATCGACGTAGCCCCGGGCGACCTGCCGGCCTTTTTCGAGCGACTCAAGGCGGGCGAGTTCGTCGGCGGCAACGTCACCATCCCGCACAAGGAACAGGTGTTCGCCCTGGTCGACGCGCTCGATCCGCTGGCCGAGGAGATCGGAGCGGTCAACACGCTGGTGCTGCAGGGTGCTGCCGGCGTGCGCGGGTTCAACACCGACTACATGGGGTTTCTCGGCAATCTCGACCAGCACGCCCCCGGCTGGGACCAGCGGCTCGACGAGGTGGTGGTGCTGGGGGCCGGCGGCGCGGCGCGTGCCATCCTGGTGGCGCTCAAATCCCGCAATGCCGGCAAGATCCATCTGCTCAACCGCACCGTCGGCAAGGCCGAGGATCTGGCGCTCGAATATGGCGGGCGGATCGCCTGCGCCGGGCTCGGCGAGTTCGCCGCCCGCGCCGGCAACGCCGGGCTCATCGTCAACACCAGCTCGGTCGGCATGAAGGGCACGAGCTTTGAGGGCGTCGAC
This sequence comes from Pseudomonadota bacterium, assembly GCA_023390785.1. Taxonomy (GTDB): domain Bacteria; phylum Pseudomonadota; class Alphaproteobacteria; order Rhizobiales; family Devosiaceae; genus Devosia_A. The sequence continues at coordinate 22,217 of JAEWCE010000356.1, forward strand.
CTGTCGGTTGTCCCCAAAGCCGCGGTGGTGACCGACATCGTCTACGTGCCGCTGGTCACCCCGCTGCTGGCCGAGGCGCAAAGGCTCGGCCTGCGCACCGTCGACGGCCTCGGCATGCTGCTGCACCAGGCGGTGCCAGGTTTCGAGGCCTGGTTCGGCGTCAAGCCCGAGGTCACGCCTGAACTGCGGGCCCTGGTCGAGGCGACCCTCTGATGTGGACGCTCGGCCTCACCGGCTCCATCGCCTCGGGCAAGTCGACTGTCGGCAAGATGTTCGAGGCGCTCGGGGTACCGGTGTTTTCGTCCGATGCGGCGGTGCATGCGCTCTATCGGGGCGCTGCCGTCGCCCCGATCGAGGCGGCGTTCCCCGGCACCACGCGCGATGGCGAAGTGGACCGCACCGCCCTCAGCGCCCGGCTCGTTGCCGAGCCGGCTCGGCTGCCCGCGCTCGAGGCCATCGTGCATCCCCTGGTCCGCGCCGAGATCGGCAAATTCCTGGCGCAGGCCGAGGCGGCGGGTGCGCCGCTGGCGGTGGTCGACATTCCGCTGCTGTTCGAGGGCGGCCACCGCTACGGGCTGGATCGCGTCGCGGTGACGATTGCGTCCGATGCGACCATCCGGGCGCGGGCGCTCGCCCGGCCGGGCATGAATGTGGAAAAGCTGGAGGCAATTCTTGCCCGCCAGCTGCCCCAGGCTGAGAAAAAGGCGCGCGCCGACTATGTCTTCGACACCGACCGGCCGCTGGCGGACACCCGTGCAGCGGTGGCGGCGCTGGTTGAAGAGCTGGCCGCGACGCCCAAGACCACCCCAGGAGCGACCCCGTGACCCGCGAAATCGTGATGGACACCGAAACCACCGGGCTCAACCCCCTGACCGGGGACCGGGTGGTGGAGATCGGCGCGGTCGAGCTGTTCAACCACGTCCCGACCGGCCGGCACTTCCACAAATATATCAACCCGGAACGGCCCATGACCGAGGACGCCTTCCAGGTCCACGGGCTGTCCGACGAGTTTCTCGCCGACAAGCCGCGCTTTGCCGAGATCATCGACGAGATGCTGGAGTTCTTCGGCGACGCGACGCTGATCGCGCACAACGCGCCCTTCGACGTGCAGTTCTTGAACTTCGAGCTGGAAAAGGCGCGCCGCCCGAGCCTGCGCAACCCCATCATCGACACCGTGGTGGTGGCGCGCGAAAAGCACCCGGGCGCCCGTGTCAGCCTCGATGCCCTGTGCAAGCATTACGGCATCGACAATTCCCGGCGCACCCTGCACGGAGCGCTGCTCGACAGCGAAATTCTCGCCGACGTCTATCTCGAGCTGATCGGCGGCCGCCAGGTCACGCTGGCGCTGGTCGAGGAGACGACAATCGTTACCACCGGCACGGTTCTGGTCGCGCACCACGCGCCGCAGCGCCCGGCCCCGTTGCCGCCCCGCCTCGATGCCGAGCAGCTCGCCGCCCATCTGGGTCTGATCAAGACGATGGGGGAAGCGGCGCTGTGGGGCTACTACCAGGACGAGGCGGCGTAAGACCGACCTGCTGTCGGACCCCGACACCTTGTGATGGGGTTGGACCCGACCTTCAAAACAAAAGGCCGCCCCTGAGGGCGGCCCGATGTTTGGAATCCGGCAAAATCAGTTGGTGACGGTCGGGGTCGGGGTGCCGTCGGGCGCGGCGGCCTGCGCGTCCTGCAGGGCCTTGAGGTTCTGCAGATAGATGGCGCGGAAATCGACCGGCTCCATCATCAGCGGCGGGAAGCCGCCCTGCTGGGTGATGGTGGCGAGCACCTGGCGGGCGAAGGGGAAGATCAGCCGCGGGCACTCGACCAGGAGCAGTTCTGCGAGATTGGCTTCCGGGATGTTGTTCATGCGGAACACGCCGCCATAGATCAGCTCGACGTTGAACAGGACGTTCTTTTCGCGGTCGGCCTTGGCGTTGAGCGTGATCTCCACGGCATAGAGGTTGTCGGCCTGCTTCTTGACGCCGACATTGATGCCGACCTGGAAATTCGGATTGGGGCCGCCCAGCATGATCGAGCCTGGGGCGCCCGGGTTCTCGAAGCTCATGTCGCGGATATACTGGCCGATAAGGTTGAAGCTCGGGGCAGTTGCGTTCGCCGCGGTATCGTCGGCCATATGGAGTACCTCGTCCTGAAAAGGGGCGGGCGCGGCCTAGCAGTTTTGCCGGAGCGTCACAAGCCGGACGCTCGGCACGATCGCCGCGGGCGGGCATCCGGAGGCGGTTTGCCGCGCGCCTCCACCATTCGTGAACTGGTTTCAGGCTACGGCATTGCCTATATAGGGCTCGATACGGCCAGCCGGCCGCCCCGCCACCGGAATTGCGCGCGCATGGATGAGTTTTTCGACATTCCCACCGTTATCGTGATCGTCATCGCGATCGTGGTGCTGTTCCGCCTGCGCTCGGTGCTGGGCACGCGCACGGGCAATGAGCGCTCGCCGCTGCAGCGCGCCCAGCAGAACCAGGCCAAGCCCGCCGGCGACGACAAGATCACCCCACTGCGCCCGGCCCCGGTCGCCCCGCCGGCCAATGTCGACGCCGAGCGCCGCGCCCTCAAGCTGCAGGCGGAGATCGAGCAGTTGAGCCACGGCGATGCGGCGGTAGCCTCCGGCCTGAAGGCCGTGGCCGAGGCCGATTCCGGCTTCTCGCCAAAGGCCTTCCTCGAGGGCGCCAAATCGGCCTACGAGATGATCGTCACGGCCTTTGCCACCGGCGACCGCAAGACGCTCAGGACGCTGCTCGAAAAGGAAGTCTATGACGGCTTCGAGCAGGCCATCGCCAGCCGCGAGGCCGCCGGCAACAAAGTGGATTTCACCTTTGTCGGTCTGCCCAAGGTGGAGATATCCGACGCCGAGATCGACCGCCGCGACGCCCGCATCGCGGTCCGCTTCACCGCCGAGGTGGTGCAGGCCACCCGCGACAAGGATGGCACGCTGCTCGAGGGCAATGCCGACCAGGTGCAGACCATCGCCGACGAATGGACCTTCGCGCGCAACCCCAAATCGCGCGACCCCAACTGGAAGCTGGTTGCGACCAACCAGCTCTCCTGAGGCCGGCGAGGACGACATGGCACGACCGGGCGGAGGCAGGAAACCGCCCCTTGCCGATTTCCATCTGTGGACGGAAGTCACCGAGAGCGTATTGCCGCTGAAACCGCGGCGGCGGGTGCGGCTCAAAACGCCCCTGCCGCTGCCGCCGGCGGTCCCGCCGCTGCCCAAAGCGGCGAAGATCGCGCCCAGAATTATCTCTATGCCGTCATACCAATCGGCGGAGACACCCGTAGCGCAGGCACCTGGCGTCATCGAGCCGCGGCTCAGGCAGAAGCTCGGTCGCGGCCGGGTGCCGATCGACGGCACGCTCGACCTGCATGGCATGCGCCAGGACGAGGCGTTCGCGGCGCTCTATCGTTTCCTGTCGGTGCGGGCCGGGCGCGGCGATCGCACCATCCTCGTCATCACCGGCAAGGGGCTGAAGAAGCTCAACGGCGATCCGACCTCGATCGTCGAGCGCGGCGTGCTGCGCACCATGCTGCCGATCTGGCTCAACTCGCCCGAGCTCCGGCCGCTGGTCGCCGGCTGGGACCAGTCCGCCCAGGGCCACGGCGGCGAGGGGGCGTGGTACGTCCGCCTCAGGAGGCCGGCGCGATGACCCCGCTCGGCCTCAGGATGCGGGAAATGCGCGAGGCGCGCGGCGTCACCCTCAAGCAGATGGCGGCGGCGCTCAACGTGTCGAGTGCCTATCTGAGCGCCCTCGAGCATGGCCGCCGCGGCAAGCCGACCTGGATCCTGCTGCAGCGCATCATCCACTATTTCAACGTCATTTGGGACGAGGCCGAGGAATTGCAGCGCCTCGCCGAACTGTCCGATCCCAAGGTCACGATCGAAACCGGCGGCCTCAGCCCCGAAGCGACCGAGCTCGCCAACCGCCTGGCGCGCGACATCTCCCGTCTCGGCCCCGACGACCTCGCCGCCCTCAAGGCCGAGCTGATCAAGCGGGTGAAGTAGCGCTTGCCCGCACGCCGGCGATGGTGTCCGCTGTCCCGTCGGGGGGAAGCGGCAATGGACATCGTCGGGCAGTTCTTTCGCGACAAGCCGGCGGCGCAGCGCTGGATGATTGCCGCCATTGCGCTCTGCGCCGTGTCGCAGTTCTTCCTTTACGTCAACGACGGCTCGGTGGCGGTGCTCAACGACACGGTCAATCTCAGCTACGTCAACCCGATCACGGTCTTCGACCCCGGCGCCATCGGCACCGGCTGGCAGTTGCACCCGCAGGCCTATGTGCTGCTCGTGGTCGCCGCCTTCCTGTTCCTGCGCGACGATTTCGCCGGAAGCCGCTGGTTCGTGCGCTTCGGCTACTGGCTTGGCGTCGCGCTGGTGCTGTTCTCGATCACACCGGCGGCGCCGCTGCGCGGTGCCTTCGGCGCGGTGCTTGGCCTGGTCGGCCTGCTGCTGGCAATCATTGCCGCAATCCTGCACGGCCGCGCCGTGAAGGCGGCTGCGAAGGCAACACCGCCGGCAGGCGGCTAAAGCTTGGCAGTCGGGATCCTCCCCCGCGACTGCGTCGCAAGGGAGGATGCCCGACTGCTAAATCACCGTTCTGATCACGTCGAGGAACGCGTCGCCGTAGCGGCGCAGCTTGGCGTCACCGACGCCGGGCAGCTCGGCCATATCGGCGATCGAACCCGGGCGGCCGAGCGCCATGGCGCGCAGCGTGGTGTCGTGGAAGATCACATAGGGCGGCACGCCCTGCTGTTTGGCGAGGCGGCTGCGCTCGGCCCGCAGGGCCTCGAACAGCGCCGCCGCCGGCTGCGGCATGTCCTCTGCCAGCGCCCGGCGCAAGGCGCGCTTGGTCTCGCGCGGCTGGTCCTTGCGCAGCGTGATCGGCCGCTCGTGCCTGAACACCGGCCGCGCCGCCTCGGTGAGGTGCAACGCGCCGAACCCGGCAGTGTCGACGGCGATGAAGCCCTGCGCCGTGAGCTGGCGGATGACCGATTGCCAGCCCTTGGCGTCGAGCTCGTCACCCTTGCCGAACACCGCCTGATTGTGGTGGCCGTTGCTCAGCACCTTGTCGGTCTCGCGGCCCACCAGCACATCGACGATGTGGCCGGCCCCGAACCGCTGCCCGGTGCGGTAGATGGCGGCAAGCACCTTGATTGCCGCCTCGGTGCCGTCCCAGGTGTCGGCCGGGCTGAGGCAGTTGTCGCAACCGGCGCAATCGCCCGGATGCGTCTCACCGAAGTGCCTGAGGATGGTCTGCCGCCGGCACGCCGTGGTCTCGCACAGCGCCAAGAGCGCATCGAGCTTGCCGCGCTCGATGCGCTTGACCTCGTCGGGCGCCTCGCCCTCCTCGATCATGCGCCGGCGCTGCACTACGTCGCCCATGCCGAAGGTCATGAACGCCTCCGCCGGCTGCCCGTCGCGGCCGGCGCGCCCCGTCTCCTGGTAGTAGGCCTCGATCGACGACGGCATGTCGAGATGGGCGACGTAGCGCACGTCCGGCTTGTCGATGCCCATGCCGAAGGCCACCGTGGCGACGAGGCAGACCGCATCCTCCTTGAGGAAGGCATCCTGGTGGCGCGCCCGCACCGGCGCCGAAAGGCCCGCGTGGTAGGGCAGCGCTGGCACGCCGTGCTCGGTCAGCCACTCGGCGGTCTTTTCGACCTTGTTGCGGCTGAGGCAGTAGACGATGCCGCTTTCGCCCTTGTGCCGGGCGAGAAAGCCGAGCAGTTGCTTCGGCCCGTTGCTGCGCTGGACGATCGTGTAGCTGATGTTGGGGCGGTCGAAGCTGGTCGCAAAGATCCTCGCCTGCCTGAGGTGCAGCCGGTCGATGATGTCGTCGCGGGTCAGCGGATCGGCGGTGGCGGTGAGCGCCACCCGCGGCACGTTGGGGAAGAGCTCGGCCAGGCGGGAAAGCTCGCGGTAGTCGGGCCGGAAATCGTGGCCCCACTGGCTGACGCAATGCGCCTCGTCGATGGCGATGAGCGCGATATCGACGTCGGCGATGAGCTGCAGGAAGCCGGCGGTCATGATCCGCTCGGGGGCGACGTAGAGCAGGTCGAGCGCCCCGCGCCGGAGCAGATTGCGCACCCCCGCAGCCTCTTCCGGGCTCAGCGAGGAGTTGAGCGCCTCGGCCCGCACCCCCTGCTGGCGCAGCGCCTCCACCTGGTCGCGCATCAGCGCGATCAGCGGCGACACCACGATGCCGACGCCGTTCCGGCACAGCGCCGGCACCTGGTAGCACACCGACTTGCCGGCGCCGGTCGGAAACAGCACCACCGCATCGCCGCCATCGACGATATGGCCGACCGCCGCCTCCTGCAGGCCGTGGAAGGCGCTGTGCCCAAACACCTGGTGCAGCACGTCGCGCGGGTTCTTGACGAGGGGGAGGGTGAGAGAGTCCATCGCCGTATTGATCATGCGCGGCCATATGGGCGCAACCGCGAAAGCCGCAGTCGGGTCCCTTCCCCCTGCCTGCGGGGGAAGGTGGCGGCGAAGCCGACGAAAGGGGGCGGCCCACCCGCTGGGACCTGTGGCCGCCCCCTCCACCACGCTGCGCAGTTTGCGGTTGGCGTGCGCCAGAGCGCAACGCCATGTCCCCCTCCCCCGCAAGCGGGCGAGGAGTCCTGCCTGAACGTCCTAAAACGTCGTTACAGCACGAACCGGCTCAGATCCGTATCGCCGGCCATCTTGCCCACCTTGTCGGCAACATACGCCTTGTCGATGGTGACCGTTTCGCCCTTCTTGTCGGGGGCCTCGAAGCTCAGCTCCTCGACCAGCCGCTCCATGATGGTCTGCAGCCGGCGGGCGCCGATGTTCTCGACCGTCGAGTTCACCTTCACGGCGGCGTCGGCGATCGCCTCGATGCCGTCCTTGGTGAACTCCAGCGTCAGCCCCTCGGTCGCCATCAGCGCCACGTACTGCTTGATCAGCGAGGCGTCGGTGTCCGACAGGATGCCGATGAGGTCGTCCTTGCTCAGCGCCTTGAGCTCGACGCGGATCGGCAGGCGGCCCTGCAGCTCCGGCAACAGGTCCGATGGCTTGCTCACGTGGAACGCGCCCGAGGCGATGAACAGGATGTGGTCGGTCTTCACCGGCCCGTACTTGGTCGAGACTGTGGTGCCTTCGATCAGCGGCAGGAGGTCACGCTGCACGCCCTCGCGGCTGGGCCCGGAATAATTGCCGCCCGAGGCCACCTTGTCGATCTCGTCGATGAACACGATGCCGTGGTTCTCGCTGAGCTCCACCGCCTCGCGCACCAGCTGGTCCTGGTCGAGCAGCTTGTCGGCCTCGTCGGCCATCAGCAGCGCATGGCTGTCCTTGACCTTGACCTTGCGCTTGCTCGGCTTGCCGCCCAGCGCCTTGCCGATCATGTCCTGGATGTTGATCACATTGGGCTGGCCGGGAATCTCGAACATGCCCCCCTGCGGCGGCTGGCCCGAGACCTCGATTTCGATCTCCTTGTCGTCGAGTTCGCCGGCGCGCAGCTTCTTGCGAAAGCTGTCGCGCGTCGCCGAGCCCGCACTGGCGCCCACCAGGGCATCGAGCACGCGCTCCTCGGCGTTCTGGTGCGCCTGCGCCTTGACCTCGTCGCGGCGGATGTCGCGCAGCACCGAAATGCCCGCCTCCACCAGATCGCGGATCATCTGCTCGACGTCGCGGCCGACATAGCCGACTTCGGTGAACTTGGTCGCCTCGACCTTGATGAACGGCGCCTGCGCCAGCTTGGCCAGCCGGCGCGAGATCTCGGTCTTGCCGACGCCGGTCGGCCCGATCATCAGGATGTTCTTGGGCGTCACCTCGTGCTTGAGGTCGTCGCTGAGCTGCTGCCGCCGCCAGCGGTTGCGCAGCGCCACGGCCACGGCGCGCTTGGCGTCGTTCTGGCCGACGATGAAGCGGTCGAGCTCGGCCACGATCTGCCGGGGAGAGAGATTTTCAGCCATCGATCCGCCTTTCCGGACGCCTTCGGGACGAAGCGCGTCGTCAGTCCCGCCGTAGCCGGCCGGGGTATTGGGTTCATTGAGCACTGTACTGGTTCCTATCTAACGCGGGATCGAACCCGAAAAGCATGGCCAGGTGAAGACCGGGCTGTGCATTCCCGATCCCGCTCAGGCCTCGATCGTTTCGAGCGTCACGTTCTCGTTGGTGTAGATGCAGATTTCGGCGGCGATCTTCATCGCCTTGCGGGCGATGGTCTCGGCGTCGAGATCGGTGTTTTCGGCAAGGGCCAGCGCCGCCGACTGCGCGTAATTGCCGCCCGAGCCGTTGGCGATGACGCCGTGGTCCGGGGTCAGCACGTCGCCATTGCCGGTGAGCACCAGCGTGTCGGTCTTGTCGGCGACGATCATCATGGCCTCGAGGTGGCGCAGATATTTGTCGCTGCGCCAGTCCTTGGCGAGCTCCACCGCGGCGCGCATCAGCTGCTCGGGATACTGCTCGAGCTTCTTTTCGAGCCGTTCGAACAGGGTGAAGGCATCCGCGGTGGCGCCGGCAAAGCCGCCGATTACCTTGTCGCCGGCCAGCCGCCGCACCTTGCGGGCATTGTGCTTCATCACCGTATTGCCGACGCTGACCTGCCCGTCGCCGGCAATGACAACCTTGTTGCCCTTGCGCACCGAGACGATGGTGGTGCCGTGCCAGCCCGGAAAGTCGTTGTTTGTGGGCATTCAACACTCCAAAAGGATTTTTCCGTAGATAGGGACGCCAGGGCGGATTTCAATCATCGGCAGATGCCGATGGAACTGCCTGCACGGCTAGGTGGCAACCTCCGCCACCAAGCCAGTCCCGCTGAAGCGGAACCTCTGTTTCCATCCAGAGCGTGGCCAAGTAAACGGAGGGTCCCGCGTTCGCGGGGAGGACATCGAGGTTTGGGCATGCGTCGCGCGGACATCAAGAGAAAGACCAACGAGACCGACATCGCCGTCAAGGTCAACCTCGACGGCACCGGCGCCTATGACATCAAGACCGGCATCGGCTTTCTCGACCACATGCTGGACCAGCTGAGCAAGCATTCCCTGATCGACATCGAGGTGCGGGCCAAGGGCGACCTGCATATCGATTTCCACCACACCGCCGAGGATGTCGGCATTGCGCTGGGCGAGGCGGTCAGGCAGGCGCTGGGCGACAAGAAGGGCATCCGCCGCTACGCCAGCGCCGATCTGGTGATGGATGGGACGCTGACCCGCGTGGCGCTCGACGTCAGCGGCCGGCCGTTCCTCGTCTGGAAAGTGGAGTTCAACCGCGACAAGGTCGGCGACATGGATACCGAGCTGTTTCGCGAGTGGTTCCAGGCTTTTGCCATGAATGCCGGGATCACGCTGCACGTCGAAACGCCCTATGGCGACAACAACCACCACATTGCCGAATCGGCATTCAAGGCGCTGGCGCGGGCGCTGCGCGACGCCGTGGAGATCGATCCCCGGGCCAAGGACCGGATTCCGAGCACAAAGGGAACGCTGTGAAGGAAGCGAACAGCGACTAGTGAGTAGCGAATAGGGCGGGACGGCCCTGCTCGCTATTGGCTATTCCCTATTCGCTTTTTGCTACTGCCAGCCGTGGCTGGCGCCGGCGTAGAGGCCGAAGGCGGCAACGGCGACCGCGAAGATGAACAGCACCAGGGCCAGCCGGCCGATGAAGATGCCCTGGCTCGGGGTTTCCCGGACCTCGGTGGGCGCGGGACTGTTGCTCGGGGTGGCCATGCTCGTCGTCTCCATCAAAACCTGCCCGGCGCGCGCCTCGCTTCCATGCGCGGCTGATTTGCTCTAAGGCGGTGCCATGACCGTCTACTCTATCTTCGAAAAACCGCAAGGGAAGGCGGCAAAGAACCGCGCGCCGAAGCTCGTGCCGCCGGTGGCGGTGGCCGACCGCTTCTCGTGGACGGCGATGCTGTTCACCCCGCTGTTCGCCCTGTTCAACGGCCTCTGGCTGCTGCTGGTGTTCTGGATCGCGCTCGTGCTCGGCCTCGCCTATGTGTCGCGCGTCATCGGCATCGATGCCGCCTGCGCGCTCTATGCGCTGGTGGCGCTGTTCCTTGGCTTCGAGGCCGCCTCCTTGCGCCGGGATGGCCTCCTGGCCCGCGGCTTCGTCTGGCGCGGCGACGTGGTGGCGAGCGGCGAGGACCTCGCGACCCACGATTTCCTGGCGAGCACGGCCGGCCCGAAATGACAGCCAGCGTAGCCATCATCGACTACGGCTCGGGCAATCTGCGCTCGGCCGCCAAGGCCTTCGAGCGCTCGGTGCGGGCGCTGCGCGCCGATATCGATGTCGCCGTCACCGCCGATCCGGACGTCGTCCGCCGCGCCGACCGCATCGTATTGCCCGGCGTCGGCGCCTTCGAGGACTGCATGAACGGCCTGCTGGCGGTGCGCGGCATGCGCCAGGCCCTCGACGAGCGCGTGATCCAGGGCGGTGTGCCCTTCCTCGGCATCTGCGTCGGCATGCAATTGATGGCGACCGAGGGCCACGAGAAGGGAGTCTATGCCGGCCTCAACTGGATCATGGGGCCGGTCGTCCGGCTCGAGCCGCGCGGCGGCCTCAAGGTGCCGCATATGGGCCGGCACACGCTGCGCATCCCGCAACCCCACCCGCGGCTCGCTAACATCCCCGACGGCGAGGCCGGGTTGCACGCCTATTTCGTCCACTCCTACCATCTGGCGCCGACCGACGATCGCCAGCTCTTCGCCGTCGCCGAATACGGCCAGCAGGTCACCGCCTGCGTCGGCCGCGACAACATGTTCGGAACGCAGTTCCACCCGGAAAAGAGCCAGACCCTCGGCCTGACCCTGATCGAGAATTTCCTGGAGAGGAAACCGTGATTCTCTTCCCGGCCATCGACCTCAAGGGCGGCCAGGCCGTGCGGCTCAAGCTCGGCGACATGGCGCAGGCGACCGTGTTCAACGACGATCCGGCCGCGCAGGCGAGGATCTTCGAGG